>JBGAQM010000191.1:0-11650 GCA_044220735.1 Urbifossiella sp. | reverse complement strand
GGCGAAGGCGTTCGCGGCGTGGGTGACGGCGCGGTCGGAGGTGTCGGCCGAGGAGAAGGCGGCGCACGCCGCCGAGCGGTCGAAGCGGGTCGCGGCGGGCGAGGCGGCGGCGGCGGTGGACGCCGACCTGGCGGCGCGGCGGGTGCGGCTGCTGGCCGACCGGCGGGCGGCGATCGACTCGCGGCTGGCGGCGCGGGCGGTGGCGGAAGCGTTCCGCGGCCGCGACAAGGTGTGGGTGGACGCCGCCGACCTGCCCGGCCGGCGGCAGCTGTTCCTGCTCGACCCCGAACTCCTGCGCCCGCTGGTACCGTCGCGGCCGGGGGAACCGTGACGTGGGGCCGGGGGGTTCCGTCGCCGCTCGCGGCTTCGCGCGTCCCGTCGCGGTCCGCAAGCCGCGCGGCCCCGGCGCGCAAGCCCACCGAACTTGAGCGCTTCTCGTGCGGGGATTCCCCCCCGCAGGAGACACACACCATGACCCTTCGGCTCCTCGCCGCGTCCGTCGCGGCCGTCGCGTTCGGTGTCGGTACCGCGTCCGCCCAGCCGGTGGTACTCGTCCCGCACCGCGACCACTACCACATCGCGCCGGCGTACCCGGTCGCCCCGTCGTACGGCTACCGGAGCTACCAGCCGGGCCTGTCGTTCAACCTCAACTTCGGCTCGCCGCGGGCGTACTCGCCGGGCTACGGCTACGGCGGCTACGGGTCGGGCTACGGGTCGGGCTACCGGTACGGCGGCTACACCCCCGGCTACGGCGGCGGCCACTACCACAACGGCCACTACCACCGCTGACCGCCCGGGCTTGCCAGCCCACCCCGGTTTGCGGTACAGGGGGCGCACCCGGAGGTGCGCCCCATGACGGACCCGCCCGCGGTCGCCCGGGACCGCCACGACGAGACGGCACGCGCCGCCGCGGGGAGGGCCGCGTGACCGCCCACATCGGCTTCAACCGCCCGGCCATGCCGGACGCCGCCTACCGCTACCTGCGCGAGGCCGTCCGCAACATGCACCTGTCCGGCGACGGCGCGTTCACGAAGCGCTGCCACGCCCTACTCGAAACCATCCTCGGCGCCCCGCGCACGCTCCTCACCACGTCCTGCACGCACGCCCTCGAAATGGCCGCGCTGCTCCTCGACGTGCGGCCCGGCGACGAGGTGATCGTCCCGTCGTTCACCTTCGTTTCGACCGCGAACGCGTTCGTGCTACGCGGCGCCCGCGTGGTCTTTGCCGACGTGCGGCCCGACACGCTGAACCTCGACGAGCGGCAGCTCCCGGCGCTGCTGACGCGGCGCACGAAGGCCGTGGTGCCGGTCCACTACGCCGGCGTCGGCTGCGAGATGGACGCGATTCTTGCCGCGGGCGTGCCGGTGGTCGAGGACAACGCCCACGGCCTGTTCGGCACGTACAACGGCCGGCCGCTCGGCAGCTTCGGCGCGCTGGCGGCGCAGAGCTTCCACGAGACGAAGAACATCTCGTGCGGGGAGGGCGGGGCGCTGGTGCTGAACGACCCGGCGCTGGTCGAGCGCGCCGAGATCATCCGCGAGAAGGGGACGAACCGCAGCCGCTTCTTCCGCGGCGAGGTGGACAAGTACACCTGGGTGGACGTGGGGTCGAGCTACCTGCCGAGCGACGCCCTGGCGGCGCTGCTGCTGGCGCAGCTGGAGGCGCGGTCGGCGATCCAGGCGCGGCGGCGTGCGGTGTGGGAACGCTACCGCACCGGGCTCGCGGACTGGGCCGCGGAGGGCCGCGTGCGGCTGCCGCACGTCCCCGACCACTGCGGCCACCCGGCGCACCTGTTCTACCTGCTGCTGCCGACGCTCGACGACCGGCAGGCGCTGCTGGCGCACCTGAAGGCGCGCGGCATCGTCGCCACGTTCCACTACGTGCCGCTGCACCTGTCGGAGATGGGCGCGAAGCACGGCGGCCGGCCGGGGCTGTGCCCGGTGACGGAGGCCGCGAGCGACCGGCTGGTGCGACTGCCGCTGTTCTTCGACCTCACCGACGCCGACGTGGACCGCGTGATCGAGAGCGTGAAACTGTTCCGCGTACCGGCCGGCCGCGAGCCGGTGGCCGACGTACTCGCTCGCGCGCCGAACCCGCCGCGGCGGCGTGACGACTCGTGGGGGTGCCCGCATGCGGCTTCCCGCGGCCCATCGCAGGCCGCAAGCGGACACCCCACGAGCCAAAGCCTACCCCCGGGAGCCCGACCCGTGCTGCAACCGCTCATCCGCCTCCGCCGCCGCTATCTCCCCGTCCGCCGCTGGGCGCGCGCCGTCGGGCTCGCCGCGCCGGCCGTCGTGCCGCCCACGCCGCCGCCGCCGCCCGACCCGCTCGCCGCCATCCTGCCGCGGCTGTTCCGCGCCGTCCGCTCACCCGGTGACCTCGGCGAGTGGCTCGTCGGTCTCGGGGGTACGGCCGAGTTCCGGGAGTTGTGCGCCGCCCTGAGCGAGCGGCCGGACTTGCACTCGATTACGGGCGCGGACGAGGTGGCGACCCTTGCCCTGCTCGTCGGCCGGCTGCGGCCGGTGCTGACGCTGGAGATCGGCACCTTCTTCGCCGGCACCACCCGCGTGCTCGCGGAGGCCGCGCGCGCGACCGGCGGCCACGTCGTCACGCTCGACCCGTTCGGCGGCCACCGCGTCCCGGCCATCCTCGCCACCTGGCCCGAGGAAGTCTGGTCCCGCGTCGTGTATCACGACATGACGTCGATGTGCTACTTCGCCAAGCTCAACCTGCCGAAGGCGGGGAAGTCGCCGCTCGGTGTGGTGTTCGTGGACGGGAACCACTCGTTCGAGTACGCCCTGTTCGACATCATCCGCGCCGCCGACCACCTGACGCCCGGCGGGGCCGTGGTCGTGGACAACATGGACCAGGACGGCCCGCGGCAGGCGGCGGCGCAGTTCCTCGACTGGAACCCGGCGTGGCGGCTGTTCGCCGGCGGCAGGCTGTACCGCGCCGGCGACCCGGTGAACGCCGCGCTCACCGCCAGCCCGGTCGGGTGGGGCGTGCTGGTGGCGCCGGCGGGGGTGCAGGTGTCGGGGACGGTGATGAAGTCGTACGAGCACAACGTGCCGTACCAGCCGATCCTGGCGGTGCGGTTCCACGTCGCGGCGAGCGGCCCCGGCACCCTGGCGGTGAAGCTGAACTACCACGCCTCCCCGCGTGCGTACAGCGTCACCGGCGAGGGGCTGGTCATCGACCTGCGCACGACGACGGTGCCGGTGTCCGGCGCGGGCGACGCCGTGGCGGCGTTCGACCCGCCGGCCGGGTTCCCGCTGCCCGAGCCGGAGGCGGTCGTGGTGCGCGAGATGGAGGTGTCGTTCACCCCGGCCGGCGGCGGCCGCGGGTTCGTGCTGCTCGACGCGCAGCGGCCGTTCTCGTTCGACTGATGCGTGGGGCCGACTCCCGGCCGGCTGGCGGTTCACGGCGGCCGGGAAAGCCGGCCCCACTGTCACTTCCTCGGCAGCTCGCCCACGCGGGCCAGGTCGTCACCTCGCCGACGGCGCGGTGGACCAGCGGGTCGATCACCCCCGACAGCACCCGGCCGTCGGAACTCCGGTCGGTGTTGAACAGCACCGCCCAGCTGAACCCGTCGGGCCGCCGCACGAGCAGCGTCGAGGTGCCGCTGATGAGACCCGTGTGCCAGGCGTTCACCCCGCCGGTTACCGGCCGGGCGTTCCAGGCGAGGGCGTGGTACGCCGGCTTCGGCTCGCCCTTCGCGTCGTGCCCCGCGGTCCCGCCGGCCGGTCCCACATGGTTCGTACCGACGCCGCCGACAGCAGCGGCGACCGCGCCGGGTCGTCGAACGCCGCCGCGAACCGCACCAGGTCCACGGCCGACGCCACCCACCCGCCGTGCGCCTCGTACCCTTCGAGGTTGCCGGCGCCCGCGAGGAAGGCACCGCTCGCGGCCCGCGGCGAACACCGAGCAACGCCGGTGTTGCAGCTCGCTGTCGTAGTAGCGCACCTCGTCCGCCGGCCGGTTCTCGGGTAGCGCGCGACCGAGTTGCGTCGTCGTCACGCCGACCGGCGCGAGCACGCGCTCTTTCACGTAGCGCTCGTAGGGGAGGCCGCTCGCGTACTCGACCACGCGGCCGAGCAGCAGGTAGCCGACGTTCGAGTACGAGCGTGCCGAGTCCGTCGAGCGGAGGCAAGGCGTGTAACGAATGACGTCCGCGGCCGACACCGGCGGCGTGCCGCCGAGCTCGCGGGCGATGCGTGCCGGGATGCCGATCGGGTCGCCGGAGCGGTCGCGGTCCCAGCCGCCGGTGTGGTTCAGGCAGTGGCGGACGGTCACGTCCTTCAGCCGCGGGTCCACCTCGGCGCCGGCCGCGAGGTGCGGGCGGAGCGTGACGTACCGCATCACCGGGTCGTCGAGCCGGACCTTGCCGAGTTCCACGAGTTGCAGCACGGCGACGGCGGTGAGCGGCCTCGAGACGCTGGCGACGCGGAACAGGCTGGTCGGCCGGACGGGCGTCTTGCGGTCGAGGTCGGCGAGGCCGAACGCGCGAGAGTACACGAGCCGGCCGCGGCGCGCGACGGCGAGGGCGGCGCCGGGCACGGCGTGGTCGGCGAGGAAGGCGGTCATCAGCCGGTCGAGCGGCGCGAGGTCCGGTTGGGCCCGGGCGGGGCCGGCGAGGGCGGCGGTCGCGGCGGCGAGGAAGGCGCGGCGGGTAGGCATGGGGGAGCGTACTCTCTCGGGGCTCGGTGTGGGGCCGGTTTCCAACCGGCCGGGCGTGATCCCTTCGTTCCGCTACCGACGGTTCCGGTCCGGCCGGTTGGAACCCGCCGCCACGCCGGTGCTACGCCAGCAGCTCCGACACCACTCGCCCCTCCTGCCCGTTCAGCAGCGACAACTCCGTCGTGCCGCGGCGGTATACGAGGCGCTTCGCGTCCAGCCCGAAGGCGTGCAGCAGCGTCGCGTGCAGGTCGTGCTGCGACACCGGGTTCACGACCGCGTGGTGGCCGAACTCGTCGGTCGCGCCGTACACCGTGCCGGCCTTGAACCCGCCGCCGGTGAACCACCACGTGAACCCGTAGGTGTTGTGGTCGCGCCCCACCCGCGCGGCGCCGGCGTCGTTCTGCACCACCGGCAGCCGGCCCATCTCGCCGCCCCACGCCACGAGCGTGCTGTCGAGCAGCCCGCGCTGCTTCAGGTCGCTCACCAATGCGCGCACGCATTGGTCCGTCTTACAGGCACACCGCCGCGCCGCCGCGGATCGACCCGTGGCTGTCCCACGCTTGGTTCGACGTGAACACCTGCACGAACCGCACCCCGCGCTCCACCAGCCGGCGGGCGATCAGCAGCGCTGCACGCCGCTCGCCGGGTCGTCCATGCCGTACCGCGCCTTCGTCCGCGCCGATTCGCGGCTCAGGTCCATCGCCTCGCGCGCCGCCGTCTGCATCCGCGCGGCGAGGCCGTAGCCGGCGATGCGGGCGTCGAGGTCGAGCTCGCCGGGGTGCTCGGCGAGGTGGGCGCGGTTCAGGTCGTCGAGGTAGCGCAACAGCTCGGCCTGCGGGCGGCCGGCGAGGTGCGGCGGCGGGTCGAGGTTCGGGATGCGCGGCTCGCGCGGCCGGGCCACCGTCCCCTGGAACAACGACGGCAGCCAGCCGTTCGCCCAGTGCTCGACGCCGCTGACCGGCAGGCTGGCCGGGTCGGGCAGCGCGACGAACGCCGGCAGCTCCTGCGACTCCGTCCCGAGCCCGTAGCACACCCAACTGCCGAGCACCGGGTGACCGGAGACGATGCGGCCGGTGTTCAGCGCGTGGATGCCCTGGACGTGGTTGTTCACGCCCGTGTGCATCGACCGCACGACGCACAGGTCGTCGGCGATGCGGGCGGTGTGCGGCAGCAGTTCGGACACGTCGAGGCCGTTGCGGCCGTGCTTCGTGAAGCGCCACGGCGAGCCGAGCACCTTGGAGCTGGCCTGGGCGGCGTTGTCGTACTTCACCGCGCCGGGGAACGGCTGGCCGTCGAGCTGGGTGAGGCGCGGCTTCGGGTCGAGGAGGTCCATGTGGCTCGGCCCGCCCTGCATGAACAGGGAGATCATCGCCTTCGCCTTCGGGGCGTGGTGCGGCGGCTTCGGACGGAGGTCGAAGTGCGGGCGCTCGAGATCGGGCTTCGGCGGCTGCGCGAGGAGGCGCTCGTCGCGCAGCAGGTGCGCGTGCGACGGAGCCGATGCCGAAGGTGGCGTCGCGGAGGAGGGCGGCGGGTGAGCATGGCGGCGGCGGGAGTTGGGATGTTCGGCGGCCACTTCGGTTGCCGCTTGCGCCGAGCGTTGCCCAACGCTAAGCCGCAAGCGGCAACCGAAGTTCGTCACTCCACGTACAGGAACCGGTTGCTCGCGAGCAGCGCCTGGCAGAACGCCGCCAGCGCCCGTCCCTCGGGCGTCGGCGGCTCGGGGAGCGGGGCGGTCCCCTTCTTCGGCGGCGGGGGCGGCGCCGGCCGCGCCGCGAACGCCTCCGCCGCGCCGCGCAGGAACGACCGCGCCGCCGCCACCTCGCCCTCGGTCGGCGCCCGCAGGTACGCCAGCTTCCACGCCCGCGCCACCTGCGCATCGACATCATTCCCGGCGTCGCGGCGGACGCGGGCGGCGAACGCCTCGGCCTGCGCGGCGGCGAACTCGCCGTTGAGCAGCATCAGCGCCTGCGGCGTCGCCGTGCTACTCGGCCGCGACTCGCAGTTCGGCTCGGTCGTCGCCGGGTCGAACGCCGCCAGCACCGCCAGCGGCCGCGACCGCCGGACCTGCACGTACACGCTGCGGCGGAACTCCTCGCCCGCCCCCACCGACTCGTCGCCGAGCTTGTATCCGGCGCCGTCGCGGTTCGCCTTGCCGATGATGACCAGCCCGGCGTCGTCCTCCATCACCGGCACCGGCGGGCCGAACGCCTTCGCGTTCAGCCTCCCGCTCGTCGCCAGCGTCGCGTCACGGACGGCTTCGGCGTCGAGGCGGCGCAACGGGTAGCGGCCGAGCAGGCGGTTATCCGGGTCGATTGCGTCGGTCTTCGCGTCGCGTACCGACGACTGGCGATACACCGCCGACGTGACGACGAGGCGGTGCAGGCGCTTCACGCCCCAGCCGTTCGACACGAAGTCGGCGGCGAGCCAGTCGAGCAGCTCGGGGTGCGTCGGGCGCTCGCCGAGGCGGCCGAAGTCGCCGGGCGAGCCGACGAGCCCGCGGCCGAAGTGGTGCATCCACACGCGGTTCACGAACACCCGCGCCGTCAGCGGGTGGCGGGGGTCGGTCAGCCAGTTCGCCAGCGCCAGCCGCCGGCCGCTCGTGCCGCCGGGCGCCGCCTTCACGACCACCGGTAGCGCGTCGTCGAGCACGGCGAGCCCGCCGGGCGGCACCACGCCCTTCGGCTGCTCCACGTCGCCGCGGTGGAACAGCACCGTCTGCGGCACCTTCCCCGGCACCTCGGTCAGCGCCCGCACGAACTCCTCGACCGGCTTCTTCTTCCGCATCTCGGCCGCGCCCTCGGCCATCTTCTTGAGCGCGTCGGCCGCCTTCGCGTCGTAGAGGTACAGCGACCCCGGCGACACGTTCAGGCTCGGGTGCTCCTGCATCAACTTCTTCTGCGCGGCCGAGCGCTTCGCGTCGGGCGTGTCGCGGGCGGCCCGCGCCGCGGCCCGGCGCTCCTCGGGCAGTTTGGCCAGCTCCTTCTCGAACGTCGCCGCGATGAACTCGGCCTGCTTCGCCGCCCGCGCCTTCTCGATCACCCCCGCCTCGGCCTCGACGGCCGCCGCCATCGCCCGCTCGTCGGGCGTGTACAGCGACACCTGCCGCGCCGCCGGCGCCTTCCACGCCGTCAGGTCGAACCCCGGCTCGAAGGCGGCGCGGAGGCGGTAGAAGTCGGTCTGCGGGATCGGGTCGTAGCGGTGGTTGTGGCACTCGGCGCAACCGACGGTGAGGCCGAGGAACGCGCTGGCGGTGATCTTCACCGTGTCCGTCAGGACGGCGTTGCGGGCGACCTTCTGGTCGGCGCCGGCGGCGCCGGTGCCGTCCGCCGCCATGCGGAGGAAGCCGGTGGCGACGAGCGCGTCGAGGTCGGCCGGCGCGAGGGCGGAGTAGGGCGGGCGCACCAGTTCGTCGCCTGCGAGCTGTTCGCGCACGAAGCGGTCGAACGGCTTGTCGGCGTTGAACGCGCGGACGACGTAGTCGCGGTACTTCCAGGCGGTCGTGCGGACGGGGTCGTCCACCGAGCCGCCCTCGGAGTCGGCGTAGCCGGCGACGTCGAGCCAGTGCCGCCCCCAGCGCTCGCCGTACTCGGGCCGCGCTAGCAACAGATCGACGCGCTTCTCGTAGGCGAGCGGGTCCGGGTCGGCGGCGAACGCTTCCGCCTCCTCGGGCGTCGGCGGCAGGCCGATGAGGTCGAACGTGACGCGGCGCAGCAGCGCCACGCGGTCGGCGGGGCGGTTCAGCGTCAGCCCCTTCTCGCGGAGTTTCGCCAGCACGAAGGCGTCGATCGGGTGCCCGGTTGCCGGGACGGTGGGGCGCTTCACCGGCTGGAACGCCCACCACGCGCGGTCCTCGGGCGCGATGGCGAGCCCGGGGGCGAGCGTCTCGGGCTCCGGAGCCTCGACCGCGGCCCCGCCGGCGATCCAGCGCTTGAGGACGTCGATCTCGGCGGCCGAGAGCTTCTTCTTCCCCGGCGGCATGTCGCCGCTCGTGACGCGCTCGACGAGCAGGCTGTCGGCGGCCTTCCCGGGCACGATGGCGGGGCCGGACTTCCCACCCGCGACGGCGAGGCGGCGGAGGCGGAGGTCGAGGTCGCCCTTGAGCTTCTCGGCCTCGCCGTGGCAGTCGGTGCAGTACGCCTTGAGGATGGGGCGGACGTCGGCGTTGAACGCGGGGGCCGTCGGCTGCTGCGCGGCGGCGGGGCCGGCGAGGAGCGCCGCGGCGGCGAGCGCGAGGGGGGTGCGGGTCATGGCGGGCCGGAGGCGGGGTGCGGCGGGCAGGACTGGCATTGTCCCGCACCCGCGGGGCCGGGGCAAGCCCTCTCCCGTCGCGGCCCGACGGCGCGGGGGGCTACAGAACCTGCAACGTGCCGCGGGTGACGCCGAGTTGGTTGAGCGCCCGCAGCTGCCGCCACACCCCGCGGCCGTCGTCCGCCCCGCTCACGACGGCCGCGTAGCGGTCGAGCAGCGGCGCCACGTCGGCGGCGGCCTCGCGGAGCAGGTCCACCCGGAAGCGGGTCAGGCCCAGGCCGCGCATCCGGCCGACGTACTCGGCGGCGCTCTGCGGGACGCTGTTGAACACGGTGTTGCGGCAGCCCGTGTCCGGCAGCACCGGGAACGCCGCCCCCACCCGGTCGCGCAGCTCGACCTTGTGGACCTCGCACGGCCGGCCGCAGTCGCGGTGGTCCTTGCCGGTGCTCAGGAACGCCGCGAACACGCAGTGCTCCATGTGGAACATCGGCATGTGCTGGTGGACCACGGGCTCGAACCACGCCGGGTCGCACCGCCGCACCATCGCCGCGAGCTGGTCCCAGTTCAGGTCGTAGCTCGGCACCAGCCGCTCCAGCCCGGCGCCGACCAGCAGGTCGGCCGTCAGCTCGTTCGCCACGTTCAGGCTGAAGTCGCCGACGAGCCGCGCCCGCGGCAGCTCGGCCCGGAAGAACTCGATCGACCCCAGGTTGCGGACCAGGACGAGGTCGGGGTCGGCGCGGACGACGAGCGACTGGAAGCCGTCCTCGCCGGGCTTCACGACGCGGAGCGGGGCGACGCCGACGGGCACGCCGGCGTCGCGGCCGCGCCGCACGGCGTCCGGGTAGCGGCGCAGGTCTTCGAAGTCGCAGTACACGGCGGCGGGCCGCCACGCCAGCGCGGCGTCGAGCTGGTCGGGGGTGCGGACGAGGACGGTGAGCGTGCCGCCTGTGTTGCCGCGTGCGGCCGCGCGTAGCGGCGCCGTGTGTCGAGACGCGAAGCCGCAAGCGGCTACACAGGCGGCGCGGAGTTCCCCGAGCGCCTCGACGCCCGCTGTCGGGTGCGCCCGCGCGCGCCGCTCGGCGAGCGCGGCGGCGGCGCGGCGGCGGAGGTCGTTCAGCACGCTCCGCGGCACCATCACCGCGGCCGGCAGCTCGGCTGACAGCGCCCCCAGCTCGAACGGCGTGTCGCCGAGCCGCCCGACCTGGTCGCGCAACTCGTCGTGCGTCGTCGGCCGCTTCGCCGCCGCTTCGAGGGGGCCGGGCCACGTCGCCTCGGCCGCGGCGCCGTCGGGGTCGGTGAGCGTCAGCGTGAGCGGGCCGCCGAGCGCGCCGGCGAGGCGCGCCGCGAGCGGGACGCGGCGCGCGGGCTTGTCCTGGGCGTAGCTCGCTTCGAGCCGCTTCCGCAGGGCGGGGTCGTCGGTCTTGTACACGTCGCAGCCGACCGGCACCGCCGCGAGGTCGAGCGCGTTCGGCTCGAACTGGAGTTCCAGCAGCCGGCCCGCCGGCGCCACCGCCCACACCCGACCGCCCGGCTCCTGATCCTGCGGCCGGCCGAGGTCGAACACGACGCCGTCGCCGGCCTTCACCAGCTCCGCCACGCTTTCCGCCGGCTCGATGCGCACGCCGTTCCGCCCCACGGCGGCGACGCGCCCGATCCGCACGCCGCGGCTCTTGGGGAACCGGCCGCGCACGAGCGCCTGGTGGTTCACGCCGTCGAGGAAGCCGGTCGTCAGGCCGCGGCTGAACGTCTGTGCCAGGTCGAGCTCGGCGCGGCGGGTCATGCGGAAGCCCTGGCCGCTGGTCGCGGCGTCGATCGCCTGGCGATACGTCTGCGTGGTCGCGGCGACGTACGGGCCGCCCTTCAGCCGGCCCTCGATCTTGAACGACACGACGCCGGCGTCCACGAGCGGCGCGACGCGGTCGTAGGCGGCGAGGTCCTGCGGGCTGAGGAGGTAGGCGCGGTCGCCGAGGTCGCGGGCGGCGCCGTCCACGACCATTTCGTACGGCAGGCGGCAGGCCTGGGCGCACTGGCCGCGGTTGGCGCTGCGGCCGCCGAGCGCCTCGCTCGTGAGGCACTGGCCGCTGTACGCCACGCACAGCGCCCCGTGAACGAACACCTCCACCGGCATGTCCGTCGCCGCGGTCACCTTCTGGATGTCGGCGAGGGAGAGTTCCCGCGCCAGCACGACGCGCTCGACGCCGAGCCGGCGCGCGAAGGCGATGCCGCGCGGCTCGGTGAGCGTCATCTGGGTGCTGGCGTGGACGGGGAGCGTCGGCGCCAGCCGGCGGGCGAGGCGCACGACGCCGAGGTCCTGCACGATGACGGCATCGACGCCCGCGGCGGCGCAGGCCGTCAGCAGTTCGGCGGCGGCGGGGAGCTCGTCGGAGAAGACGAGGGTGTTGAGCGCGACGAACCCGCGGACGTTGCGGCCGTGGAGGAAGCGCATTACCTCGGGGAGTTCGTCCGGGGTGAAGTTGGCGGCGCGGGCGCGGGCGTTGAACCCGGTGAGCCCGAAGTAGACGGCGTCGGCCCCGTTGGCGACGGCGGCGCGCAGCGCCTCGCGGTCGCCGGCGGGGGCCAGGAGTTCCGGTGCAGTGGCCATCCGGGTATTGTAGCCGGCAGGGGCCGAGAACGACGGACGGCCCGGCGAGCCGGGGGCGTCAGCCACCGGATTCATGAGCCCGGAGGGCGTCGGCGTGTAGCCCCGGGTGGAACCCGGGGCGGG
>JBGAQM010000190.1:0-11579 GCA_044220735.1 Urbifossiella sp. | reverse complement strand
GGTCGGCTCGCCGATCTCCCTTACTCCTCGTCCTGCCAGTCCACCTTGGGGGCGTCGGCCCACAGCTCTTCGAGCTTGTAGTAGTCGCGCGTGTCGGGGTCGAACACGTGCACCACCACGTCGCCGTAGTCCTGCACCACCCACTTGCTCGCCTCGTAGCCCTCGATCCCCATCCGGGTGTCGCCGACCCCCCGCAGCGCCTCGTCGATCTCCTCCGCCAGCGTGTGAATCTGGCGGCGGCTGGTGCCGGTGGCGATCACGAAGAAGTCGAACAGCGGGGTGAGGGTGCGCATGTCGAGCACGAGCACGTCGCCGCCCTTGTTGTCGGCGGCGGTGCGGGCGGCGCGGCAGGCGCGCGACAGGGCGGTCGGGAGGGGGGTGGGGACGGACACCGCGGGGGACGCGGTCAGCGTGGCGGTGGCGGCGTTCAAGTGGCCTCCTTCAGGGCAGGGGTGGTGCCTCCGAAGGCGGGTGCCGCCGTGGAACAGGTGTGAGGTTCCTGTTGCTCGTGGGGGTCGCCTCCGGGGGACCAACCAGACCGACCGACGGGGACAGGCACGGCCAGTTCCGCGCCCGCTACCCAATCGTCGCCCGGGTTCGGTCAAGAATCAAGGAGCACGTCGTGTTTCCTGCGCCGGGGGCGCCGGCGGTTCAGGCGGGGGGCGGAATACGCCCACCGTCCGCTACAACCGGACCGGGCCGCGGCGGGTTCTCGCCCCGCCCGGCCCGGTGTGGGGTTGGCGATCGGACACCCGCGACTAGCGGCGGGTTCGTTTCGCCCCACGTCCGTATTCTACCGCCACCGGCCGCCAACAGGGTGAACAACTGGTGTACACCCACCCCGGCCCGCCGCCCACGCCTTTCCCCGAAACCCGCCCATGAAGCCGCGCGTCCTCATCGCCCCCGCCCCGCTGAAGGAGATCGAGCACGTCTACGGCCCGGCCCTCTCCGCCGCCGGCGCCGAGCTCGTGTTCCCGGGCAAGCCGCACCAGCTGAGCGAGGCCGAACTGCTCGACGTGCTCCCCGGGTGCGTGGGGACGCTGGCCGGCTCCGAGCCGTACACCCGCGCCGTCATCGCCGCCGCCGCCCCGAAGGGACTGAAGGTCATCGCCCGCGCCGGCGTCGGCTATGACGCCGTGGACCTCGCCGCCGCGACCGAGCACGGCGTGGCGGTGACGTTCGCCCCCGGCACGAACCAGGAGTCGGTGGCCGAGCACACGTTCACGCTCATCCTGGCGCTGGCCCGCCACCTCATCCGGCAGCACAACGGCATCGTCGCCGGCGGCTGGCCGCGGCAGACGAACACGCCGATCCGCGGCAGCGTCCTCGGGGTGCTGGGCCTCGGCCGTATCGGCAAGGCGGTGGCCCGCGTCGGCCGCAACTTCGGGATGACGGTGGTCGGCTTCGACCCGTTCGCCGACCCCGCGTACTGCGCCGCGAACGGCATCGAGCTGGCGGCGATGGACGACGTGTTCCGCCGCGCCGACTGGGTGAGCCTGCACATGCCGATGCTGCCGGAGTCGAAACAGTGCGTGAACGCCCGCACGCTCGGGCTGATGAAGCCGACGGCGTACCTCATCAACACCGCACGCGGCGGTGTGGTGTGCGAGCCCGACCTGTACGACGCGCTCAAGAACCGCCGCATCGCCGGCGCCGGGCTCGACGTGTTCGACCAGGAGCCCCCGGGCGCCAACCCGCTGCTGACGCTCGACAACGTGGTGATGACGGCGCACACCGCGGGCGTGGACACGCAGAGCCGCGACGACATGGCGCGCGCCGCCGGCGAGGCGATCGCCCGGCTCATCACCGGCGTGTGGCCGGCCGACTGGGTGGTGAACCCGGCGGTGAAGGCGAAGTTCGAGGCGCGGTAGGCTCCGCGGCTTGGCGCCGGGAAGCGCGACGCCGCAAGCGTTCGCTCGGGTGGTTTGCCGCTTGCGGCTTCGCGCTTCCCGGCGCCAGACCCCGAGCGGCAGAACCCCGGGGCCGGCGGAATCGGGTCATGCCGCACGTCCGCGGCGACCGATACACGACTATCGTCCGTGCCGCCCGCCTCCCGCCGGGGACCGCCCGTGAAGAAGCTCAAACTCGACTACCACATCTTCAAGGGCGCGGTGAACGGGTACCTGTCCCTGTACACCGGCGGCAAGGAACGCCCCGCCTACTTCGACGTCGCCAAGACCGTCCCGGCGCTGGACACGCTCACGAAGGGCTTCCCGGTCATCAAGGCCGAGCTCGACGCGGCCCTGCGCGAGCAGCCGCGGTTCCGCCGCTACCAGGACGTGGACCCCGGCGAGGCGAAGATCACCGGCACGGACACCGCCAAGACCTGGAAGGTGTTCATGCTCTACCTCCTCGGCCACAAGCCCGAGGGGAACCGCTCCCTGTGCCCGCAGACGTGCGCGCTGCTCGACAAGATTCCGGGGCTGATCCAGGCGTTCTTCTCGGTGCTCGACCCGGGCAAGTCGGTGCCGGCGCACGAGGGGCCGTACTACGGCTACCTCCGCTACCACCTCGCGCTCACGGTGCCGGCCGAGAACCCGCCGAAGCTGGTGGTGGCGGGGAAGGACCACGTGTGGCGCGAGGGCGAGGCGGTGCTGTTCGACGACTCGCACACGCACGAGGTGGTGAACCACAGCCCCGGCACGCGGGTGGTGCTGATCGTGGACGTGCGCCGCCCGATGCCGCTGTTGCCGAGCCTGCTGAATAAGTTCGTGACCGACGTGGTGGCGCGGCACACCTACGGCCGCAGCGTGATGAAGCGGCTGAAGGCCGCCGGCGGGAGCACGCCGCGGTCACGGGGTTCTCCTTGAAGAACCGCACGAGCAGCGGCACCGCGTCGGCGGCCGGGAAGGCGTGGTCGCCGGGGTGCGTCAGCGTCACCACCGGCGTGCCGCCCTTCGACTCGTAGCACTCCCGTTACCCACCCGGCCTTCGCCCAGTCCTTCCCCCTCGGCCGCACATCCGTTCAGCGCCTTCACCGCGGCGATCGTCCGCTGCTGCGCCGCGAACGGCACCAGCTGGTCCGTCTCGCCGGCGACGTGGAGGTACGGCTTCGCCTTGTACCCCTTCACCAGCCCCGCCGCCACGCTGGCCGACGGCGCGAACGCCGCGAACACGTCGCCGCGCTCCGCCATCAGCAGGTGCGTGAACCGGCCGCCGTTCGAGTGGCCGGTGACGTAGACCCGCTTCTCGTCGATCTTGTAGTCGGCCTTCACCGTCTTGAGCATGGCGTCGAAGAAGGCCAGGTCGCGGTCCTTCTGCTCGCCGGCGTTGTGCTGCCAGCCGGCCTTCTTGCCGTCGGGATCGACCAGCTTGCTCGGCGTCGGCAGCCCCTGCGGGTAGACGCACACCGCCTCCGGCCAGTGCTTGTGGAAGCCGTGGGCGCGGGCGACGTTGGTCATGCTGCCGCCGTGCCCGTGGAACGCGAACACCAGCGGGCTCGGGCTCGCCTTCGCCGCCGCCGGCGCCGCCACGAGCGCCTCGCGCTTCACCCCGTCGACGGTCCACTCGACGCGGGTGGTGCCGGCCACGGGCACCTGCGCGGGGGCGGCTGGCGAGAACGACGGCCACCAGCAGAGCGCGAACAGCGAACGGGCAGGTCACGGCGAGGCCTCCTCGGATGCCTGCTTCTTCGCCGCCTCGAACTGCCGCAGGTACAGCGGCTCCAGCTCGAACATCTCGGCTCGCGGCGCGGGAAGATGCCGCCCTCGCGGCGCGCAGGCGGCACCACGCTCGGCTCGCCCTCGGGCGCGAGCGCCCGGCCGGCGAGCAGCGACTCGAACACGGCAACGCCCGGGCCGGTGAACCAGGCGTCGGGCGGTGCCGCCGGCAGCACCTCGGCCGCGGTCACGATCCGCAGCGGCCCGTCCGGCTCGCCGTCGCGGTAGCGCTGAAGATACGCCTGCCCCTGCAGCGCGTCGGCGATCACCCACAGGTCCGCGGCGGCCGCGCGGTTGGCGATCGCGGCGAACGTCGGCACGGGAACGAGGGCGCAGCCGGTGGCGTAGCTCAGCGCCTTCGCGGCCGTGATGCCGACGCGCAGCCCGGTGTAGCTGCCGGGGCCGATGCTCACCACGACCCCCGTGAGGCCCGCGGGCTTCAGGCCGGCCGCGTCGAGGAGCCCGGCGGCGGCGGGCGTGAGGTCGCGGGCGTGGCGGCGGGCGGCGTCCAGCGCCGCGGTGCCGACCACGACGCCGTCGCCCACCAGCCCGACCCGGCCGGTCCGGGAGGCGGTGTCGATCACCAGCCAGTGCTCGCCCATTTCCGCCCCGCGGGTTACAATTCGGGTTCATTCTCGCACAACCCCACCCCCGCGGCGAGCAGCATGGACGCGACCATCCACATCGACGGCGGCGCCCGCGGCAACCCCGGCCCGGCCGCCTACGCCGTCGTGCTGGAGCGGCCCGGCCTGCCGGCCGTCGAGGAGAGCGGCACCCTCGGCACCGCCACGAACAACGTCGCCGAGTACACCGCGCTCGTGAACGCCCTCCACCTCGCCGCCGAGCTCGGCCTCAAGTCGCTCGACGTCTACAGCGACAGCGAGTTGCTGGTGAAGCAGATGGCCGGCGAGTACCGGGTGAAGCACCCCGACCTGCAGCCGCTCCACCGGGAGGCGAATGAGCTGCGCAAGGGCTTCGCCGAGGTACGCATCACGCACGTCCGGCGCGAGCAGAACAAGCGCGCCGACGCGCTCTACAACGCGGCGCTCGACGGCAAGAAGAAGGCCCCCGGCGCCCCGGCCGCCGCCCCGGCGAGCCCGAAGGCGCCGGCGAAGGCGGTGGCCGACGACCGCGTCCGCGCCGACGCGCTGGACGTGCTGCGCTCGGCGGCGCGGGCGTGGGCCGACGGCGCCGCCGTGCCGCCGGAGGCGGTGTGGGAGCAGCTGTGGTCGGTGCTGGAGGACGGCGGGGTGCTGCGGAAGAAGTGAGCGAGAAGCCCGACCGCTTGCGGCTTGGCGCGGGGCAACGCCAAGCCGCAAGCGGTCGCGTGGGTTAACCCACGAACACGCCGTTGGCCAGCGTGGCGCCGCCGAACAGCGAGAGGTCCTGGAACGTCGCCGGCTCGGCGCTGCTCGTGAAGTTGATCCCGCGGTACGCCCGCGCCGCGGCCGGCCGGCCCTCGCCGGTGCCGACGATCAGGTCGCCGAGGTTGTCGCCGTCCAGGTTCGCGCCCGACACCCGCACCCCGCCGCGGTCGGCGCTGTTACCGGCCACGAAGAAGTTGGCGAGCGGCGTGCTCTGCGCCCCCGCCACGTTGTTGGCGCTGACCAGCGCGCCGCTCAGGATGAACACCCGCGGGGCGCCGCCCGGGCCGCCGCCGAAGATCAGGTCGTCGAACCCGTCGCCGTTGAGGTCGCTGGTGGACACGAACACGCCGTTGCGGAGGGTGTTCGCGTCGGCGCCGGGGAAGGCGATGAAGTCGTTGATCAGCCGGGTCGGGGTGGCGAGCACGGTGGTGCCGTTGAAGATCGCCGTCCGCGGGCCGCCGAGGAACCCGGCCGCCACCACCAGGTCGGGGGTGCCGTCGTTGTTGATGTCGCCGACCGCCGCGCGGGCGCCGCCGCGGAAGCTCGGGTCGTCGATGCCGAAGAAGCTGGCCCGCAGCGTCGGGGCGGTGCCGACGGCGGTGAAGGTGAAGGCGACCACCCGCGGGCCGCCGCCCTGGTCCGGGGTCACGATGAACTCGGCCTTGCCGTCCACGCCGGCCGCGTCGAAGTCACCGGCCGCCACGTACCCGCCGCCGGTGAAGGTGGCGTCGCCGAACGGGTCGAACGGGGCCACCAGCACGGTCGTGTTGTCCACGCCGCTGATGACCGTCACCCGGACCGGCACGCCCGGCCCGGTCACGGCGATGAGGTCGTCCACGCCGTCGCCGTTCACGTCGCCGCTGGCCGTCCGCACGTTCGTGGTCAGCCCGGTGATCGGGGTGACCGCGGCGCCGGCGGTTAGCTGGCCGGCGTTGGTCCCGAAGAAGGTCGGGACGAGCGGGGTGACCGTCCCGTTCGGCAGGCCGCTCGCCAGGCTCGGCGCGATCGCCGGGACCACGGCCAGGTCGAGGTAGTCGAACGTGCCGTCGCCGACGAGGCCGACCAGGGTCGCGGCGCCGGTGGCCACGTTGATCGTGAACAGGCTCGACCCGGCGGCCACGTCCAGGATGGCGACGGCGGTGTTGGCCGGGCTGAAGATGTCGAGGCCGGCGTTGATGCCGGAGATCACGTTCAGCGGGCCGACCCCGGCCAGCACGTTGAAGTCGGGGGCGGCCCCGCCGTTGGTCACGAACGTGTTCCCGCCGATGGTGATGCCGAACAGCTGGGTGCCGGTGGCCGTGTTCGTGTCGTTGTTGGTGTACGCCACCGTCACCTCCGGCGCCTCGCCCGGCAGGGCGGCGAAGTCGAGGTCGAGGTCGATCGCCGTCAGGGCGCCGGTGTTCGGGTTCATGCGGAAGTTGTTGGTGTTCCCGCCGACCCCGTCGCTGGGCAGGTTGGTGACGACCCGCAGCCGGTCGGCCACCGGGTTGAAGTCCACCCCGAACTTGGTGGCCGTCGTGGTCCCGACCACCTGCACCGCCGCGCCGACGGGCGTGGCCGCGCCGGTGATGTCGATGGTGTACACCCGGAACATGTCGAGGTCGCGGCCGAGCCCGTACAAGTCGCCGGTCGCCGGCCGGAAGTCGATGCCGACGAGGGTGGACCCGGCGTCGAGCCCGGTGACCGGGACGCCGACATCCAGCGTCGCCGGGGTGGCGGTGTCGAACCGGAACAGGGTGTTGACGTTCGCGCCGGCGCCGAGGGCGAACGCGGTGGCCGGGACCTCACGCGCTTCGAGTTCTTCGGCGCGGATGGCAGGGCGGGTGCGGCGAGCCATTGTGTTGATCCTGTGAGAGGCGGGGCGAGAGAACGCCCACACACACTAGGCACAATCTTACCGACCAGCAACGAAAATCCGGGCAGTGGAACCGATTTAACTTACCCAGATTCGCCAGTGTGAAAGTCGATCGAGAGTCAGAACGCCGCGTCGCGCGACGCCGCGTGCGGGGCGGGAGGGAAATGAATACGCCCGGGAAGGTTAACCCCCCCCCCCGGGCGGGCTCGGACCGGGTCGTGTCCAGGCTCACCCCACGAACACGCCCTCGGTGAGCGCCACGCCGAACGGGTCGAGGTCCTGGATCGGCGACGGCTCGCTGCGGCCCTTCGTCGTGGCCCCGGCGTACACCCGCACCTGCGACGCCTGGCCCTCGCCCGAGCCGGCGATCACGTCCGCCTTGTTGTCGCCGTCCACGTTCTTCGTCGCCACCCGAACCCCGGTCCGCGACGCCGAGTCGCCGTTGACGAAGAAGTCGGCGATGGGGCTGGCGAGCGCCGCGCCCGGGCCGCCGCTCTTGGTCAGCGTCCGGCCGCTCAGGACGCGGACGGCCGGGGCGCCGCCCGACCCGGCGCCGATCACCAGGTCGCCGAACCCGTCGCCGTCCACGTCGCCGATGCTGGCGTAGACGCCGTTGCGGAGGCTCTGGTCGAACGCGAAGAAGTCGCTCGTGAGCCGGGCCAGGCCGGTGGTGAAGATCTTCGAGCCGTCGTACAGGGCCACCCGCGGGCCGCCCTCGAACCCGGCCGCGACGAGCAGGTCGGCGCGGCCGTCGCCGTTCACGTCGCCGAGTGCCGTGCGGGCGCCGCCGCGGAAGCTCTTGTCGTCGATGCCGAGGTAGTTGCCGCGCACCCGCGCGCCGACGTTGTAGACGCTGAAGATGGTGACCCGGGCGCCGCCGCCCTGGTCCGCCGTCAGCACCACCTCGGCCCGGCCGTCGGCGTCGAGGTCGCCGACCGACACGAACCCGCCGCCGGTGAAGTTGTCGCTGCCGGCGAACGCCGTCGTCAGCGGCACCAGGAGCGTGTTGCCGGTGCGGCCGTCGATCGCGCCCCACCGCACCGGGGTGCCGGGGCCGGTCACCACCACCACGTCCTCGATGCCGTCGCCGTTCACGTCGCCGGTGGCGGTGCGGTAGGTGCCGTCGAACGGGGCGTCGGGGAACAGCACCGGGAAGTTGATGATGCTCGCCTGGCTGAGCGCGCCGCTGACGGCGCCGTACACGGTCACCGCGGCGGGGCCGCCGCCGACGGCGAGCGTCCGGCCGCGGCCGCCGACCCCGGTGCCGCCGCCCCCGCCGCCGCCGCCGCCCCCGCCGATGCCGCCGCCGGTCGGGAAGTCCACGTTCCGCACCGGCACCAGCCCGGCGATGGTGGCCGGCACCTGCGCCCCGCCGATCGTGCGGACGGTGTAGTTCCCGTCCTGCAGCAGGCCGATCTTGTACGCCCCCGTCGCGTCCGTCGTCGCCGACTCCTCCGGGAGCGTGAACCGGAGGTTGTCGAAGTAGTTGAACGGGAAGCCGGTCGGATCCGAGTAGGCCCGGAAGTAGGCGATGTCGGCCGTGGGCCGGGTGATGGTCATCGTCTCGGACTGGTCGGAGAGGAGCCCCTGCGTGGTCACGAACGCCAGCAGCGTGCCGTCGTCCGCGTACGCCTCCAGCCGGCCGATCTGCGCCGTGATGGTGGTGCCGATCACGTCCAGGCTGATCGACTGCACCGGGCGGTAGAAGTCGCCGCGGAGGCCGGTGCCGCTCGACCAGGAGTTGAACCCCGGCCCCCACCCGAAGATGCCGGTGCCGGTGGTCGGCGCCGGCGTCGTCCCCGGGTTGATGTTCTGCACCTGCACGCTGCTGTCGTCGAACGTCGAGTTGCCGATGGACGACGTGGACAGCGTCACCCGGTCGTAGTAGTTGGTGAGCTCGAACCCGTTCGGCAGTTGTTCGGGGTCCACCGACACCGTGTAGCCGTCGAGCAGGCCGTTGTTGTTGCGGTCGGCCCACACCGTCTGCCCGGCCACGCCGGTGTCGCCGGCGTCGAACGCGCCGTTGCCGTTGGCGTCGGTGTAGACCCGGCCGCTCACGTTCGACGCGAAGTTCGACGTGCCCAGGACGTCGGTCCGCAGCCCCACGAACTCGCGCTGCGTGGGGTGGCCGAAGATGCTGGCGTCGTTCCGGAGCGGCCCGCCGTTCACCGACCGCGGCAGGCTGGCGACCCAGTCCGTCGGGGCGTACCCGGTCGACTCGTCCACCCGGCCGACGTACCCGTAGCCCTCGGCATTCACGACCGGGCCGTACCGCCCGATGCCGAGCCCGCCCTCGGAGAAGTTGATCTTCCCGTAGCCGATGTGCTGGGGGGTCGAGCCGGTGAACGTGCCGACCACGCCGACCGAGTCCAGCACCGTCCAGCTGCTGGCGGCGCCGTCGAGGAGGCCGTCGTCGTTCTGGTCCACGTCGGCGCCGGCGACCGGGGCGGTGTTGGCCCGCACCAGCAGGAACGAGTTGGTGCCGAAGATGAACTCGAACCGGTTGCTCAGGGCGGAGTTGTCGGAGAACCGGTCGGGGTTGGAGCCGCCGAGGCCGCCGAACCCGCCGCCGGCGGTGCCGGCGAGGACGGCCGTGCCGGGCGAGAACGTGAAGGCGTTGCCGGCCTGCACGACGGCGAGGTAGCCGTCGGTACCCAGTTGCGCCCCGCTCAGGTCGAATACGCTGTTGACCGTGCCCGGCGCCCCCGGGCCGGGGTTGCCGCCGACGACGACGAGGTAGGTCTTCCCGGGGACGCTCGCCCCCGGGTCGCCCTTGACCTCGAAGTACTGCTGGGTGTTGTCGTTGCCGAAGGCGACGCCGAACTGGACGTCACTGAGCAGGAGGGCGGGCACGCTCCGGTCTTCGAGCGGCTGGACGGCCAGGCGGGAGCGGAGGCGGGTCGTGCAGTCCATGGCGGCGCGGCTCGCGTGGCGAGGGTTCCTGATTGGAGACTTTACCCGCGGTTCGGACCGGACGCCATTTGGGACGCGGAGTCCGGGGGAACCGTGGGGTGGGACTGACGGAACAACGCGCACGCCGGGCGCCAGCAGGTTTGTCGGGAGGCGGAGTCTGCTAGTCCTATGGGATTCGACGGCGGTCGCAGAAGATTGGATTGAGTGCCCGGGGGGGCAATCTTTCGCCGATGCCGGGGGGAAAAGAAGTGGGGCGCGGGATTCGGCCGGGGACTCGCAGACCCGGCTAGTCCCGCGCCCTTTTTTCTGAAGGGGGTGTTCGGCGCTGACGGTTAATCAGTTCCGTTGTGGGCGGGACTCGCAACCGCCCACGGGAGAAGGTAAAGGCACGCGCGATGCCAATCCGCGGACGGGCCGCGCAGGCCGGCCGCGTCGTTGACGCATTCCTTGACTTCGTATCGAGTTATGCGATTGTGGAAAAGAAATGTGAAAACTCTCTGGCACTCATTAGGTGGACAGCGACAGATCGGCCGTTCGGTTCTGCAACAAGGGGTGTGCGATTTCCGCCGCTCGCGGTGATGACCCGAACCAATTCGTGACTTGTTGTCCGGTTCGCGTCCGGGGTACAACATCGGTACTGGCCCGACGAGACAGGACCGTGGGGGAACCCGTCGCCGGGGGGAACGGCGGCGCGGGCCGGGCGTGAAGGGACTCCACAATGACGCGCTACCTGTGCTGCCTGGCCGTGTTCGGCGTGGCGGCGGTGCCCGACTGGGCGTCCGCGTGCCGGCCCGTGTGGGCGCCGCCGCCGTGCGCCCCGGTGCCGGCCTACCCGCAGTTCTACCTGATCCCGTACCCGGCGCCGGTGTACGAGGTGCCGCTGCCGCCGCCGGTGGTGCAGCGCGTGCCGGCCGCCGCGACCCGCCCGCCCGTGGCCGCCACGCCGACCCCCGCCGTCGCCACGCCGACGCCCGCGCCCGCCCCGGCGCCGGAACCGGTCCGCCCCGCCGCGAACACGAACACAACGCCCCCACTCGTGACGCCGAAGGCGCCCGAGGTGAAGGCGTCCGAGGTGAAGGCGCCGCCGCCCGCGCCCCCGGCGCCCCCGAAGGTGCCGCCGTCGGACGTGCCGCCGCTGGTGCTGCCGGACGAGCCGAAGACGACGCCGAAGGCCTCGCCGCTGGTGCTGCCGGAACCGCCGGCGCCGATGGCAATCCCGAAGGCCTCGCCGCTGGTGCTGCCCGAGCCGCCGGCGCCGACGGCGATCCCGAAGGCCTCGCCGCTCGTCCTGCCGGAGTTGACGGAGCCGAAGGGCTCGCCGCTGGTGCCGCCGGTGCCGCCGGCCGTCCCGTCGCCGGCCCCGGCGCCGGACGCCGACCCGAAGCGGAACCCCGAGACGATCCCGCCGCTGGTGCTGCCGCCGGACCTGCCGACGGGCGCGTCGGGGGTGATCCCGCCGACGACGGCGCGGTCGAGTCCGCTGGCGACGCTGCCGCGGGTGGAGGTGTTCCCGGCGTCGGGCGCGGCGGCGGGGGCGCGGCGGAAGGTGGGGTTCTTCAACCACACCGACCGCGACGTGCGGCTGGTGATCGAGGGCCGGCCGGTGCTGCTGCCGGCGAAGAACTACCTGCACGCGGAGTTGCCGCCGGTGTTCCGCTGGTCGGAGGCGGGCGGCCCGGCGCGAACCACGACCGTGCCGGCCGACGCCGCGGGCGTGGACGTGCTGTTCCGCGCCGGCGAGTGAGGCGCCGTCCGTCGTGGGGCCGGCTTCCAGCCGGCCTTTTC
>JBGAQM010000189.1:0-11830 GCA_044220735.1 Urbifossiella sp. | reverse complement strand
GTCTGCATCTGGGTGAACACCAGGGCCACGCTCGCGGCGGCGGCGACGATGGTGATGGCGAACGCCGGCCGCCGGCCGATCCGCCCGGCAAGCGCCGCGAACCCGGACATGCCGATGAACGCCCCGACGTTGATCGCCAGCGACGTGATCCCCGCCCACACGATCCCCTGGCCCTTGGTGTACTGGGCGCGGTTGCGGTCCACCGGCTCCTTCGCCGCCTTCTGGGCGTCGGTCAGGCTGCTCGTGGCGTTCGGGTCGGCCTTCTTCCGCTCGGCGTCGGCCTTTGCCGCCGCCTCCACGTCCGACGGGTACGGGTAGGCGACCGTGGCCTCGGCGGCGAACGTGGGGCGGAAGATCGTCTGCTGGAGGTCCACGGCGAAGAACGCGATGCCCCACAGCCCGACGACGCCGACGAACGACAGGAGCATCCCGAGGACGGCGTGCCGGGTGATCCAGCCGCCGCCGAACAGGTCGCCGTAGGAGCCGAGCTTCTTGCCGGTGCCGGCGTCGGCCGCGGCCTTCGCCGCCCGCCAGCTCTCCGGCTCCTTCAGCCGCCGCTGGATGAAGATGACCAGTACCGCCGGCACGATCCCGATGAGGAACAGCACCCGCCACGCGGACAGGCCGACCGTCTTGAGGCCGTCGAGGTGGCCGTTCAGTTCGAGGAGCCCGAGGGCGATGAACATCAGCGCCGCGGTGCAGTTGCCGATGGCCGACGACGCCTGCATGAGCCCGAGGGTGTACGGCCGGGCGTGGGCCGGCATCGTCTCGGCGAGGAGGGCCACGGCCGCGGCGAACACCCCGCCGACGCCGAGGCCGGTGAGGAACCGGTACAGGCAGTAGTCGAACGCCCCCTGGGAGAGGGCGCTGAGGCCGGTGAAGATCGAGTACAGGAGGATGGTGTAGGTGAGCGTCTTGACCCGGCCGATGCGGTCGCCGTACATGCCGAATACGAGTCCGCCGCACGCCCACCCGATGAGGAACACGGACGTGGACCGGGCCGCCCAGGTCCTCACGTCGTCGGGGTTGGCGTCCTTGCCGCCGAGCAGGTCGGTGAGAGACGTGGTGCGGGCGAGGTTGAAGAGCTGCTGGTCCATGCAGTCGGCCATCCAGGCGATGGCGGCGACGCAGAAGACGAACCACTGGTAGCTGTTGAGGTCGCGGAGTGTGGCCCAGCCGGTGCGAGTCGAGGCGGGGGCGGCTTGCGACATGACGGGTCCGGTGCGGCGGGGCGGGCGGGAGGTTCCCGCCAGATATACCCGCCCCGGCGACGGGGTGCCAGTGTTTCCCCGGCCGGAGGTGGTTCAATGGCGTTTTCCCCTCGCGGGTGAGGCGCGATGGACGGTCCGTTCGCGGTCGGGTTCCTCGGCGCCGGGCAGATGGCGACCGCCCTCGCCGGCGGGTGGGCCGCGGCCGGCCTCCTCGACCCGGCGAGGTCGCGCCGCCGACCCCTACCCGCCCGGCGACAAGTTCCGCGAAGCCGCCGGCATCGAAGCCGCCGCGCAGAACACGGACGTGGCCGCGGCGTGCGACGTGCTCGTGCTGGCAGTCCAAGCCGCAGCATGTTGGCGGCAGTGCTGGCCGAACTCCACGCCCGCACCTGGAACCCGTCACCTGGTCGTGTCGATCGCCGCCGGGGTGACACTGGCGCAACTGGCGGCCGGCCTGGGCGACGCGGCGCGGGTCGTGCGGGTGATGCCGAACACGCCGTGCCTGGTGCTCGCGAGCGCCGGGTACGCCGCCGGCCCCGCCGCGACGCCCGAAGACGTGGCCGTGGTCGGCCGGCTGTTCGGGGCGGTCGGCAAGGCGTTCGCGGTGGAACGCCTGCTGGACGCGGTCACCGGGCTAAGCGAAAGCGGGCCGGCGTTCGTGTACGTGATGATCGAGGCACGCTGGGCCGGGTTGCCGCGGGACGGCGGGGTTGAACGGTGCTCGGCTCGGCGAAGATGGTGCTGGAGACCGGGCAGCACCCCGGGGCGGACGCGGCCAGCCCCGGCGGGACGATGATGCCGGCCTGCACGGCTGGAGCGGGCCGGGGTCCGGGCCGGGCTGATGGACGGTCGAGGCTCGGCTCGGCGAAGATGGAGGCCGCCCATGCCCGAGAACGGCGACGACGAAACCGTGGCGGACATTCTCGAAGCTCGACGCGGTGCGCTCGATCCCGGCTCCCCCTCGGCGGCATCCTGGGTGAGACATGGCGAAGCATCAAGCGAAAAGCCCGGCAACGAAAAACGGGTTACCGAACCTTCCACAAGCTGGACCGACGCCGGCGACAAAAAGTAAACCCGACCCATTCGCGAAACTGATGGATCATCCGCGAACTCCAGACGGCCAGGGCGTTACGCACCACAGCCGACCATCAATCGAGGCCGTCGTGCCCGGCGAGCGGTGGGAGATCGACGTGCTCGAAGACGGCCGCGTGGACTTCGAGCGGTTCGTCACGCTTGCGGTGACCGGGGAGGACGAGATGAACCGCCATCGGCGAAGCCCCGAACCGGCCGAAGAAGGTGCAGAACCCATGCCCACCGACGAACTCGTCCTGGTCCTCGACTTCGGCTCGCAGTTCGGGCAGCTCATCGCCCGGCGCGTCCGCGAGCTGAACGTCTTCTGCCAGGTCGTCCGCCACGACATCACCGCCGCGCGCGTCCGCGAGCTGAACCCGAAGGGGATCATCCTCAGCGGCGGCCCGGCCAGCGTCTACGAGCCCGGCGCGCCGCAGATCGACCCCGCCATCTTCGACCTCGGCATCCCCGTCCTCGGCATCTGCTACGGGATGCAACTCGCCTGCCGCGCCCTCGGCGCCACCGTCGGCGGGGCCGAGTCGCGCGAGTACGGCCGCGCCACCCTCACCGTCTCCGACGCCGACACCCTCTTCCGCGGCTACCCCGCCGAGTCCACCGTGTGGATGAGCCACGGCGACCAGGTGCAGAACCTGGCGAACGCCGACTTCGTGCCGCTCGCCACCACCGACACCTGCCCCTACGCCGCCGTCCGGCACCGCACGCGGCCGGTCTACGGCATCCAGTTCCACCCGGAGGTCAGCCACACCCCGCACGGCGGGCTGGTGCTGCGGAACTTCCTCATCGACGCCTGCGGCTGCCGCGGGCTGTGGAAGATGCAGACGTTCATCGACCGCACCGTCGAGGAGGTCCGCGCCCGGGTCGGCAACAAGCGCGTCATCTGCGGCCTGAGCGGCGGCGTCGATTCGAGCGTGTGCGCGGCCCTGTTGCTGAAGGCCATCGGCCCGCAGGTGGCGTGCATCTATGTGGACAACGGCCTGATGCGCGAGGGCGAAACGGAAGTCGTGAAGCACACGTTCCGCGACTGGTTCAAGGCCGACCTCCACGCCGTGGACGCCCGCGAACGCTTCCTCACGGAACTGAAGGGCGTCACCGACCCGCAGGAGAAGCGCAAGATCATCGGCCGCGTGTTCATCGACGTGTTCAAGCAGGAAGCCAAGAGCATCCCCGACGCGCACTTCCTGGCGCAAGGCACCCTCTACCCCGACGTGATCGAGAGCGGCGGGTCGAAGGACGGCCCGGCGGCGACGATCAAGCTGCACCACAACGTCGGCGGCTTGCCGGCGGAGCTGGGCTTCGAGCTGGTCGAGCCGCTGCGGGATTTGTTCAAGGACGAGGTGCGCCGCCTCGGCACCGACCTGGGTTTGCCGGACGAGGTGGTGTGGCGGCACCCGTTCCCCGGCCCCGGGCTCGCGGTGCGCTGCCTCGGCGAGGTGACGGAGGAGAAGCTGGCGACGCTGCGGAAGGCGGACACGATCTTCCTCGACGAGTTGCACAAGAGCGGCTGGTACCGCAAGACCTCTCAGGCGTTCGCGGTGTTGTTGCCCGTGCAGTCGGTGGGCGTGATGGGCGACGGCCGCACGTACGAGAACACCGTGGCGATCCGCTGCGTGCAGACCGACGACTTCATGACCGCCGACTGGTCGCGGCTGCCGGAAGATTTGCTGGCGCGGGTGGCGACGGGGATCATCAATCGGGTGAAGGGCGTCAACCGCGTCGTGTACGACATCAGCAGCAAGCCGCCGGCGACGATCGAATGGGAATGACCCGCATTGACGTGTGCGCGTCCGACGACTACGACGCCATCGGCCGACTTCAGGCGGTATTGGGCGAACTCGGGTGGGTGGCCGACGACACCTGGCACGACTCGCCGCTCGGCGTCGGGCTCACCCGCTTCCGGCGCGCGGCCGACGAGCTAACCGTCTACCGCGACGCCTGGGTCGTGGATTTGGCCGCGTCGGAGGCCGTCGTTAACCAGGTAATCGAACGGTTGAGCGGTCACTGACCCCTGGCATCGGCGTCGCACGCCGGCGCCGCCGGGGTGCGTTGACGCGGTTTGGAGGTTTCCGGTAGGCTGAAGCGGTTACAACCGGCGGCGTGAACTAACCTTCGCTGACGAGCGACCGTCCGGGCGGCCGATGTTGTCTTGCCGCCTGCTCCGCCCGGAGACCGCGATGTTCCGGTATCGCTGCCCGCACTGCACCAAACTCCTCTCGGCGCCGGAAGTCCGCGCGGGCAAGACGACCGTCTGTTCCAAATGCTCGCAACCCCTGACCATCCCGCGGGAT
The DNA here is from genome assembly GCA_044220735.1 of Urbifossiella sp. Classification (GTDB taxonomy): domain Bacteria; phylum Planctomycetota; class Planctomycetia; order Gemmatales; family Gemmataceae; genus Urbifossiella. The sequence continues at coordinate 7,242 of JBGAQM010000189.1, read as the reverse complement.
AAGACCGAATGGCTGAACGAGCGCGGCGAGCCACTACTCGCCTCGCCCACGGTCGTCATCCGCACCCCGGCCCCCGTTGGCGACGCCGTTCCGCCCACGCTCACCCCCAGCGCCGAAGCCGATAACGACGTGCTCGGCGCACTCGTCGCCGGCGACCTGCTCACGCCCGTTAGTGCCCCGCCGTCCGACAACTTCGACCTCGACGTGGCCGCGCCGCCGGGCATGTCGTCGGCCCTGAACGCACTCCTCGGCCACTCCGACCCCGACTTCGCGGAAGCGCCGCCGGCCCCCGCGTCGGTCGTGATGCCGGCCCCGCCGCCGGAACCGCCGCCGCCGGAACCGCCGCCGCCGCCGGTGGTCGTCGCCGCGGTCCCGCCGCCGCCCGAACCCACGCCGCCGCCGCCGGAACGGACGCGCTTCCCGACGCCGCCGCCGCGGGCGCTGCCGCGCCGGGCGTCGGTCATGGCCGAACCCGCCGTCGCCGCGCGTCCCGCGCCACGACCGGCCGGGGCGCAGCCGTTCGCCCCGCAGGTGTCGCCGTCCGGCCGGCACCCGCGGCCGGACTGGGACACGCCGTCGCAGGGCTCGCCGCGGCCGCGGCTCGTCGCCGCCACGCCCGCCCCCCCGCGCCGGCCCGCCAGCGACACGGTGCCGGTCGGCAGCCGCACTCAGCTCGACGTGGCGGTGCAGCTGTCGTCGGCGCTGGCGACGCGGATGAAGCCGCCGCCGAAGCCGCGCCGCGACCTGCACCTGTCCACCGCCCTGTGGCTCCTCGCCACCGGCATCGCCGTCGGGCTGCTGGTCGTCACCCTGTTCACGCCGCGCGACTTCGCCACCGCCGCGCTGTGCATCGGCGCCGCGGAGGTGTTCGCCGGCTACGTCTGGGTCGTGTGGCTGGCCGCCCGCCGCGACTGGGTGCGCGGCGTGCTCGCCGCCGTCCCGCCGCTCACCGCGATGTACCTCGGCCAGTGGAAGTACGCCCGCTTCCGGCCGCTCCGGTTCGTCGGCACCGGCGCCGCGATCGTCGGCGTGGCGCTGCTGGCGGGGGCGGTGATGCCGCGCACCCGGGCCTGGGCCGGCGCCGACGCCGGGGCCGTCGAGGCGCCGCCGGAGGTGAACCTCGCCGAGCGGCGGAAGGTGGACCAGCTCCGCTACCACCGCGACAACCGCGGCTACGCGGCGCTGGCGAAGCTCCTCCGCGAACTCTCCCGCACCGACGCCGGGTACTCGGCCGAGGCCGCCGACCGCGACGAACTCCGCGCCGAGACCAAGGCGCTGTGCGACCACCCGGACTCCGAGGTGAAGGTGATCGCGCTGGCCGCGTTCGCCGTGTGGGGCGCGCCGGACGAGGCGCTCGATCGCTGCCTCGCGGCGGTCCGGTCCGACAACCCGGACGCCCGCATCATGGCCCTGCGGCTGCTGCCGAACTGGAAGACCGACCGCGTCGCGGCGGCGGTCGCCGGGCGCGTGCAGCAGCGGCCGGGGCTGGAGGCGACGGCGGCCGCCAAGGCGCTGGTGGACATCGGCGGCGACGTCGCCGAGCGGGCCGCGGCGCCGCTCCTCGGCGAGCAGTACGAGCAGAGCGTCCGCATCGCCGCGGCCGACGTGCTGGCCGAGAAGCGGGTGGCGAGCCCGTCGGCGGTCGCGGCCCTGCGCGACGCGGAACGGACCACCCAGGACCCGGCCGTGCGTGCCGCCGTGCGGTCCGCCGCGACGCGGGCCGAGGCGTGGCTGACCAAGAAGTAGCCGGCCGGGGGCGGAAATGATTGTTTCCGACGCGCCCCCTACCGGGTCGCGGAAACAAGTGCATCGGTTCGTGTGACGCACGTCCTGGTTTTCGGTTCTGCCGCTTGCGGCTTAGCGTTGCCCAACGCTAAGCCGCAAGCGGCAGAAACCGTTACGGCGACAACCCTTATGGACGACCGCGCCGCGTTGCTCGCCGCCGTCGGCGACCGCCCCGACGACGACACCCCGCGCCTCGTCTTCGCCGACTACCTCGACGACCTCGGCGACCACGACTACGCCCGCTTCATTCGCACTCAGATCGACCTGTCCCACGTCCCCGAGTGGGACCGCCGCTGGCTCATCGCCTGGCACCGCGACCGAGAGGCGTTCTCTGCCCGTCCTCCCTTCCGCGACCGGTTCCCGCTCCCCGACGCCTTCCGGTCCGGGCTCCTGCGGCGGTCAGGCTGTTGGCTGACTCGCCTCACCTCGCCGGGCTCAACGAACTGAGCTTCGGTTTTGAAGCGTTCACGACCGCGGGCGCCGCTCAATTCTTCCGGTCCGCGCTGCTGGCCCGGCTGACACGGTTGCGGTTCCACCACAGCGCGCTCCGACCACTCGCCCGGGAAACCGCCGTCGAGCCGGGGGCGCTGCGCAGCCTCGTCCTGTCCGGCGTCTCCCTCACCAGTCCGTATCTGCTCGAACTGGTCGGCCGGTTGATGTCCCGTAGGCTCGTCGAACTCGACCTTTCGAGAAACCAACTCGGCCCGGCGGCTGTCGCCGCGCTGGCCACGAGCCCGACCGCGCAGGGGCTCGAATCATTGACGATGTGGCAGACCGCCCCCGGCGTCGCCGGCGTGCGGGCGTTGGCGGCGCTGCCGAACCTCCGCCGGTTGAGCCTCTGCGACTGCGACCTTGGGTCGGGCGCCGCGAAGGCACTGGCTGGCAGCCCGCACCTGCGCAACCTCACCGTGCTCGACCTGGCAGGGAACGCGATCGGCGACGAGGGTGCCCTGGCGCTGGCCGCGTCGCCGCACCTGCGGAACCTTGCCGATCTCAACCTGATTGGCGCGGAGTTGACCGACCGCGGGGCCGCGGCGCTGCTGGAGTCGCCGGTGACCGCGCGGTTGGTGCGTCTCGGCGTTTCGGGGAACCTGTCGGCGGAGATGTTCGCGCGCGTCCGGGAGCGGTTCGGGTGACCGGGTTCCGCCGCTCGCGGCTTCGCGTCGCCCGGCGCGAAGCCGCAAGCGTTCGCTCGGGTGGCTCCGTTGCCGCCCGCGGCTTCGCGCCGCGTCACGCGCCCGCTACCGCGCTACCCCTCGCCGGCGCGTCCGGTATAGACTCACTCCCCATGACCGACCACGCCGCCCTCCTCGCCGCCGTCTGCGACCGCCCGGACGACGACACCCCGCGCCTCGTCTTCGCCGACCTCCTCGACGACGACGGCGACGCCGCCCGCGCCGCGTTCATCCGCACCCAGGTCGAACTCGCCCGCGTCCCCGACCACCACCCACTCTGGGCCAAGTGCCGCCACCTCGACCCCGACGTGTTCCGCGCCTGGGGCATGGCCCACACCCTCCCCAGGCCCCTCCCCGACGGCCTCGCCTGGAACCCCCACCAGTTCCGCCGCGGCTTCCCCTGGCTCGTCGGCGCCCTGTCCGCCGAGGCCGTCGCCGCCGGCGGTGACAGGCTGCTGTCACTCGCCCCCGTGCAGGCCGTCGCGTTCGACGACCGGGCCCGGCCGAACCTCCTCGAACTCGCCGCCGCCCCCGTCCTGGCCCGCCTCCGCCGGCTCGAATTCACCACCTTCCCGCTCGACGCCGACGACCTCCGCCCGCTCACCCGCTCGCCGCACGCCGCGGGGCTCGAAGAACTCGCGTTCGAGCACCAGGGAATTTCTCCCGAGGGGCTGGCGCTGCTGGCCGCGTCCGACGTGTTCCCCCGGCTGCGGGCGCTGACGCTCCACAACAACGCCCTGCCGCCGGCGCTGCTGGTGGACGCCCTCGCGGCCGCCGACCGCCCCGGCGAACTGCGGCACCTCAAGCTGTCGCTGTCCGACCTGCCGGCCGCCGACGCCGCCCACCTGTTCGCGCTGCCGCTGATGCGGACGGTCGAGCGCCTCGACCTGCGCGAGAACAAGGGGCTGAAGTCCGACGGCGTCGCGGCGCTGGCCGAGAGCGGCCTCCTGCGGCATCTCGACGTGCTGCAACTGGCCGGCACGCTCCCCGGCGTCCCGGGGGTGAAGGCGCTGACGGCGACGGGCGGGTTCGCGGGGGTGCGGCGGCTGAACCTGTCGGACAACCGGCTCGGGCCGAACGCGGTGCGGGTGCTGGCCGAGAGCAAGAACGCCCGCGGGCTGCGGGTGCTGGACCTGTCGGGCAACCCGGTCGAGGACCGCGGCGCCGAGGCGCTGGCGGCGAGCCGGCACCTGGCGGGGCTGGTCGAGTTGAACCTGAAGAACTGCGGCGTCACCGACGCGGGGGCGCTCGCGCTGGCCGGGTCGCCGCACCTGGGCGAGCTGGTGTGTCTGGAGCTGCGCGACCAGGGCGCCGCGGCGCGGCCGCTGGGGGCGGAAGCCCGGCGGGCGCTGACCGAGCGGTTCGGGCGGGCGGTGTCGTACAACGAGGGGTAGCGGCTCGGGGCTGCGCCGCTCGCGGCTTCGCCTTTGCCCGGCGCGACGCCGCGAGCGGCGCGGCCCCGAGCCCCGAACACACGCCCACCCTTCGAGCCCCATGGCCGAGCCGTACCGCAACGTCTACTCCTGGGTGTGGCCGGCCGCCGTCGTCCACCGGCTCGGCCGCATCCTCGCCGTCACGACCGCGTACACCGCCGCCGTCTACGTCCTGTACCCGTCCGACAACGCCTTCCAGGGCGGGTGGCTCGCGACCACCAGCCTCGTCAACAGCCTCGTCCTCGGCGCCCTCATCGGGTTCCGCACGAAGGCCGCCTACGACCGGTGGTGGGAGGGCCGCTGCCTGTGGGGCGAGCTGACGAACCACAGCCGCAACCTGTGCCTCAAGGCCGTTCAGCTCGCCGACCCGCCCGCCGCCGACCGCCGAGCCCTGTTCGACCTCGTCGCCGGCTTCCCGTTCGCGCTCATGCGGCACCTGCGGGAGGGGCTGAGGTTGCAAGAGGTGCCTGGGTTCGAGAAGGATCCCGCGACGCCGAAGCACGTCCCGGCGGAACTGGCCGGGCGGGTCATGGGGCTGATCCGCCGGTGGAAGGCCGAGGGGCGGATCGACGGGTACAGTCAGCTGGCGCTCGACCCGCACGCGGCGGCGTACATGAACGTGTGCGGGGCGTGCGAGAAGGTGCGGAACACGCCGCTGCCGGGCACGTTCCTGGCGCTCCTGCGGCACGGGCTGGTGTTCAGCTTCCTGCTGCTGCCGTGGCACCTCGTCCACGTCCTGGGGGCGTGGGCGATCGTGGTGCAGGCGGTGATCGTGTACTTCCTCCTGGGGATCGAGCTGACCGCGGAGGAGGTGGAGCAGCCGTTCGGGGTCGACCCCGACGACCTGCCGCTCGAGCAGTTCTGCGCCAACGTGCGGAAGAACGCCGCCGAACTGCTGGGCGTGGCCGACGGTCACGCCCCCGGCCCGCCGGGCGCGTAGAAGGCGACGGTGCGGCGGACGCCCTCGGCCAGCGGTGTGGCGCGCCAGTCGGGGAAGACGGTCGAGATCGATCGCGGGTGCGGCGGCCGGTTGAGCGGGATCGGCGGCCCGTCGGCCGTGAGTTGTGCCCCGGGCACGACGGCACAAACAGCGCCGAGGAACTCCGCGACGGTCGCCGCCTCACTCGGCAGGTCCACGACGGCGGCGCCGGGCGGCGTCTCCAGCGCGCCGCGGACGAACGCCCGCGCCACGTCCTCCACGTAGTCGTACCCCGCGGAGCCCGTGTAGCCGACGGCGAACGGCTCGCCCCGGGCCGCCGCGCGGGCCGCCTGCGACGGGCCGGCGGTGAGCCCGCGGTCGCGCTCCGGGCCGTACACGACGTGCGGCCGGACGCCGAGCGACGCGACCCCGAAGTGCCGCCAGTACTGCTCGGCGACCAGCTCGAACGCCTTCTTGAACGCCCCGTAGAAGAACGGCGGCTGATTCCCCGCCGCGGCCGGGCCGTCGTCGGGTTCCGCCCCGTAGACGGCGAGGCTGCTGGCGTGGGACAGCCCGCGGGCGCCCACCCGCCGGGCCTCCTCGAACACCGCCACGCCGCCGAGGACGTTCACCTGACAGCCGGCCCACGGGTCGGCCTGGCACTCCGGGGTGAGCAGCGCGGCGAGGTGAACGAAGTGCGTGACGCCGTGCCCGTCGCACGTCCGGCGGAGGGCGTCGCGGTCGAGGAGGCTGCCGGCGACGAACGGCACGTCCGCGGCGCGGGGGCCGAGGACGCGCCGCCAGCGCGCCGGGTTCGGCGCCACGTCGAACGCCACGGCCCCTACGCCGCGGGTCAGCAGTTCGCGGAGCACCCACGTCCCGACGAACCCGCCGCCGCCCGTGACCAGCACCACGTCGCTCATCAATGCTCCTGGGGGCCCGCACGCCCGGCGGAACGGATTTCTCGGAACTCAGACGCCTCGGTCGGGCGGGACCGGCGTCCCGGCGGTCGGCTTCGGATGTCCGGCGGGACACCGGCCGCACCGAACAGAGATCCTACCCGCCCGCGTTGCTCGTGGCCCCGGCCGGGGCGATCGGGTATGCTGCCGGCTCGCACCCCACCCCGCCCGGCGGCCGCGATGCAAACCCGGCTCAAGGTCCAGCTCGCGGCGTTCATGTTCCTCCAGTACTTCATCTGGGGGTCGTGGTACGCCAGCATGGGGGCGTACCTCGCCACCACCCTCAAGTTCGACGGCCGGCAGATCGGCGCCGCCTACGGCGCGTTCGCCATCGGGTCGATGATCTCGCCGTTCTTCGTCGGGCTGGTCGCCGACCGGTACTTCGCCTCGGAGAAGATCCTCGGCGTGCTCGGCCTGCTCGGCGGGGCCGTCATCTGCCTCGTCCCGCGGGCCGAGACGTTCGGCGAGTTCTACCCGCTGCTGATCCTGTACTGCGCCACCTTCGCCCCCACCCTCGCCCTCGGCAACTCGCTCGCCCTCCACCACCTGGCCGACGCGAAGCGCGACTTCCCCCGGGCCAAGAGCTTCTCCGCCGTCGGGTGGATCGCCGGCGGGGTCGCCGTCAGCCTCCTCGACGCCGAGACGACGGCGACCCAGTTCTACCTCGCCGGGGGCCTGTCGGCCGCGTTCGGGCTGTTCGCCCTCACCCTCCCGCACACGCCGCCGAAGAAGGTCGGCGCCGACGTGTCCGTCGGCGAGGTCCTCGGTCTCGACGCCCTCGCGCTGCTGCGGAAGCGGTCGTTCGCGGTGTTCATCGGGTGCATGTTCCTGATCTGCGTCCCGCTCTACTTCTACTTCGTGAACCTCGGCGTCTACCTGACCGAACTGGGCTGGCCGAACGTCGCCGCCCGCATGACCCTCGCCCAGGTGTCGGACGTGGTGTTCATGCTGCTGCTGCCGATCATGCTGTG
>JBGAQM010000188.1:0-11858 GCA_044220735.1 Urbifossiella sp. | reverse complement strand
GATGGTCCACCGGAACGCCCGGCCCGGCGACGCGCACCTCGGCAAATACAACGGCCTCGGCGGCAAGCTCGACCCCGGCGAGGACGTGGTCGCCGGTATGCGCCGCGAGTTGCGGGAGGAGGCCGGCATCGAGTGCGACGCCATCCAGCTCGCGGGAACCGTGTCGTGGCCAGGATTCGGCAAGGGCGGCGAGGACTGGTTCGGGTTCATCTTCCGCGTGTTCGCCTTCACCGGCACGCCGCCGGCCGCGAACGCGGAAGGCACCCTGGAATGGGTCGAAGTCTCGCGGGTCGGTGAGCTCCCACTCTGGGAGGGCGACCGACACTTCCTGCCGTTCGTGTTCGACGTCACGCTCCCGCAGTTCCACGGCGTGATGCCGTACCACAACGGGCGGCCGCAGCGGTGGCACGTCAGCCTGCTCCCGGCGCTGAAGCTGGGCGACTTGGAGAACCCGGCCGGCATCTGAGCGGTGACCGAATTTCGACCGGAGCGGAATCTTGCTGTCGCACTCGGCGCGTCCGATGCGACCGTGTGCTAGGGTTACGCGGACCCGACCCTGCCCCGGGCGGGCCGGCCGGAGTTGCGAGGCGCCGTGACGACGTACTTCCCCAAAGTCCGCTCGACCACGCCGGGGGCGTTCGCCCTCGGTGCGGGTGCCGAGCCGGCCCCGGGATATCGGCTCAAGCGCGTCCGCGGCCGCGGCGGGTTCGCCGAGGTGTGGGAGGCCGACGGCCCGTCCGGCCCCGTCGCCCTCAAGTTCATGCTCAGCTCGAACGCCGCCACGACCTCGCGCGAGCTCCGCAGCGTCCAGTCGTTCCAGGCCCTCGACCACCCGTACCTCGTCCACACGCACGCCGTCTTCACCGTGCCCGGGTACATCGTCACCGCGATGGAACTGGCCGAGGCGACGCTGCTGGACCTGATGTTCCTCTACACCGACGAGCTCCGCCAGCCGATCCCGCCGGCGCAGCTCGGGCTCTACCTGTGGCAGGTGGGGCAGGCGCTGGACTTCCTGAACGCCCGCAAGCACGTCCGCGACGGCCGGAAGGTCGGGTTCCAGCACGGCGACATCAAGCCGAACAACGTGCTCCTCTTCGGCGACGTGGCGAAGCTGACCGACTACGGGGTGGCGACCGCGACCAGCGGCCCGACGACGCCCTGCCCGCGGCACGGCACCCGCGACTACGCCGCCCCCGAGGTGCTCCAGGGCTACCAGACCGACACGTCGGACCAGTTCAGCCTGGCGGTGACGTACCACGTCCTCCGCGTCGGCTGCTTCCCGTTCCCGCCGGCCCCGGCGGACGACCTGCCGAAGGCGTACAGCCGCCCGCCCGCCGACCTGAGCGCCCTGGCCCCGGCCGAGCGGCTGGCCCTGAGCCGGGCGCTGTCGCCGGTGCCGCAGGACCGCTACCCGAACTGCGAGACGCTGACGAACCAGTTGCTCCGGTCGCTCGGGTTCAAGGTGCTGGTGGAATCGGACCGGCCGGTGAAGGTGGTTCCCGACGACGAGACGCTGCCGGACGGGACGAAATCCGCCCTGCGTTCCCGGCTGCTGACCGGAACGCCGTCTCCCTCGACGGGTGGAATCCGGCCGGGGTCCGCCCCCGGAGCCCGGCCGGGGCCGCGGTCTACGGGTTGACCCGCAGCGGCACCCGCTTGCCGCCGCGGACGACGATCAGTTCGAACTGCTGCCCCGGCCGCCGCGTCGCCATCGCCGACATGTAGCCCTGCACGCTCCGCACCGGCACCCCGGCGATCTCCACGATCACGTCGCCTTCCACGAGCCCGGACTTCTGGGCGAGCCCGCCGCCGGTCGTGCCCTCGATCCGCATCCCGTCGCCGCCCATGTAGCCGTAGTCGGGCCGGACCCCGAGCCGCACCGCCCCCATCTTCACGCCGGTCCCCGCGTGCGGGTTCAGCGGGTCCTCGAACCCGCCGGCCGCCTCCTGGTAGCGCGGCCGGGCCAGCGACGAACTCAGGTCGAGCACCAGGTCTTCGCACAGCGCCACGACGGTCGCCATCGCCGGCACGTCGATCGTCTCGGGGGTGTCGGCCGGGCGGTGGTACTCGTCGTGGAGGCCGGTGAACAGGAACAGCACCGGCACCTTCTTGCGGTAGAACGATTCGTGGTCGCTGCGGCCGATGCCGCCGGGAATCTTGACGATCTTCAACCCGTACCGCGACTCCGCCGCCGACACCGTGCGCTCGAGCGTGTCGCCGGTGCCGGTGCCGTAGATCACCATCCGCTGCTTCGTGGACAGGCCGAGCCAGTCGCCGGGGCCGGGCCGCAGCCGGCCGATCATGTCGAGGTTCACCATCGCCGCCGTCTTCGCCAGCGGCACGACCGGGTGTTCACAGTAATACTTCGAGCCGAACAGCCCGCGCTCCTCGCCGGTGAACGCGACGAACACGAGCCGCCGCCCGCGGCGCTCTTTGGCGGCCCCGAAGCGGCGGGCGAGTTCCATCAGGCCCGTGGTGCCGCTGGCGTTGTCGTCGGCGCCGTAGTGGAGCTTCCCCTGGGCCGGATTGCCCCCCATGCTGAGTGGGCCGCTGCCGTAACCGAGGTGGTCGTAGTGGGCGCCGATGACGACCGTCTCGTCGGCCAACGGGCCGGAGCCCTCCAGCACGCCGACGACGTTCTTGACCTGAACCTCCTTACGGCTGACGCCGATGTCGCCCTCGCCGCGCCAGCCGGGCAGCTCGGCCGACACCGGCTTCAGGTCCTTGTCGTTCTCCGCTTCGAGCTGCACGAGCGTCTTGCCGAGCGCCGCCTGGAGCAGCCGCGACACCGCGGACCGCTTCATGTGCAGCACCGGCAGCCGGGTGGTGACGTCGGTGTACTTGTGGTCGTCGAACGGCAGGAGTTGGTCGGTGACGCCGGCCGTCTCGGGGTCGCTGACGAAGATGACGCCCGCGGCCTTGTGGTCGAGGGCGTTGTCGAGCTTCATCCGCAGCGCGGAGTACGGGCTGTCCTGGCCTTCGGGCGTGCTGGTGTCGAACCGCTTCTCGCCCTTCTCCGCCGGCCGCGGCGTGCGCCGCACCACGATGACCCACTTCCCCTTCGCGTCGACGCCGGCATAGTCGTCGTACTTGAGGTTCGGCGCCGTGATGCCGTGGCCGACGAACACGACCCCGGCCGCGAGCTTGGCGCCGCTGCTGTACCCTGTGGGGGCGAACTCGCCCTTGTACTCGATCGGCACGCGCTTGTCGCCGCCGGTGAACACGAGCGTGCTCGGCCCCTCGACCTCGGGGAAGGCGAGCATCGTGAACGGCTGGAAGGTGACCTTCAGCCCCGCGGCCTTGAACTGTGCGGCGACGTGTTCGGCGGCCTTATCGAGCCCGGCGGTGCCGACGCCGCGCCCCTCGCATTCGGGTCCGGCGAGGAAGAACAGGTCTTTCTTCATCCGCCCGACGGCCTCGGCGTCCGCCGGCAGCGGCTGGGCGACGACCGGGGCGGCGAGCAGGACGAACGCGAGCGGCAGCAAGCGACGCATGACACGACCCTGAGCGGCGGGGAGGACGCGGCTATTATGCGAATCGCCGGGTCGGTGTGGGGCCGGTTTCCAACCGGCCATGCCTGCCCCGGCCGGATGGAATCCGGCCCCACACCGAGCCGACGATTCCGTTTCCGATTTTCGTCTCGACCGGACACAATACTCTCACCCACCCGACGAACCACCCCCGTAATAGCCCCATCCCGGAGGCGACCGTGCGAGTCTTCTTCCGTTGCGTGGCCGAGGCCGTCGCCGAGAACGGGCTGAAGGGCTTGGCAGCAATGGTTCCGGGCGGTCCCTACGCGTACGCAGTCGCCGAGAGCGCCTGGAGGAAGTACCGCGAGCGCTGCGCGATCGAGGCGCAACTGAAGGAACTCTGCGAGCTGGCCGAGTTGAAGCTGGAGGACGCCCGCGCTGAGGTCGCGAGCATCGCCCGCGAGGTGTTCGCCGGTGTGCCCAGCGGTGCGAGCGACGACTTGCCGATCGCCGCCGAACTCCTTGACCTGGAGCTTTACGTCGCGGGCATCCCCGACGCCCTGCGGCAGTCGTTGAAGCGGCCCGACGACCCGACCGGCCGGTCGCTTCCGAACGGCTTCGCCCTCCGCTCGGCCGACGACGTGTTGAGGCTCCTCCCGGCTCGCCCGCCACTGTTCCGCCCCGGCGACGCCCTCCCCGGTAAATCGGGCTGGGTGCTGGAACAACTGCTCGGCATGGGCGGCTTCGGCGAGGTGTGGTTCACCCGCCACGCCCGCATGACCTCGCTGTCGGGGGCGGTGAAGTTCTGCTTCGGCCAGTCCGGCCGCGACCTGATCCACGAAGCCGCCCTGATCGACCGCGTGATGAGGGCCGGCACGCACCCGAACATCGTCCCGCTCAAGGACGTACACCTCGAAGGCGACCGCCCGTGGCTGCTGTTCGAGTACGTCGCCGGCGGTAACCTCACCGACTGGATTCACCGCCTTGCGGGCCGCCCTCAGGCGGAGCGCGTGCCACTCGTTCTCACTGCGCTGCGGCAATTATGCGAGGCGGTCGCGTACTTCCACCGCCTGCCGGAGCCGATCGTTCACCGCGACCTGAAGCCGTCGAACATCCTGTACGACGTGACCACGAGGAAGCTGCGGATCACCGACTTCGGCATCGGCTCCATCACCGCGACGGAAACGAATCGACAGGAAAGCCGCACCGGCATCAGCCGCGGCGGGAGGTTGCTCACGTACTTGCGCGGGTCCTGCACCCCGCTGTACAGCAGCCCGCAGCAGAGAATGGGCTCAGACCCGGACCCGCGCGACGACGTGCACGCCCTGGGCGTGATCGCCTTCCAGATGCTCACCGGCAAGCTGGACGCCGCACCCGCGATCGACGCCGCCGAGGACTTGCGCGAAGCTGGCGTGGGGGAAGAACTCATTGCCCTGGTGAGCCGGTGCGTCGCCCACAAGCCCGAGCGTCGTCCGAAGGACGTGGGAGAGTTGGTGACACAGCCCGGCGTGGTCGAGCACAAGCCGGCTGCCCCTCAACCCACACACCCGTCACCTCCTCTGGCCGGTCCGAGTCCGGGACCTGTACATGTCGAATCCGCACCTGCGGCTGGGCCGAAGGCCAAGGCAGACGCACGACCTGTCGTCCCGCCGGTTCAGCCGACCCCCCCCGAACCACCGCCCGCCCCGGAGCCGGCCCAAGCCGGCGGCTTCTGGAAGAGGTTATTCGGTTCGAGCGGAGAGTCGGTTTCGAAACCGACGGGGAAACCGACGGGAGCCGCGACTGTCGTACTGGTGCCCTGGCTGTCGGGCCAGAGTTACGCCGATCGACACCAGTGGGATCAACCCACGCTGCACCCGATGCGGTCATTTCATCGAACTGCCGAGACGATGAAACCGACGGGTGGAGCGATCGCGAACTCGGGATGAAATCCCATCCGTCGCGCAAGCGTTCGGCAGATTCCGTGTCCCCCCGTAAGCGCGGCGGCGGGGATGGGAAGATTCTCGAAAAAATCCTGCGCCGGTCGCGAACCTCCTGCTGACTCCCCGCGTCCGAGAGGAGTTACCCTGCCGTCGGTTCACCCCGGCGGCAGGATAACGCAGGTAACTCGGACGGAGCGGCTTGCGTCTGACGGCCAGGACGGGTACAGTTACCCGTCCGGCTCCAGGTCGCAAAACGCTCCGTCCGCCGGACCCTCACCCGTAACCCGAGTTCCCCTAACCGTCAGTGATGACCTCCTAGCTCCATCCGCCGGCAGAGGCCCACAACCCCTGCCCCAACCATCCGCCGCAGGCCTGCAATGTCCACGACCCTGAAGACCATGACGAAGACCGTGACGGCCGTCAGCGTGAAGCTGACGACCCCGGCCGATCGCATCGGTCGCGGGCTAATCGCCGTTCGCGGTCGCCGAAGCAGGACCTGCTCGCAGGGCAATTCCCGTTGCCCCCGTATCCGGCCTCGGACAACGCCGAGGGCCGGCAGGAACCCGCCATGCGAATGCGGGCGACTGTCGAGCCCCCGGCCGGTCCGGCCGGTCGTCTCGTCCCGGTAACCCCGACCCTCGGGCGGCCCGGGTCGCTAAGCACCAGCTCCGCAAGGAGTTGGCAGCCAGCGGCCAAACGGCCGGCGCGGGCGGGAGACGCCGCGGTGTCCCGTCGATCCTTACGGCCCGGCTGCGACTGCCAATCGCCCGGCCAGGGGTTCGACACACGGCCCGCAACGCGGCTCCCGTTCACGACCCCGACGGTCGGAAAGTGAGGTGGCCCACGGCATACGCATGAACGGATCGCTGGAACGACCCACGAGAGCCCGCACCCCGGGTTCGACTGATAGACACCAGACCGTGCTGCGCGAGTGCTGTTGGTCACGCCGAGACTTCAACTGATTTCGCTGGTTCCTGAGCGAGTGCTGGCCCGCGGCCCGGCCGCGCGGCGGGCGGGTGCCCACCGGACAGACGGGTGACCTTCACCCAGTCGTCCCGGGCACAACCCCCCGACCGCAACGCCACCTGAGCCGCGAGCCACTCGCACCGAGGGACGCGCCGACGAGGCCGCGCCACGCCCGCACCATCGCGGGCGGCTCACGCGCGGGTTCGGCCGTCCCCCGGCCCGGATGCCGCGCCGACCCCCCACCCTGATCCGGGGCGGGTCGGCCGCCCGGGTCGCAGGTTCCCGCACACTTACTCCCACGGGAAGGATCGGGCGGAAGGTCGCACGATGAGCTGGAACGAGATCACGATCCTGGTCGAGCAGGCGAAGACGGGCGACCGGGCCGCCTACGGCGAGCTGGTCACCCGGTTCCAGGGGAGCGTTTACGCGATGGCGCTCGCCCGGGTTCGGAACCCGCTGGAGGCGCAGGAGCTGGCGCAGGACGTGTTCGTCCACGCCATGCGGAAGCTCCCGCAGCTGCGGGACCCGCGGTGCTTCGCCGGCTGGCTGCGGCGGATCTGCGCGCGGATGGCGATCAACCGGCTGACCCGGCGGGGCGTGCTGTTCGGCGCCGAGACGGAGCTGCTCGACGCCGTCCCGGCGCGGGCGCGGGGTGCCGAGGACGAGTACGCCGTCGGCGAGGCGGTCGGGCAGCTGAAGGTCGGCCTCGCCCGGCTGAAGCCGCTGGACCGGCTGACCCTGGAGGCGTTCTACATCCGGGGCCGGAGCCTGAAGCAGATCGCCCGGGAGTTCGAGGTCCCGACGGGCACCGTCAAGCGGCGGCTGCACGTCGCCCGGGCGCGGCTGAAGGAGGTCTTGGAGGGGATCGACCCGACGCTGGCCGAGCAGTTCGCCGAGGAGGGCGAGCTGGCGGGCGTGTAACGTGAGCGGGCAACCGCGACGAAGCCCGGCGGCACCGCCGCCGGGCTTTTTTCGTAGTTGGGTCGCGTGGAAATCCGATCTGGAATTCGAACCATGAGTCGAGTACCCTGCCGGCTCCAACTCGCAGAACGATCAGAATGTTAGCCACACTCCCTTTCCTGGCCCGCGCGAACGTCATCAACCGCATGACGCGGGCCGACCCGGCCAAGATCGCCCGCCTGCGCGAGAAGCGGTTCCGAAAGCTGCTCCGCGCCGCGGTTCGGGCACCGCTCTACCGCGACAAGTTTCGCGGCATCAATCTCAAGCGTGCCCCGCTCGACGCGCTCCCGACGTTGAACAAGCATGAGGCGATGGCCCGCTTCGACGAGTGGGGCACCGACCCGGCCGTCACCCTTCGCGCGGCCGAAGCGTTCGTCGGCGACTTCTCGAACGTCGGCAAGCTGTTCCTCGGCAAGTACGTGATCATGCACACGTCCGGGAGCAGCGGGCAGGCCGTGTACCTCGTCCAGCCCCGGGCCGCGGTCGATCTGCTGTTCATGATCCAGATGACGCGCGGCAACGCCAGCGGCGACACCGGCGTGCGGGAGGCGTATCGCAAGTTCCGCAACCCCGCCCGACTCGCCATCGTAACGCTGAAGGAAGGCTTCTACCCGACCGGCGCGACGTTCGAGTTCTACCCGCGGCAGTTGCGGCACTTCGTCCACCTCCGCCGGCTGTCGCAGACCGACCCGGACGTGGTGGCGAAGCTGAACGACTACTCGCCGACGGTGCTGACCGCCTACGCGACGACGCTCCTGGAACTGGCCACCGAGTTCGAGGTGGGCCGGCTCAAACTCCCCGGCCTGAAGCACGTCGTGAACAACAGCGAGTTGCTCACCGACCCGGCGCGTGAGCGGCTGATGAAGGTGTTCGGCGTGCCCGTGTTCAACAACTACGCGACCGCCGAGTGCATGCACCTGACCACCGGCTGCCCCACCGACCCGGGCATGCACGTGAACGCCGACTGGTCGATTCTCGAAGTCGTGGACAAGGACAACCGCCCCGTCCCGGCGGGCGACCCCGGCGCGAAGGTGCTGCTGACCAACCTGGCGAACCCCCTGCAACCCGTGATCCGCTACGAGGTGCCCGACCGGCTGACGCTCGCCACGACGGCCTGCCGCTGCGGCAGCCGGCTGCCGCGCGTCGAGCGCGTGGAGGGGCGCGGGCAGGAGAACTTCTGGGCGCGCCGCGGCGACGAGTGGGTACGCGTGGACGCGTTCATCATCAAGGCCGCGCTGAACTTCTGCACCGACTCGTTCGACTGGCAGGCCGAGCAGGACGAGCCCGGGCTGATCCGCCTGACGGTCGCCGTGCTGCCGGGCCGCGAGCTGGACGTGGCCCGGCTGCGGTTCCGGCTCGACGAACAGCTCGCGATGTACGGCTTGACCGGTCTTGTGCGGATCGAGCCGCGGGGGGTATCACGCATCGCCCCCGACCCGCGCACGGGTAAGGTCCGCCGATCGATCTGCCGGACCGGACCCGCCGAGACGACCCGATGACCTCGCCCGCCGCCCTGGTTGCCGCCCGAAAACTGTCCTGGGCCGACACCCTCCGCGGACACGCCCGCACCGCCCCCGTCATGCTCCTCGTGCCGGCGACGTTCCTCGCCGTGTACCTCGGCGCGCCGTGGTGGGCGGTCGGGCTGCTGCTCGCCGTTCAGCTGCACTTCATGCACGCCTGCCTGATCGGCTTTCACGAGACGGCGCACTTCAACTTCGCGCCGGCCCGCTGGTACAACGACGCCTGCGGCCAACTGCTCGCGGCCAGCACGTTCATGAGCCTCACGCTCTACCGTGCCGTCCACCACACCCACCACGCCTACTTCGGCACCGACCGCGACGAGGAACTCTGGCCGCACACGCTGCCGGACGCGTCACGGCGGACCCGCCGACTCGTCGCAGCGTTCGAGCTCGGCCTCGGGCTGATCGCCACGCCGCTGCTGTTCCTCCGCTCGTTCCTGCGGCGCGGCGGGCCGGTGCGCGAGCCGCACATCCGCCGGCGGGTGTGGGTCGAACTCGCGGTACTCGCCGCGGTGTGGGTTGGAATCGTGGCCGCCGTCGCGGCGCTCGACCTGTGGCTGCCGTTCGTGGTGGCGTGGGTGCTTCCCGCATTCGTGACCGGGAACGTGACGACGTGGCGGAAGTACATCGAGCACGTCGGCCTGACCGGCGAGGGACCGGCCGGCCTGACGCGGCTCGTCGCCGCCCCCGACCCCGCGGGCAAGGCACTCTCGGTGCTGCTGTTCCACGAGCCGCTGCACAGCGTCCATCACCTGTACGCCGGCCTCCCGAGCGGGCGGCTGCCGGCGTTCGTCGGCGACCTGCCGGCGGAGGAACGGTGCTTCCCGTCGTACCGCGCGGCGCTGATGGACTTGTTGAAGGGGCTCGGCGACCCGCGCGTCGGACCGCAGTGGCACGAGGCGACGGCCACGGTCAGCCGGAGCGCCGCCTAGCGTTTGCCGCGGCCGATGCCGTAGTACGTGAACCCGTACTGCGCCATCGTCCGCTCGTCGTACACGTTTCGGCCGTCGAAGACGACGTGCCCCGCGAGCAGCCGGCGGATCAGCTCGAAGTCCGGGTTGCGGAACTCCGGCCACTCGGTCACGATCGCCAGCCCGTCGGCCCCCTCCAGCGCCCCGTACGGCTTGTCGGCGTAGTACAGCTTCTCGCCGTAGAGCGCCCGCACGTTGTCCATCGCCTCCGGGTCGTGGACCCGCACCTTTACCCCGGCCGCGAGTAGCGAATCGATCAGCGCCAGCGCCGGCGCCTCGCGGATGTCGTCGGTCCGCGGCTTGAACGCCAGCCCCCACACGGCCAGGGTCTTCCCCGCCAGGTCGGCGCCGAAGTGGGCGCTGACCTTGCCGAACAGCACCTGCTTCTGGTCGTCGTTGACGGCGTCCACGGCCTGCATCAGCTTCAGCGGCAGGCCGGTGCGGCGGCCCATCGCGATGACCGCCTCGATGTCCTTCGGGAAACACGACCCGCCGTACCCGGGGCCGGGGAAGAGGAACTGGAAGCCGATCCGCTGGTCGTGACCGATCCCCTTGCGCACGTCGTTGATGTTGGCCCCGAGCCGGTCGCACAGATTCGCCATCTCGTTGATGAAGCTGATCTTCGTGGCGAGCATGGCGTTCGCGGCGTACTTCGTCATCTCGGCCGACTCGGGCGTCATCACCAGGAACGGCCGTTCGGTGCGGAGGAACGGCGCGTACAGCTCGCGCAGCACCTCGGCGACCTCGGGCCGGCGCACGCCCACGACCACGCGGTCGGGCTTCATGAAGTCGTCGATCGCGGCGCCTTCCTTGAGAAACTCGGGGTTGCTGGCGACCTCGACGTGCGGGCATCCGGCTGCGGCGAGGCGCTCGGCCACGGCCTTGTTCGTGCCGACGGGGACGGTGCTCTTGGTGATGACGACGCGCGACCCGGGCGGGCCGGGCGGCACGTCCTTCAGCGCCGCCCCGATGGCGTCGGCGACGGCGAACACGGCCGTGAGGTCGGCGTCGCCGGCTTCCGACTGCGGCGTGCCGACGGCGATGAAGATGAGCCGGGCGGCACGGACCGCTGTACGCAGGTCGGTCGTGAAATCGAGGCGCGAGTCGTGGCGGTTCCGCTGCACGAGTTCGAGAAGGCCGGGCTCGTAGATCGGGAGCCGGCCGGCGTTGAGCGTTTCGACCTTGGCGGCGTTGTTATCGACGCACGTCACGTCGTTGCCGCTCTCGGCCAGGCACGTTCCCGTGACCAAGCCGACGTACCCGGTGCCGACGACCGCAACCTTCATGTCGATCCCTCGGGGTGATCCTTACCCGGCCTGTTGACGCCAGTCGGCGAGGATGTCGGCGAGTGTCTGGTCGAGGGCGATGTGCGGCTCCCACCCGGTCGCGGCCCGCAGCTTCGACGTGTCCGCGCGGGTGACCGACGTGTCCGCCTTGCGGCCCGGCTCGACCGACTGGCGCACCTCGATCGGGATCGTCGCCTGCGCCAGCAGGCGGTCGAGCAACTCCTGGATGCGGTAGGTCGCGCCGCGGCCGGCGTTGTACGCCTCGCCCGTCTTGCCGTGCTCCAGCAGCAGCGGGAACGCGGCCACCATGTCGCGTACGTCGGTGATGTCGCGGTGGGCCGACAGGTCGCCGGTCGTCATCGCCGGTTCCTGGCGGCGCATCTCGGCGGCGGCGATCTGGCGGGCGAAGTTTGCGACGGCGTAGTCGGCACTCTGCCGCGGGCCGATCTGGTTGAACAGCCGCACCCGCACGATGTCGAGACCCGGGCTGCGGGTGTACTGGTAGCTGAGGAGGTCGGCGGCGGCCTTGCTCGCGGCGTAGGGGCTGGCCGGCTTCAGCGTCGTCCGCTCGTTGCACGCCTTGTCGGCGTCATCCGGTTCGCCGTAGATGAGGCCGGTGGACACGAACAGGATGCGCGGCCGGACGCCGGAACGGACGACGGCGTCGTAAAGGTTGCGCGTGGCGTCGAGGTTGTCGCGCCAACAGGAACCCGGCTCGCGGAACGAGCCGCCGGTGTTGGCATACCCGGCGAGGTGAAACAGC
>JBGAQM010000187.1:0-11866 GCA_044220735.1 Urbifossiella sp. | reverse complement strand
GCCGTGTCGTGGCTCGTCTCCGCGCTCGGGCTCGTCGTCGGCGTCATCGGGATGCTCAACACGATGATCATGTCCGTGGTCGAGCGGACCCAGGAGATCGGCATCCTCCGTGCGGTCGGGTGGCCGCCGCGGCGCGTGATCGGGATGGTCCTCGGGGAGTCGGTGCTGCTCGGCCTCATCGCCGGGGTGCTGGGCACGGTCGGGGCGGTAGGGGCGACCTACGCCCTGACGCGGTTCCCGCAGGTGAACGGCTTCATCGAGGCGGGCGTGTCGCCGGCGGTCGCGGTGCGGGGGTTCGGTCTCACGGTCCTGATCGGCATCCTCGGCGGGCTCTACCCCGCCGTCCGCGCCGCCCTCCTGCTGCCCACGGAGGCCATCCGCCATGACTGACCCGCTGTTGGAGGCGCGCGACCTCTACAAGCTGTACCCCGACGGGCAGGTGCGGGCGCTGAACGGCGTGTCGCTGGCCGTGGCCGCGGGCGAGTTCGTCGCCATCACCGGCCCGAGCGGGTGCGGCAAGAGCACGCTGCTGAACCTGCTCGGGGCACTCGACCGGCCGGACCGCGGCGAGGTGCTGTTCCGCGGCGAGTCGCTGACGCGGCACGCCGACCTCGACCGCTTCCGGTCGCGGCAGATCGGGTTCGTGTTCCAGTCGTTCTTCCTGCTGCCGACGCTGACCGCCCGCGAGAACGTGCAGGTTCCCATGTTCGGCGGCCCGCTCGGGGCGGCGGACCGGGCGCGGAAGGCGGACGACCTGCTCGAGTTGGTCGGGATGGCGAAGCGGGCCGGACACCGGCCGGGGCAGTTGTCGGTCGGCGAGCGGCAGCGGGTCGCGCTTGCCCGGGCACTGGCGAACGACCCGGCCCTGCTGCTGGCCGACGAGCCGACGGGGAACCTGGACTCGGACAACGCGGCGCACGTGCTGGACTTGCTCACGACACTCCAGCGCGAGCGCGGCGTGTCGCTGGTGATGGTGACGCACAGCCCCGAACTCGCCGCCCGCGCCGACCGCGTGGTGCGGATGCGCGACGGGCGCGTCGACACGGGCGGGCCGGCGGCGTCAACCCCCGGACGCGCAGGTCACGTTGTCGCTCACTCGGAATCCGGGGGCTGACCCCGCCCGCCTCGGCTCGCGGTTACTTCCCCTTCAGCCACTCCCGGCGCATGGCCCGCACGTTGATCTGCACGGCCGTTGGCAGCTTCGACCGCAACAAGTTCGCCCCCGCGAACCACCCCGCGGGTTCCGCGAACACGACGTGCTGCTCGATGAATAACGCCCCCGCCGGCTCGTGCAGCCGCGTGATCTTCAGGTAGAACCCCGCGCCGCCGTAGGGCGTCGCCGGGCCGACCTTCGACGCGCCGCCCTCCTTCGACAGCGACTGCCACTGGTTCGGGAACTCCGCGTCGGACGTGAACCGCGGATCGACCTCCGCCGCGGCGACGACCGAGTCCGCCGTCTTGCTCCAGGCGGCGTGACCGGTCAGCTTCAGCCGCACTTTTTCGAGGAAGTCGAACTCCGCCAGACCGAAGCCTTCGCGCTTCGGGTCGGGGGCGGCGATCTTCCGCTTGTCCAGGTCGGCGGCGGTGAGGCTGCGGCCGGTGCCGCTCCCCTGCCCCACGCGCGTCAGGCGGTCGAGAAACTTCTCGTCGTCGGTCGCGGCGAAGTCCCCGTAGGCGACGAAGTACACGTCCACGGTGCGGGCCGGGGCGGCGGGGTCGCTCGGCTTCACGTCGCCGATCCGCACCACCTGCGGGGCCACGACCGACGGTCGCGTGAACTCGGCGAACGGGTAGTCGGTGCCGATCACTTTCTCGATCACGGCCTTCTGCTGCGCCGCGGTCAGCCCGTCGGCCATGACCGGCGGCGCGAACTTGACGCGGAGGTCGGGGCCGACGACGAGCCCGGGGTCGAGGAGCCCCTTGTAGATGGGGTTGGCCGCTTCGTGGGTCGGCGGCTGGGCCGGGGCGGCGAGCGCCGCGGAGAGAACGAGCGGGAGCATCGGCACACCAGGGGTCAGGGCGGAAAGTCGCGGGCGAGCAGGCGCAGACGGGATTCCAAATCGCGTGCCGATTCCGGCGTGAAGCGTGTTGTGCCGGCCAGTTGTCGGAAGTCATCGGGAAGTGGTCGGCGGGCGCCTGGCGGCAGTTGTTCGACGGCGAAGGCGTCGTCGGACGGCAACCCAATCGCGTTGACCTTGCGACGGTCCACGACCAATTCCGCGGGATCGATCGTGTTCGGGGCGATCCGCACGACGTCGGCCAGCGCGCTGCACCCCGGCCCGTCGGCGCCGAGTGACCACATCAGCACGTCGAGCGTGCCAGTCTTCCGGTCGGCGAGCAGGGCGTAGCGGTAGCGGACGAGTCGGTTCGTGTCGCCGCACTTGAACCACACCGGCGTGTCGAGGAGGCCGAACCCCGCGCTCCAGAGCGGCACGACCGCCTTCCGCTGCACGGCGTAGCCTTTGTCAAGGATCAGCCCGCCGAACGGACCCGGCGACACGCCGTTCTTCCGCGTCGTCTCCGAGGTGACGACCGTGTCGCCGTTCACGCCCTTCGCCCCGAGTCCGAGTCCGAGCCGCTTCAGGCTGAAGGTGCCGTCCGGCTCGCGGGCCACGTCGGCGAGGAAGGCGGTGAACATCCACCCGGCCTTCTCGACGGTGATGTCCGGTAGGCCGGCGCGGGAGTCGGCGCGGACGCGCGGCAGGCTCTTGATGACGAGGTGCGACCACCCCGGCGGCGCGGTCGTGCCGACGACGGTACCCGGGGCGATTTCGGGTGCGGGTTTCGGCGTGAGGTCATAGTCGGTGGCCGCGGAGAAGGCAGCAGGCTGGTAGTCGGCGGACCAGTCGGCGACGTGCGGCTGGTCCGGCCACGCCGCCCACCCGGCGGCGCCGATGCCGACCGCCGCGACCAGCCCGAGCGTGACACCGCGGTGTCGCACGCCGCCCCTCCGAGACGCCGGGCGCGGCCCGGCAACGTGCCCGTATGCTACGCCCGGTTGTCAACCGGTTCCAGCCCGCGGTTCACACTCGTACACCGCCCGCACACCCGCTACAATCGTCGCATGTCCCGCAAACCCCAGGACGGGGCGAAGCACCCCCGACTGTTCCCCGCCGACCCCGCCGACGGGTTCGGCCCGTCGCTATTCCGCCCCGCGGATCACGTCGTCGTCGGCCGGGGGATCAAGGGAACCCGGCCGTCGAGACTGCTCCGTGGGGTAAAGTTGCTCGCCCCGCAACTACCCGGGGTGTACGGCTGGGTGGACGGCCGCGGCCGGGTAATTTACGTCGGCAAGGCCAAGAGCCTCCGCTGCCGGTTGCTGAGCTACTTCCGCGAGACGAGCCGCGGGACGAAGGCCGGGAAGATCGTGGAGCAAACCCGGCTTCTGGTCTGGGAAGAGAATCCCGACGAGTTCGCCGCCCTGCTCCGCGAGTTGGAACTCATCCAGCGGTTGCGGCCGAAGTACAACGTGCTGGGCATCCCGGGGCACCAGCGCTACCACTACCTCTGCCTCGGCAAGTCGCCGGCCCCGTACCTGCACGTCGCGGGGAAGCCGGGCAAGGGGACGCTCGCCAGCTACGGCCCGCTCGTCGCCCGCCACCACACCACCGACGCCGCCCGCCGACTGAACGACTGGTTCAAGCTCCGCGACTGCCCAGAAACGGTACCTCTCGGGTTCGCCGACCAGCAGCCCTTGTTCGCCGACGACCGCGGGGCGCAGTGCCTCCGCCTGGAGATCGGCAACTGCTTCGGCCCGTGCAACGGGTCGTGCTCGCGCGCCGAGTACACGGCCGGCGTGAAGGCCGCGAAGGCGTTCCTCGACGGCCGCGACCGGAACCTGCTGGAACAGCTGAAGCGGACGATGGACGCCGCCGCGGCCGCGTTCGAGTTCGAGCGGCGGGGCGATCCGCGACCGGTTGCAGGCGCTCGAACGGCTCGACAACCGGCTGGCACTCTTGCGGCGGGCGCGGACGAAGCATTCGTTCGTCTACCCGCTCGCCGGGCCGGACGGCGGCGAGCGCTGGTACTCATCCATCGCGGCTGTCCGCGCGGTATGCGCGCCCCCGCATGCGATACCACCCGTAGTCGCGTCGGCGAGCTAATCCGCACGACGTTCGCGGCCGCGCCGCCGCCCGACGTGCTGACGGGCGGGGCGGTGGATAGCGTGTTACTGGTGTCGAGCTGGCTGCGGAAGCACGCCGCGGAGAAGGGCAAGCTGTTGACCGCCGCGGAGGCGCTGCGGCGGTGCGAGGAGTCAGCTGGTGTAGTAGTCGGGCACGTGCGGCCAGCCGTAGACGCCGAACGCCATGCAGGCTGACACGACCGCGGCGAGCGAGCCGACCATCACCGCGAACACGCAGAACAGGTGGCCGAGGCGGTGGCCGACTCGGTGGTCGAGCGTGCGAAGGAGCCGGCCGCCGAGCACCGCGGCGGTGACGCCGAGCACGAATGGCAGCGCGAAGCCGACGATCGCCAGCGCGGTCCGTGCGTTCTCGGCGGCGTGCGTGACTTCCGCCCCGGGCCGGTTCCGGGCCACGTTCAGCGGGCTCCCGGCGAGTTGCCCCTCGGCCAGGAGCGCACCGTACAGCGACAGTACGAGTGCCACGAGCGCGAGCCCGAGAGCCACGAGCGCGCGGCGCGGCGTCTTCGTCTCCGTCGTCATCGTGGGTCCGCGTTGTGGCCGGGCGGCGGGGCGGCGGGTATCGTGTGGGGAATCCCTCCCCGCCGGCGAGCCGCCATGACTTCGGAACCGAGCCGCGAGCCCGCCTCGCCGTGGCGGTGGTGGGTGTGCGGGCTCCTCTTCCTGGCGACCACCCTGAACTATATGGACCGGGTGGCCCTCAACCAGATGGCCGTCCGCATCCAGACCGCCCTCGACATCGACGACGTCGACTACTACCGGCTCGAGAGCGGCTTCTCGTTCGCGTTCGCGGCCGGGGCGCTGCTGTTCGGCTTCATCGTGGACCGGGTGAACGTCCGCTGGGTCTACCCGCTCGCGGTGCTCGGCTGGTCCGCCGCCGGGGTACTAACCGGCTACGCCAGCGGGTTCGCCTGGCTGTTCGGCTGCCGCGTCGCGCTCGGGCTGTTCGAGGCCGGCAACTGGCCCTGCGGCATCCGCACCACGAAGGCAGTCTTGCGGCCCGACGAGCGCTCGTTCGGAAACTCCCTCTTCCAGAGCGGCACCGCGATCGGGGCGGTGTGTACCCCGCCGCTCGTGCTGTTCCTCCTACGCTGGCACGACGAGAGCGGCGGCTCCGGCGACGGGTGGCGCGTGCCGTTCCGGATCATCGGCTTCCTCGGCGTGTTCTGGGTCGCCCTGTGGTTTGCCACCGTCCCCGGCGGGATTCTCGCTTCGGCCGGCGGCCGCCAGGCCGCGAACCCCGCGGACGGGAGCTACCGCGACCTGTTCCGCGACCGCCGCTTCTGGGCGATGCTCGGCATGGTCATCACGGTCAACATCGCCTGGCACTCGTTCCGCCCGCTCCTGCCGAAGTACCTGATGCAGAAGCGGCTCGTCGATGAAACCACGATGACCGAGGTGACGACCCTGTACTACCTCGTCGCCGACGTGGGGTCGTGGACCGTCGGCCTGTTGACGCTCCTGATGATGCGCCGCTACCGCGTCCGCGGGCACAACGCGCGCCTCATCGCCTACCTCGGTTGCTGCGGGCTCGCGACCGTGTCGCTCGCCGTGCCGTTCGCTCCGACCGGGTTCGCGCTCACGGCGTTGATCCTCGTCTACGCATTCGCCGCGCTCGGGCTGTTCCCGACGTACTTCGCCATGAGTCAGGAACTGTCCGCGGCTCACCAGGGCAAGGTGACCGGCACGCTCGGCGCCGGGGCACACCTGACGCTGGCGCTGGTGGTGTTCCCGATCCAGGGGTGGTTCATCAAAGCGACCGGCTTCTACGACGGCGTGCTGGCCGTCGCGGGGTTGTTCCCGCTTCTGGGGTTCGCGATCATGTGGTCGCTGTGGCCGCCGGAGCGAGCCGAAACAACGCCGGCCGCGTGATGGTCGGACGGGCCTCATTGGTTCTGGCGAAAAGGGAGACCCCGTCCCAGAAGCATTGACTCAGCCAGAAGAATCAGTGTTGGAACGACGTGCCGACGAGGCTTGCTCCGGTTTCGCTGCGCGGGGCCTTTGCTCACAACGGGTTCGGGCGATACGATGGCGTATCCCCAGCTTCAGATCGCGGTCGGGTGAATGCTCGAATTGTTGTTCCATGACGACCCCGAGCCGCCGACCGGCTACACGCTCGTTCGGGTGTCCCGGCGGGCGATGGCGACCACGTTCGAAGTCGCGCTGCCGTTCGGCGTTCGAGACGCCGTCCCCGCCGCCGAGGCGGCACTCGACCTGATCGACGGCCTGGAAGATCAGCTCACTGTCTACCGCGATCACAGCGAACTCAGTCGTCTGAACGCGGCCGGCGGTGCCGTCGTCGAATCGCGTTTGTTCGACCTACTCGCCCGCTGTGCCGGCTGGACGCGCGAGACCGACGGCGGCTTCGACGTCGCCACGGGAGCGCTCGTCAAGGCGTGGGGCTTCTACCGCCGCGAAGGGCGCATCCCGACCGCCCGCGAACAGGCCGACGCGATGAGCCGCACCGGGATGCGGCACGTCGTGTTGACCCAGCCCGAGGTTCGCTTCCGCGCCGCGGGACTGGAGCTGAACCTCGGGGCCGTCGGGAAAGGCTACGCTCTCGACCGCGCGGCGGAACTGCTGCGCCGCGAGTGGGGCGTGCGCTCGGCCCTGCTCCACGGCGGCGGCAGTAGCGTGCTGGCGATCGGCGGCCCGCCCGACGACCCGCGCGGGTGGCCCGTCCGCCTGCGCCACCCGTCCGCCGACCGTTCGCTGGGAACCGTCTTCCTCATCGACCGCGGGCTCGGAACCTCCGCGGCCACGTTTCAGTTTTTCGAGTACAATGGGCGGAAATACGGGCACGTGCTCGACCCGCGCACGGGCCGTCCGGCCGACGGCGTCGCGTCGGCCACCGCCACCGCCCCGACCGCCGCCGAGGCCGACGCGATGTCCACCGCGGCGTTCGTCGCCGGCCCCGCCCTGGCCGACCGACTCACCCGCACCCGCCCGCACCTCGGGGTGGTCGTACTCGCGGACGCCGCGGACGCCCCGCTCGTGTTCAACCTCGCCCCCGACGAATACGCCCCGCCCGACCCCGCGTAACCGAGCCGAGTCCGATGCCGACCCAGTACCTCCCCGCGCTGATGTACGCCGGCCTCGCCGGCACCGTCCTGGCGCTGATCGTCGCGACCGGGCAGAACCGCTGGTCGCCGCGCGTGTTCTTCCTTCTCGCCCTGCGGCTGTCGATCGGCTGGCACTTCCTGTTCGAGGGGCTGCACAAGGTTCACACTGTCAACCACGGGCCGAGCGAAACGGTCCGCGTGTTCAGCAGCGAGCCGTACTTCAAGGTCGCCCCCGGGCCGCTCGGCGAGCAGATGCGGAAGCAGTTCAGCGACCCGTCGGCCGTGTTCGCCGACCGGGTGCGGCCGACCCGCGAGATCAGCCCGACCGCGTTCGACGCCCTGCCGATCGAGCAGCAGGCCGAGGCGTGCCCGAAGTCGGTCGCGGACAGGCTCGACGCCGTCCCCACCGACCTCGTCGTGAAGGCGATCAAGGCCGAGGTCGCGGCGGACAAGAAGGCCATCGACGCCGCCAAGAAGAAGGGCGAGGAGGACGCGAAGGCGGAGATCAAGCAGTTCAGCCTGGGGAAGAAGCAGGCGGACGCCGAACTGGACGTCGTGGCGAAGAAGGCGGCGAAGGCCCACGCCGCGGCGGACAAGCTGGCGGCGGCGGCCGAGGCCGACGCGCCCAAGCGCGTGCTCGGGGCGAAGGCCGCCTACGCGGCGTGGGTGTACGGCGCCGAGCGCCGCGACGTGACGCTGAAGTTCATCACCGGCGCCGCCCCGCAGAGCGCCCCCGAGCGGCTGGCGCACATCGACCGCCTCCGCGGCATGCTCCGCGACGAGCAGGCGAAGACGGACGCCGACCTGGGTCAGGGGAACGGCATCGAGTCGAAGCGGATCGCGGAGTTGCAGACCGAGATCATCACGGCCGAGGCGGCGCTGGCGAAGGACGCCGACGACTACGTCGCCGACCTGCGAAAGGCGCTGGGCGACGACTCGAAGGACGAGCCCGCCCGGAGCCTGGGCAAGAAGATGGATGGCGTAACGATGTGGTTCCTGGTCGGCGTCGGGGCGTGCCTCATGGGCGGGCTGCTGACGCGGGTCGCGTGCGTGCTCGCGGCAGGCTTCCTGGTGATGACGTACCTCGCGCACCCGCCGTTCCCGTGGTACCCGCTGCCGCCGAACACCGAGGGGAACCCGGTGTTCGTCAACAAGAACGTGATCGAGGCCGTCGCCCTCTTGACCATCGCCACCTTCCCGACCGGCCGGTGGCTCGGGCTCGACGCGCTGGTCAGCCGGGTCTGCTGCCGCGGGCCGCGGGACGACAGCCCGGTTGCCTGAACTCACCCGACGGCCGGCGGCCGACGCCGCCGGCTCCGAGAAACACTCACTCCCCGGAGTTCACGATGTCCCTCGATCTCACGCCCGAGCAGAAGGCCACGGGCAAGGCCAACTTCGAACAGGCCGTCGGCGACCTGGCGCGCGGCGGGAAGATGAACGGCACCATGGCCGTCGGGGGGTCGCCGCAGACGGGGGTGTTCGCCCCGACCCGCCGCGACGTGCTCCGCACCGGCCTCGCCGCGGGGGCCGTCATCCCGGTGTCCGCGGCCGTGTACTTCGGCTACGAGTCGCTCCGCGGCAAGCCGGTCCGGACGGCGCTGATCGGCTGCGGCGACGAGGGCGGCGTGCTCGTCGGCGAGCACAACCCGGAGTTCAACGACATCCGGGCCGTGTGCGACATCCGGCCGACGAACCTGGACCGCATCTTCAAGGGCGACAGCGGCCCGCGCAAGGGGCTCGACAAGGTCTACGGCGCCGACGACGCCAAGCGGATCCGGCGGTTCGAGAACGTGGACGACCTGCTGGCCGCGAAGACGGAACTGGGGCTGGAGGCCGTCATCATCGCCACCCCGCTGAACACCCACGACGTCATCACCAAGAAGTGCCTGGAGGCCGGGCTGCACGTCCTGTGCGAGAAGCTGATGGCCCGCCGCATCGGCCGGTGCAAGGACATGATCCGCGCGGCCAAGACCGCCGGGAAGGTGCTGTCGATCGGCCACCAGCGGCACTACAGCACGCTCTACGCGCAGGCGCTCGAGGTGCTGAACAGCGGCGTGCTCGGCGACATCAAATTCATCCGCGCGCTGTGGCACCGGAACAACTCGTGGCGGGCCGACTACACCGCCGCCGAGAAGGCCAAGTTCGCGGACGGGTTCGACCTGCCGTACTACGTGGACGGCTGGTACAAGCCGGTGCTGAAAGAGGACGCCGCGGCGCTCCCGAAGACCAAGCTCGACGCGCTGGCGTTCGGCGACCCCAAGAAGTACGGCTTCAAGGACGTCGCCGAGTTGATCCGCTGGCGGATCTCGGAGTCGGCCGGCGGCGGGCTCATGGCCGAGCTCGGCAGCCACCAGCTCGACGCCTCGTCGATCATCCTCGGGCACAGCCGGCCGCTGGCGGTCTCGGGCGTGGGCGGGAAGTGGTTCTACGGCCCGGGCCGCAACGACCGCGAGAGCATGGACACGGTGATGGTGACCTACGAGTTCCCCGGCCCGAAGCACTCGAAGAGCGCGAGCCCGGCCCCCGGCCCGCGCGACGACAACGACATCGTGGTCGTGACGTACTCGTCGATGAACACCAACGAGTTCGAGAGCTACGGCGAGTGGGTGATGGGCTCGCAGGGGACGATGTTCCTGGAGAAGGAGGCGAGCGTCTACCTGTGGCGCGAGAAGGACAAGACGAAGAAGGGCGACGCGGGCGGCGGCAAGGACATGCGGATCACCGTGGGCGGGGCCGGCGGCGGGAAGCCGTCGCTGGACGCGAGCAGCACGTGGGGCGGCGGCGGGACCGCGACGCTGACCCGCGGCCCGGCCGGCACCCCGGAGTGGGACACCGCGGTCCGCGGCTACCGCACCGAGATGGAGCACTTCGCCTACTGCATCCGCCAGTGGGGGAACGACCAGGTGAGCTACGAGAAGGCGGCGGACGGGCACCTGAAGCACGCCGACAAGCTGCCGCGCTGCCACGGCGAGGTGGCGATGGCCGACGCCATCGTGGCCCTCACCGCGAACTACGCTATGGAGACGAAGCAGCGGATCGTGTTCGAGGACAACTGGTTCGACCCCGAGAAGCCGGACGTGCCGGAGACGAAGTACGGCCCGAAGGAGTAACTGACGCGACGTCGCATACCATAACGCCCGGGGACGGCCGTCCCCGGGCGTTCTTTTTTCCGCAGGAGTGTCCCCATGCGCCTCTCCCTCGCCGCGCTCGGAGCCCTCGCCGTGACCGTCCCCGCGATTCGAGCCGATTTCCCGCCGCCGGCGCAGCTCCCCGCCCGGCCCGGCCTGCCGGACCCGACGGTCATGGTCGACGGCACTCGCGTGGGCACGAAGGCCGACTGGGAGTCGAAGCGCCGCCCCGAACTGAAGGCGCTGTTCGAGCACTACATGTACGGCCGCCGCCCCGCCGACCCGGCGAAGGTGACGGCCAACGTGCTGTTCAGCGACGACAAGGCGTTCGACGGCAAGGGGACGCTCACCGAAGTCGAGCTGACCGTCGGCGGCCCCGAGTGGCCGAAGGTGTATCTGCTCATCGCCCGGCCGAACGCGGCGGCGCCGGTCGGCTGCTTCGTCGGCCCCAACTTCGGCGGCAACCACCTGGTCACGACCGACGAGCGCGTCCGCGTCCCGACGGCGTGGGTGCCGGACCGTTACCCGGGCGTCGTGAAGAATCAGGCGACGGCGGCGGGTCGTGGGAAGCAGGACGGCACGTGGCCGCTGGCGGAGGTCGTGGCCCGCGGCTACGCCGTGGCGACGTTCTACTGCGGCGACATCCAGCCCGACCGGCCGGAGGTGAAGGAGGGCGTTCGCGCCGTCGTTCCCGGCACCGGCGACGCGGCCGACACGGCGACGATCATGTGGTGGGCGTGGGGCGTGAGCCGGGCGGTGGACTACCTCGTCACCGTCACCGGCATCGACGCGCGGCGGCTGGCGGTGGTGGGCCATTCGCGGCTCGGCAAGACGGCGCTGCTGGCGGGGGCGTTCGACCCGCGGCTCGCGGTGGTGATCCCGAACCAGGCCGGCTGCGGCGGGAGCGGCCCGAGCCGGCACGGCGACCCGAAGGCGGAGCCGGTGGAGCGGATCAACAAGGCGTTCCCGCACTGGTTCAACGGGCACTTCAAGCAGTTCGGGGCCGACCCGACGAAGCTGCCGTTCGACCAGAACGGGCTCGTGGCGCTGTGCGCCCCGCGGCCCGTGCTGTTCACGAACGCGGCCGAAGACCTGTGGGCGAACCCGTCGGGCCAGTTCGAAGTGCTCCGCGCCGCCAACCCGGCGTACAAGCTGTACGGCGTCGAGGGGATGACCGCGGACAAGATGCCCGGCACGAACCAACTCGTGGCGTCGCGGCTCGGCTACTGGATTCGCCCCGGCCAGCACGCGATGACGCCCGCCGACTGGAAGACGTACATGGACTTCGCCGACGTGTGGCTGAAGTGACGTCGACCCGGCCGGGTGCGGTCAGCGGACCAGTACCCGGCCGATAATCAGCAGCACGCCCGAGAGCGTCATGCAGGCCGGCAGCGTGAGGCCCCACGCGATCAGGATGCGGCGGACGGTCGCGCCCTGAATGCCGGAGCGGTTCGCGGCCATCGTCCCGGCCACGCCGCTGCTGAGCACCTGCGTCGTGCTCACCGGCAGCTTCATCACGTCGGCCGCCAGGATCG
>JBGAQM010000186.1:0-12000 GCA_044220735.1 Urbifossiella sp. | reverse complement strand
GCCACACGGACAGGGCCGACGCCGCCCCGGGTTCCACCCGGGGCTACACGCCGTCGCCCTCCGGGCTTCAAATCCCGCGCCGGGAATCGGCATCACGATGGGTGTGACCGACATGCGACTGCTCCCGTGGGACTACGGCGTGCGAAACCTCGGCCGGCGACCGGTGCGGACGGCGCTGACCGCGCTCGGCCTCGGCCTCGTCGTGTTCCTGCTGCTCGTGGTGCTCGGGTTCGTCCGCGGGCTGGAGCTGAGTCTGCAACAGAGCGGCGACCCGGAGGTGGTTTTGCTCCACAACGCCAACGCGGCCGAGAACCTGGAGAACTCGTCGATCGCCGACGAGGTGCCGGCGCTGGCCCGCACCGAGTTCGCAGCGCATCTGGTGCGGTACGGCGAGGTCGCGGCGGTGTCCCCGGAGCTGACCATCGCAGGCCGCGTGCAGGTCGGCGAGGTCAAGACAATGGCCGTGTTCCGCGGCGTGGACCTCGACCGGGCCTTCCTCGTGCGGCGGCAGGTGGCGCTGGTCGAAGGCACGCTCCCCGGTCCCGGCGAGGTGCTCGTCGGCCGGCTGGCGCCGGCGAAGCTCGGCGTCGAACCGGGCGAGGTGGCGGTCGGCCGCTCGGTCAGCATCGAGGGGAAGCCGTGGCGGGTGAGCGGCCGGTTCGCCGCGCCGGGGACGCTCCTCGAAGCCGAGGTGTGGTGCCGGCTCGACGACCTGAAGGCGGCGATGCGGCGGCCGAACGACGTGAGCGTCGTGGCGATGCGGTTCGACCCGGCCGGCGACGCGGCGAAGCAGATGGGGTTCGTCGAGTACTTCTGCCGCAACCGCCGCCCGGACCTGGAATTGGCGGGGAGCCGCGAGTCGGAGTACTACGCTTTCCTCGGCAAGCACTACGCCCCGATGCGGGCGCTGGCGTGGCTGCTGGTCGGGCTGGTGGCGGCGGCCGGGGCGTGCGGGGCGGCGAACACCATGTACGCGGCGGTGTCCGGGCGGGTGCGGGAGTTCGCGGCGTTGCAGGCCGTGGGCTTCCCCCGGCGGGCGATCGCGGTGAGTCTGTTGCAGGAGTCGGTGATCCTCGCGGCGGCCGCGACGCTCGCGGCGGCGGGGCTGGCGCTGGTGCTGGCGCACGGGGTGGCGGTGCGGTTCACGATGGGGGCGTTCGCGCTCCAGATCGACCGCACGGCGCTGCTCGTCGGGTGCGCGGCCGGGCTCGGGCTGGGCGTGTTCGGGGCCGTGCCCCCGGCGGTGCGGGCGTTCCGCCTGCCGATCCCCGACGCGCTGAAGGCGACGTGACTTCAATCCTTCCGAGGTGTTCCATGACGACGCGACTGTCCCTTATCGCCGTTCTTCTCGCCGCCGTCGTCGGGTGCGGTCAGCCCGCGCCGCGCCCGGAGCCGCAGCCCGCGCCGTCGCCGACCGCCGCCACGGGCGACGCCGCGAAGCTGGAGCCGCTGGTGCTGGCCGAGAAGCCGGCGAAGGCGATCACGGTGAACGAGGCGCTGACGAAGAAGGCCGGCGAGAAGGTGGTGGTGACCGGGCAGGTGCCGGGCGAGAAGGTGAAGCCGTACAACGCGGCGCTGGCGACGTTCGTGATGCTGTCGCACGCGGACATGGCGAAGGACGACATCAAGGAAGAATTCGACTGCGAGAACGCGGCGAAGTGCCCGACGTGCAAGGCGATCCTCGACGAGCACGCGGTCCGGGTGGAACTGGTGGACGCTTCGGGGGCGCCGGTGGCGGCGACGCTCGAAGGGTTCCGCGGGCTGAAGCCGGGGAGCACGATCACGGTCGAGGGCGAGGTGCGGCGCGAGGGGAAGGACAACAAGCTCGTGCGGGTCGTGGCGACGCGGTTCTACCCGGGCTGAGGGTGGGGCAGGGGTTCCGCCGCTCGCGGCGTTGCAACGCCGCGAGCGGCGGAACCCTGGTTTCCCTGTCGGCGGTGCCGCACCGCGGTCGATACCACCGATACGCACGGAGGTCGGATGCGGTCCCTCACGCGCAGGCTGGTCCCGACTCGCAGCTCGCCGGCGCCCCTGCCGGCGTGGGTCGGCGCGCTCTACCCACCCCGAGATTCCCACCCACCCGGCCGGCCAACTGGTCGAGGCGCGCCGACGGCCCGGCACGCTGCCCCTGCCCCGAAAGACACGCCCTCCCGATTCGTCCTCGCCGGCGCGGCCGAGCTGGTCGTGCAACCCGCCGGCCTCGACGAACTGCTGGCGGTGGGCACAAGCCCGCAACCCGGACCTCGGTGGCGGCCGCCCGCGTCGGCGAGGCGCGCGGGCGGATGGTGCAGGCCGGGCTCTACCCGAACCCCACGGTCGGCTACTCGGGGAACCAGATCAACGACGGCCCCGGCACCGCCGGCCAGCAAGGCGGGTACGTTGCGCAGGAGTTCGTCACCGCCGGGAAGTTGAAGATCGCCACGGCCGCGGCCCGCGCGGGTGTGAGCGCCGCCGACTGGCACGCGGCGTCGAAGTGGTTCGACACCGCCGCCCGGGTCCGCGCCGCCCACGCCGAGTACGCGACCGCGCGGGCCGTCCTCCGCGAGACGGAGCGCACGGCCGCCCTCTTCGCCGACGGGCTCGACCGCGCCGAGAAGCTCACCGCCGGCGGGAAGGCCGAGGCCTACGACGTGACCCGGCTCCGGGTCGAGACCGTGCAGATCGTCAACCGGGTCGGCGGCGCCCGGCAGCGGGTCGCGGCCGCGGAGCGGCTGCTCGCGGTGGCGGTCGGCGTGGACCATCTGCCGGCGGTGGCGGAGGGCGATCTCCCGCCCGCCGTCGTGCTCCCGGGGTACGACGAGGCGGTGGCGCTTGCCGGGCGGTCGTCGTTCGTCCTGGCGGCGGCGGCCGAGGCGGAGCAGGCGCGGGGTGAGCTGCGGGCGGCGGAGGTGAAGCCGGTCCCGAACGTCCACACGATGACGACGGTCGCCCACGATTACGTCACTCGCGCGCCGATGGCGAGCGTGCAGGTCGGGTTGGCGCTCCCGGTGTTCGACCGGAACCGTGGAAACATTGCCGCCGCGCAGGCGCGGGTCGTGGCGGCCGAGGCGGGCGTCGCGCAGGCTCAGTTGCGGGCGACCGAGCGACTGGCGGTCGCCTACCAGCGGTACGAGAACGCCCGCCGGCAGCTCGACCTGTACCGCACGCGGGTGCTCCCGGACGCGGCCGCCGCGCTGGAGCAAATCGACCGGGTGTACGCCGCCCGCGGCGAACGCTTCCTCGACACCCTCGACGCCCGCCGCGTGCTGACGCAGGCGCGGATCGACTACGCACAGTCCCTCGGCGACCTGTGGGCCGCCGTCGCCGAGATCGAAGCAGTCGCCCAGCGGCCCCGGTAACGTCCGGCCACCCGCACCGCTTCCTCACCGCGGGGCCGGCCCGTCGGCCTTACCAAGCCCCCACGTCCTCAGGGACACCCCGTCGTCGGCCGTCGTCGCGGCCAGCGTGTTCCCGTCGGGGGAAACGTCGAGCGAGTACGGCGCGCCGCCCTCCGTGTCGATCTGCCGGAGCAGCGCCCCGGTCCGCACGTCCCAGACGTGGATGCGGTGCGGCACCGGGATCGACGGGATCAGTCCGATGCCGTTCCCCAGCACCAGCGCCTTCCCGCCGTCCGCGAACGTCAGCCCCGCCGTCAGCAGCGACACCCGCGGCTGCGCCGGGTCGGACAGCGTTCGGGCCACCTTGAGCGTGGCCGCGTCCCGGACCTCGACGGTCAGCCGCGGCCCCGGTCCCTCGGCGACGTGCTTGCCGTCCGGGGAGAAGGCCAGGTCGCTCACCCGGCGCCCGACGCGGACGCGGTCGTGTGCGTCCCCGTCGCGCCACTTCCAGTACGCGACCTCGTTGAGCCCGGACACGACCGCCAGCGAGCCGTCCGGCGAGAGGGCGCCCGCGTCGATCCCCTGGAACTCGAACGGGGCGGCCCGGAGGCGCTTCCCCGCGACCACGTCCCACACCTCGACCCGGCCGCCCTGCGCCCCCCACCCGTCGTCCTCGCGGACGAGCACCGTACGGCCGTCGGACGCGAGTGCCAAAAGGGCGTGGCCGGCGACCCTGCCGCGGACGGTCCACGTCGCCGCGTCCCAAACGGTGACGCCCGGGGCGGGGATGACGAACGTCCCGGTCGTGTCCGCGGTGGTCGCGGCGGCGACCCACTTCCGGTCGGCCGACACGCGGAACTCACCCACGAGGTGGCCCGGGACGGTCACGGATTTCAGCAGCGTCCCGTCCTTCGCGGATCGCACCTGAAGGCCACGGTGAACCGTGTTGGCGTCACCCGAGCCGGGGCCGGCGTGGACGAGGATGCGGTCGTCGTCGAGGAATGCACAGCGGCTGTGGCCCGGCCAGGGCGGGGACTTCGAGAGGTGAACGGAGACCCCGGGCCGGACGCCCGCGGGCGCGGCAGGGGCGGTCGCCGCCGCCACGTCGAACGCCGGCGGGGCCGCGGCGGGCTTCACCTCGAACTCCGCGGTGCCGGTCCCCAGCTTCGGGTGCGACTTGACGAACCCGTCGAAGCCGAGCGTGTACTTCCCCGGCTCGACGCGGATGGCGTGGTGGTAGTGCTCTTCCGTGGGAGCAAGTTCGAGGGTGGCGCCGCCGAAGTCGATCGAGTCGCCCGCCTTCAACGTGTCGTCCTTCGACGCCGGGAAGGAGAAAAAGTGGGGCGGGTCGGTCACGGGCACGCGGCGGCCGAGCGGGTCCGCGACCCGCGGCGTGGCGAAGCGGAAGCGGGCGTAGAAGTAGGAGTACGCGACCGGCGCCTGGCCGACGTTGCGGATGCGCACCTTCGGCGTGACCTTCTCACCGATCCGGAACGCCTTCGCGTCGCCGAACGCGATGCCGGCCTGAAGCCCGCCCACCGCCTCGCCCCAGGCGAACGCGGCGTCGGGGTCGGGCCGCACGGCGGCGCCACGCTTCTCGGCCGGTTGCACGCCACCGGCCGCCGGCGCCGGGCTCGCGGGGGCGCCGGGCGTCTCCCGCCCCGCGTGCAGGACCACGCCGAACCCGGCACACCCCAAGCAGGAGGACGGCGGCCGCTGCCTTCATCATCTTCCCTCGTGTAGTGGTCACCAACGTGTCGCGTGCCAGCGCGGCGATCCCGAAGGGGATCGGGCCGGTCGGTGTGAGCACCGCCGGCACCCGCGCCGCCGACGAACCCGCGAGCAGTGCCGCCAGCGAGACGGCCGGGGCGAGTCGCTTCGCCAGCAACTCCCGCGCGCGGGCCAGTCGGCCCGCGACGGTCCCCTCGGGCCACCCGAGCAGGGCCGCGGCCTCGCGCCGGGTCCGCCCCTCCAGGTCGCACAGCACGACCACGGCGCGGTAGTGGTCGGGCAGGCGGCCCAACTCCTCGTCGAGCATCGCCCGCAGCCGGTCGGCCTCGCTCGCGGGGCGGTCGGGAACCTCGCCCGTGCGCTCCCGGCGGCGGGCGATCGTGCGGCGTGCCAGGAGGGCGGCCCGGCGGGCCACGCCGTAGAGCCAGTTCCCCACGTCCCGCGGGGCGGCCGTGCCGGCCTTCCGGGCGAGGACGAGGAACGTCGCCTGGAAGGCGTCCTCGGCGTCCTGGTCGGTGGCGAGCAGGCGGCGGCAGACGCCGAACACCATCGCCCCGTGGCGGCGCACGAGGACCGCGAACGCGGCCTCGTCGCGGCGGTCGGCGAACCGCCCGAGCAGTGCGGCGTCGGTCTCGTCGCCCGCGGCCAGGTAGCGGACCGCGTTCAGCCCCACCGGCATGTTTGCCCTCCGTATTGAAGCTGCCGCCCGCCGACGAATTGATACGCGAACGTTTTCGGCGGGCCCACACGGGTGCCGATCGCGGCCGCCCCGCTCACGCCGGGGAGGAAGGGGGAGATCGCCGGGTGGTCCACCCGGCGGTGAAGGGGACGACGGAGCCGGTGGATGAGATCGAGTTGGATTCGCGGGTCGTCGGAAGGGCGGCGGGGGACGAGTCGATCCCCGTGCGGGGCGGGGACGCGGGTCCCCGTCGTGGCCTCGACGGCTCGTCCCTCGGCGCGGCCGGGGTCGATCCCGGCCCGCCGGCCTTAGTTCACCACCTGGAAGGACTCGAAGAACGCGGCGGCGGCGGGGTCGCGGACGGCGGCGTCGGTGCCGCGCACGGTCACCCGGTACAGCCGCGCCCCCACCAGGTACACTCGGGCCCGCAGCCGCTGGTCGCCGGCCGTCGCCTCGAACTCCCAGCCGCTGTTCCCCGCGACCGACAACAGCTCGCACTTGCCCATCGCCGCCCCGTCGCCCAGGTCGGCCACGGCCGCGTCGCGGAACGCGTTCAGCGCCGCCTTGCGGACCGCCTTCGTGGCGCCCTCCAGCTCCGGGTTGTCGGCGTACCCGGCCGCGTAGCTCCCGCCGTCCGCGGCCACCGCGTAGGTCGTGAGCGTCAACCCACCGGTCTCCGCCGTCCCCTTCGCCGGCGACGCCGGGAAGCGAGCCTTGAACTTGCCGTTCGTGGAGTGGATGGCCGCCCCCGCCGCCTTCGGGATCGGCTCGGGGTCGGCGGGGCGTGCGACCGCCGGGGGTCGCTTCGCGGCGGCCGCCGCCACCCGCTCGGCCGGGTGCGACGGCGGGCCGCCGTGGTCCCCGAGGAGGGTGAACGAGTCGAGGAACTCGTCGGCCTTCGGGTCGTTCACGAACTCGTCCACGCCCATGACCGCGACCATGTACATCCGCGTGTTCACGAGGTAGATGCGGCAGCGGTATTTGCCGACCTTCGGCTCGGTGACCGACGCCAGGCACTCGCGCCCCGGGAAGCGGTCGTGCAGCATCACCCGCTTGGTGTCGAGCATCTTGCCGCCGACGCCCTGGGCGGAGCCGGCGATGGCGTCGTCGAGCCGCTTCTGGGTCGCGGCGCTGGCCTCGTTCGCCGGGATCGGCAGTTCCGCGGTGCCGACCATGTAGCCGCCCTTGTTCCCCCACGGCTCCCGCGCCCACATGGTGAACGAGACGCCGAACGCCGACTTCGTCTTCTCGGACGGGGTGCCGGGGAACAGCGCCTTCCACCGGCCGTCGGGCCCGGTGAACTCGGCCATCGGTGGGTTGAGGATGTCTTTGATCTTGCCGCACCCGCCGGACAGGAGCGCGGCGGACACGGCGGCGAGGAGTAGGGGGCGCGGCACGGCGGGACTCCCGGGGCGGTGGGGGCTCTCCCCGGAGCCTAGAACACGGCCGGCGGGGCGGACGGGCGGACCCGTCGCGACGCCCCGCCGGCCCGTTCGCCCCCGCCCGCGGGCCGGTCACTCGCCGTTCACGTCGTCGATGACCCAGCCGCCCGCCGGGTCGCGGACGAGCTTCACCGCGTACGCCCGCGCCGCGCCGCCCTTCGTGATCTCGACGCGGAACGTGTCCGCCGCGGTGCGGGTGCGGCTCACCGCCGTCGCGCCCTGGCCGAGGCCGTCGAGAATGTTACCGAGCTTCCCCCGGTTGTAGTCGAACCCCTGGTCCGTGTCGTCGGCCACCGGGCCGACCTGCTTGGCGCGGTACGTCGCCGACAGCAGCGCCGCGGCCAGCGGGATGCGGTCCTCCCGCGCCAGCGTGGCGTCCGTGGCGGCGTGGAGGAAGCCGAGCACGGCGAAGTCCTGGAACGCCTCGTCGGCGGTCTTCGGCTGGTCCACGTCGTTCGCCTTGGCGGTGCCGAGGCCGAACCAGTCCACCTTCCAGCCGCCGTCGGCCTGGGTCATGCGGACGAGGTAGCGGCCGCCGCCGTTCGGGCCGGTGAACACGGCGCTGTTGGCGGCGGTGAACCCGGCCGGCGGCCCGATCTGGGCGAGCGCCGCGCCGGCCCGGTTGAGCCACGCCTGGGCGGCGGCGGGGTTGTACCCCTTCGCCTTGTCCTCGGCCGATAGCATCGGCTTGCCGACGGACTTGAGGAACGCGGGGCTGAGTTTGGTCGGGTCGGCGGCGGAGTTGACCAGGTCGCCGACGAACTTGCCGGCCGCGACCGAACTGTCGGCGTCCGGCTTGACCGAGCCGGACGGGACGTTGGCCGGCGGGGCGGCGCCGGGGCCGCCCTTGTCGTCCTTGGCGGAGGGCGCGGGCGGCTGTCCGCAGCCGGCGACGGCGAACACGGCCGCGAGCAGCACGGCCGGGCGGGTGGTCTTCATCGGCGTCGTCCTTGTCCGGGAGAGGGGGTCGGGGGATTTGTCCTCGGCGCGGGGTTTCGCCGCTTGCGACTCGCGCTGGCCGCGCTAAGCCGCAAGCGGCGGACCCGCTCACTTCGCCAGTTCCACCACCATCTTCGCGCCCTCGGTCAGCCCGGGGGCGACGCGGATCGCCGGCAGCTCGGCCGTCACGCCGTTCAGAATCTCGCGCGCCTTCTCGACCTCGTTCCCCTCCAGCCGCACCACCACGGGCACCTGGAATCCGACCTCGCGTCCGGCCTTCACCAGCGCGTCGGCGATGCGGGCGCAGCTGGCGATGCCGCCGAACACGTTCACGAAGATCGCCTTCACCTTCGCGTCCGACAGGATGATGCGGAACGCCTCGACCGCGTTCTCGGCCGTCACGCCGCCGCCCACGTCGAGGAAGTTCGCCGGCTTGCCGCCGTGGTGTTGGACGATGTCCATCGTCGCCATCGCCAGCCCGGCGCCGTTCACCAGGCAGCCGATGTTGCCGTCGAGCTGGATGAAGTTCAGGCTCGCCTTGCCGGCCCGCACCTCGACCGGGTTCTCCTCGTCCAGGTCGCGCAGCGACTCCACGTCCTTGTGCCGGAACAGGGCGTTGTCGTCGAAGTCGATCTTGGCGTCGAGCACCACCACGTCGCCCTTCTTGGTGACGGCCAGCGGGTTCACCTCGGCCAGCGTGGCGTCCTTCTCCAGGTACACCTTCGACAGCGCCAGCATGATCTTCTCGGCCTTGCCGACCTGGTCGCCGGTGAAGCCGAGCTCGTAGGCCATGCGGCGGGCCTGGAACGGCTGCAACCCCGTCTCGGGGCTGAACGGCACCTTCAGGATCAGCTCGGGCGTGTCGTGGGCGACCTTCTCGATGTCCATGCCGCCGGCCGCGGACGCCATCAGCACCGGCTGGCCGACGGCGCGGTCGAACACGATGGCGACGTAGTACTCCTTCGCCGGCTCGGCGTCGGCCTGGACGATGACCTTGCGGATCGGCTGCCCCTCGGGGCCGGTCTGCAGCGTGACGAGCGAGTGCTTCAACATCGTCTCGGCGAGCGCCTTGGCCTTCTCCTTCGTGGGCGCGAACTTGACGCCGCCGAGCTTGTCGGCGTAGCCCTTGAGCTGCCCGGCGCCGCGGCCGCCGGCGTGGATTTGGGCCTTCACCATAACGCCGCCGCCGTTGCTCAGCTTGTCGAACGCGGCGGCGACCTCGTCGGGCGTCTTGCAGACGACGTGGCCGGGGACGTTGGCGCCGGCGGCGGCGAGGAGTTCCTTGGCCTGGTACTCGTGGACCTTCATCGGGCGCGGCTCCGGTGGGTGGTGCGGCTGTTATAGCGGCCGGGGGTGGAGAAAGTCGTGTCCGGCGACCGACAGCGCCGTCGATCCGACTGGTGTGTCCGAACGCCACTTCTCCTGGGGACTTCGCCGTGACTGCACCGAACCTCGTGACGAGCCTGATCGTCGGCTGTCTGCTGCTGACGCCGCGTGCGACCGCCGGCCCGCCCGCCCCCTTGCCGCCTGCCCCGCTGGCCGGCGACGTGGAGCACGCCCGCCGCAACCTCCGCGAGGACATCCTGAACCGAGAGGAGTTCCGCCGCGCGACGCAACCCGCGGACAAGCGGGCACTCGCCGCTCGCCTCGGCGGCCTGGTGCCCCACCGAACCGAGCCGGCTGAAGTGTTCGCCGTGCTCGACGAAATCCGCCGCCTGTCGGCCGAGGGCGGGGACGTGAAGCGGGCGTACGCCGCGTGCGCCGAGCTCGATCGCCGCTTCCAGCACCCCACCCCTCTCGACGCGAGAATGATGGACACCCTGAGGGTCCTGGCGGCGTCTCCCGGCCTGACCCCGGCCGACGCCAGCCACCTCACCCACCTGGCCGACTTCTGCGCGAACGTGTCCTGGGACCGGCGGGAGTACGCCGGGGCCGCCCGGTTCACGGCTGTCGCCGCCGCCGCGGCTGAGAAGGCCGGGAACCCCGCGCTGGCGGCCGCCGCCGATCGGGGGCACCAGACCGCCGAGTTCGTCCGGCAGTCGGCCGCGGCCCTGGCGATCAACCCGAACAACCCCACCGCGAACACCGTGCTCGGGCGGTTTTTGACGGTCGGCCGCGGGGACTGGGAAGCCGGGCTGGGTCACCTGCTCGGCGGCGGCGATCCGGAGGTCGCCGGGGCGGCGAAACTCGACCTGGCGAACCCGCGCGACGCCGCCGAACGGCAGCGGGTCGGCGACGCCTGGTTCGAGCTCGGGCGGAAGTCGAAGTCCGACCGGGAGGCGTACTGGACGCGCGCGGCCGACTGGTACGAGCTGGCGCGGCCGGCAGCCGCGAGCCCGGCCGCGGCCCGCCGGGCCGAGACCGCCGCCGCCTTCCCCGAACTCGTCGGGGGCCGGCAACTCGCCCGCCACGACGGCCCGGTCGTGGCGATCACGTTCTCCCCGGACACCCGGGCCGTCGCCACCGCCGGCGGTGACAAGACGGTCCGGGTCTGGAGCCTCCGCGGCGGCGAGCAGACCGCCCGGTTCGACCTGCCGGGCGACAACGATACCGTCCTGGCCCCGCTCGCGTTCGCCCCCAACGGCCGGTACCTGGCCGCCGGGACCGCGCTGGGGAAGACGGTGCGGGTGTGGGACCTCGACCCGAGCACGGGGGCCGCGCCGGTGGCGACCCTCGGCCCGCTCCCGGACTGGGTCCGGGGACTGGCGTTTACCCCGGATGGGGGCGGGCTGGTCGGGGTGTTGAACGGGGTCGCGGTGCGGGTCTGGGACACACACGGGTACGCCCCCCCCGGGCGCGGGTTCCCCGCCCGCGACGGGGCCAACGGCCTCTTCAACCTCGCTGTCGGCACCGACGGTCGGATGGTCGCGGTCGCACAGTACTCCGGGTACGCCGTCCGCGTTCTCGACCTCAACGGGAAGGAGCGCGTTTCACTGGCCGGGCACGCCGCGGAGGTACACCACGTCGGGTTCAGCCGGGACGGCCGGGTGATCGCGACCGCCGGGACCGACGCGACGGCGCGGGTGTGGGACGTGGGCCGCGGGGCCGAGACCCGGAAGGTGTCCGCCGCGAACCCCTCGATATGGTTCTCCGCCGTCGCCCTCAACCCGGACGGGCGTGTGCTCGCCACCTGCAGTCACCCAAGCCTGGCGATCAACCCGCGGAGTACCGTGCAGCTCTGGAACGTCTCGACGGGCGAAGAGGTGCGGCGGGTCGAGGGGCACCACGCCGAGCCGCCCGCGCTGGCGTTCAGCCCGGACGGCCGGTGGCTGGCCGCGCCCGACCCGGCGGAGCCCCGGGCGGTCCGGGTCTGGCGGGTGTCGTCGCTGTGGCTACGGCCCGCCGGCCCGCTCGCCGGCCCCGCCGTCCCGAGCCCGGTCAAGTAGTTACCCCGCCTTCGACTCCCCCGCACCCGCGGTCGCGTCCAGGTGCGGGGGGTCGCCGTGGCCGCCGAGGCCTTCTTCTTCCGCCTCGTGCACCACCGCCGGCAATTCCGACCGCATCCGCAGGAACACCACCAGCCCGGCCAGGGCACACGTCCACTCCGCCATCCGCAGCGTCAGCCGGCCCACCAGCCCCAGCGCCTTCAACTGGTCCTTCTGGGCCGGCTCTCCGAGCAGGGTGTACAGGTACCCGAACACCGCCTCGCCCCCGCCCACCCCGCCCGGGGCCGGGAACAGCGCCTGCGCGATGAACCCCACCGGGGCGATCACGAAGTGCTCGCCCAGCGTCCCCGGCTCCACACCCGCCGGCGGCACGAACACTCGCACCGCCAGGTGGTACATCAGCACCATCCCCACGTGACACACCGCCGTCAGGGCCACCGTCAGGTACACCGACCCCGGCCGCTGGCGGTACGTCCACACCGCGTACCACACCTCCGCCAGCGCCC
>JBGAQM010000185.1:0-11732 GCA_044220735.1 Urbifossiella sp. | reverse complement strand
GCGACGCGAAGCCGCGAGCGGCAACCCGACCACCCGCCCGCCCGCCGGGCGTTACTTCTTCGCCAGATGTACGTCGAACCAGTCGGCCAGCTTCTCGAAGTCCTTGAGGAAATCGCCCCAGCCGTGGGCGGCGCCGGGCTTCACCACCAACTCGGCCGTCGCGCCGGCCTTCTTGTACGCCGCCACCAGCACCTCGGCCTGCTGGATGGGGACCAGGAAGTCCTTGTCGCCGTGGATGACCAGCGCCGGGGCGCTGTCCTTCGACACGTGCGTGACCGGGGAGATCTGCCGGCCGATGCGGCGGCGCTTCTCCTCGTCGGTGACGACGACGAACGCCTTGGTCTGCGGGTCGAGCTCGACGAAGTTGAACGGCGCCTTGAACCCCTTGAGGGTGCCGTCGCCGAGCGCCTGCTCGCCCGCCTTGCCGTAGTTCAGGAAGTCGGTCGGCGGGAAGAAGCACGCCACCGCCGCCACCTTCGACGACTCCTGCTGCACCGGGTCCTTCGCCAGCGGGTCGCCCGGCCGCGGCGACACGCCCTGCATCAGCGACAGGTGCCCGCCGGCCGACGCCCCGCTAATGCCGATGCGGTCCTTGTCCACGCCGTACTTCGCCGCGTTGGCGCGGATGAACCGCACCGCCCGGTTCATGTCGTCGAGCACCTCGGGGATGCTGTACCGCGGCTGGCTGCCGTGTACGACCTGGAACACGGTGTACCCGCGGTCGAGGAACGGCTTGGCGAACGCGGGGTTGATGCTGTCGTGGTTCGAGTACCACCCGCCGCTGACGCACCAGATGACAGCGGCGCCGTTGGCCTTGGCCTTGGGGGTGAACACGTCCATCGTGAGCACGGTGCCGAACTTCCGGCCGTAGATGACGTCCGGGGTGCGGGTGTAGCCGGGGTCGGGCTGCGCGGCCGCGGGGGCCAGGCCGACGAGCAGCGGCAGCGACAGCAGCGCGAGGCGGAGGCGGGTCATCGGGGCGCCCAGGGGGGTGGGGGAGAAGTGATCGTCGCCGGTGGGGCGCGGCGGGTCAAGGGGCGGCGCGGGTTTCGCGCGGGGAAGCGCGAAGCCGCAAGCGGCAACGTAACCACCGGAGCTGCCGCTTGCGGCTTCGCGCTTCCCCGCGCGAAACCCGCGAGCGGCAACGTAACCGCCGGAGTTGCCGCTTGCGGCTTCGCGCTTCCCCGGGCGAACCCGCGAGCGGCGGAGCCCCGAACCCCCTGTATACTGTTGGGGCACCC
This sequence comes from Urbifossiella sp., assembly GCA_044220735.1. Lineage (GTDB taxonomy): Bacteria > Planctomycetota > Planctomycetia > Gemmatales > Gemmataceae > Urbifossiella. The sequence goes on along the minus strand of JBGAQM010000185.1, from coordinate 10,491 downwards.
CGCGCCCGCACCACGACCGGTCCCCGATGCCGTCGCCCGCCGCGTTCGCCGTGTTCACCCCCGGGCTCGCCGCCGGGGCCGCGGCCGTCGCCGTCGCCGGGCCGCTCCTCGTCCACCTCCTGTTCCGCAAGCGCTACCAGATCGTCCCCTGGGCCGCGATCCGCTTCCTGGTCGTGGCCGAGCGCCGCCACCGCCGCCGCATCGATCACTGGGTCCTCCTCGCCGCCCGCGTGCTGGCCCTGCTGCTCGCCCTGTTCTCCCTCGCCGCCGCGACCGACTGGGCCGAGACGTGGTGGCAGCGCATCAAGCCCGGCGCGCAAGTCGCCGTCGCGGCGGGCACCCGCACCCACCACGTCCTCGTGCTCGACGCCTCGCTGAGCATGACGGCCCGCACCGCGGACGGCCCCACGCGGTTCGAGAAGGCGAAGGCCCAGGCCGAGGACCTGGTCCGCGGCGGCAGCCCCGGCGACGCCTTCAGCGTGCTCGTGATCGGCCCGTCGCCGGCGGTCGTGGTGCCGGGGCCGGCCAACGCCGCGCTCAAGGTGCTGGACGAGATCGCCAAGCTCCGCCCGACCCACCACACCGCCGACGGCGCCGCCGTGCTGTCGCACGTCGCCGAGGCCCTCGCCCGCTCGCCGCGCGGCTACCCGCGCCGGCAGGTCACCGTCTTCACCGACGCGCAGCGCACCGGGTGGGCGGCCGCGCTGCCGCGGCCGGAGGCGCCGCCGCCCGAGGCGTGGGCCACCATCCTCCGCGGCAAGAACGGCCGCGGCGCCGCCGACGTGGTCGTCGTGGACGTGGCCCGCGACGACCCCGAGAACCTGGCCGTCGTCGATCTCGCGCTGTCCGACCCGGTCGCCGTCGTCGGCTCGCCGCTGGTCGTCACCGCGACGGTGCAGAACTTCGGCCGCCGCGACCACCCGCCGGCGAAGCTCGGCCTCCACCTCGGCCGGCCGTCTGCGGGCGGGACCGAGACGCCGGCCGCCGTCGCCACCGAATCGACGCCCGCCATCCCGGCCGGCGGGCGGGTGTCGGCGTCGTTCACGCTCGAAGGCTCGAAGACCGGCTTCCTCACCCCGGGCGTGCACCTCATCCAGGTGAAGCTCACCGACGGCGACGACCTCGCGGCCGACGACGCCCGCGCCGTCGTGGTCGAGGCGCGCGACGGGCTGCACGCGCTGGTCGTGGACGGTAAGCGGAACGAGCCCGACCCGCTGAGGCGCGCCGGCGAGTACCTGGCGCGGGCGCTCGTGCCGCCGGGGGCGCGGCCGAGCGACACGCCGGCGCGGCTGCACCGCCCCGGCGGCCGCTGGCCCGAGACGCCGGGCGAGCGCTGGATTCTGAGCTACGGCGAGTTCGCCGACCCGAACGTCGGCGACACCACCGGCGCCGACTGCGTGTACCTCGCCGACGTGCCCGCCGTGACGCCGGTGATGGCGGCGCGGCTGGAGGCGCACCTGAAGCGCGGCGGCGGCGTGGTGATCGGCCTCGGCCCGAACGCGGTCGCGGCGAAGGAGGCGTACAACCGCCTACTCTACGCCGACGGCAAGGGCGTCCTCCCCGCCCCGCTCGGCGAACTGGTCACCGTCCCCGCCGACGCCCCCGGCTTCAACCTCACCGCCGACGACGCCGAGTACCGCCGCCCCGGCTCGCCGCTGGCCGCGTTCCGCGAGGACAACCCGCGCGCGGGGTTGGTGAGCGTGCCGTTCCGCGGGTACGTGAAGATGGCCGACGGCGCCGCCCGGCGGGTGCTGTCGTTCGCCCCGGCCGGCCCCGCCCCCGCGGGCGCGAAGCCCGACGCCGCGGTCCTGGAGTGGCCGCGCTTCCGCGGCCGCGTCGTGGTCTACACCAGCAGCCTCAACCGCGACTGGACCGAGTGGCCGATCTTCCCGAGCTACCTGGAGTTCCAGCACGAGCTGCTCCGCTTCGCCGCCGCCAACCCCGACCCGCACACGGCCCGCGTCGGCGACGCGCTGGAGGAGTTCTTCCCCGCCGCGGCCGCCGGCCTGACCGCGAGCGTGACCGGCCCCGAGGGGATCAGCGGTGACACCCCGGTGACACTCCGCGAGGAGTCGGCGGCGGCCCGGTTCGCCGACACGCGGCTGGCCGGCTTCTACCGGATGCGGCTGACGGCCCCGCGGGACCGGGCGCCCGCCGGCGACGGCCGCGACCGCGTGTTCGCGGTCAACCCGGCCGGCGACGCCGAGTCCGACCTGAAGCGGCTGGCGCCCGACGAGTGGAAGGCGGTCGGCCCCGTGCAGGTGGTGAGCGACCCGACCGAGGCGCAGCCGACCGACGGCAGCGGCACCGGCGTCGTGACGCAGCCGCGGCCGCACGGCCCCGACCTGGCGCGGTGGGCGGCGTGGGCGCTGCTCGCGCTGCTGGCCGCGGAGACGACGCTGGCGTGGTGGATCGGCCCCGCCCGCGCCGGCGGCGGCGTCACGAAGCCGGTCAGCCGTCACCCGGTGTGGCGGGCGCTCGGCACCGCCCTCGCCGCGGTGCCGCTGCTGCTGTGCCTCGCGGCGGCGGCGCTGGCCGTGCGCGTCGAACTCACCGGCGACGCCTTCGGCTTCCTCCCCGACCCGGCGCGCGACGCGGCCGAAGGCGCCGTCGCCCGCGCCGCCGGGGTGCCGCCCGCGCCGGCCGGCGAGAGCAACCGCGTCGTGCTGGAGCGCGTGCCGGTCGTCACCCCGGACCGCCGCAACGACGGCTGGGCCGTCGCCGCCGTGGCCGTGGTGCTGGTGGGGTACGGCGTGAGCGTGTACGCCCGGGAGCGCGGCGCGGCCGGCGGGTTCGCGCGCATCGCCCCCGCGGCGGCGCTGCGCGCGGGCGTGTTCCTCGCCGTGCTCGCCGCCCTGCTGCCGCAGTGGAAGCTCGTCTTCAAGCGCGTCGGCTGGCCCGAGGTGGTCATCGTCCTCGACACGTCCGCGAGCATGGACACCCGCGACGACCTGAAGGACCCCGCGGTGCGGGCGAAGGCCGAGGAGCTGGTCGGCGCCGCGAACCTGCCGCAGACGGAGCGGCTGAAGCTGGCCCAACTGCTGCTGACGCGCCCCGGCGGCGACTGGCTCGACCGGCTGCTCACCGAGAAGCGGGTGAAGGTTCACGTCTACGCGCTGGACGCCCGCGCCCGGTTCGTGGGGAGCGCCACCGAGCCGGACGAGGCCGCCGCCCTGCGCGAGGCGCTGCTCGCGCTCCGGCCGGTCGGCGACGCCTCGCTGCTCGGCGACGGCGTCGAGCGCGTCGCCAGGGACTTCCAGGGGAACCCGCCCGCCGCGATCGTGATGTTCACCGACGGCGTGACCACCGCCGGGATGTCGCTCCCGGCCGCGGCCGAGGCCGCCGGCGTGCCGCTGTACGTCGTCGGCGTTGGCGACCCGTGGGTCGTGCCCGACCTGATCCTCTCGGACCTGCGCTTCGGCGACGTGGTGGCCCGCGGCGACACGCTCGACATCGGCGCCAAGCTGTCGTCGCGCGGCGCCGTGCCGCCCGACCCGGTGCGCGTCACGCTGTACGAGAAGGTCGGCGACCGCCTCGTCGAGCTCGGCCGGCAGGACGTGCGGCCCACCGAGGCCGGCGAGAAGGTGGAGCTGAGCTACACCCCCACGACGGTCGGCGAGAAGGTGCTGGTGCTCGACGTGCCGGCGGCGCCGGGCGAGGCGGACGTGTCGAACAACCGCGTCGAGCGGCGGGTCACCGTGACCGAGGCGAAGCGCGCCCGGGTGCTGTTCGTGGAGGGGCGGCCGCGGTACGACTTCCGGTTCGCCAAGACGCTGCTCGAGCGCGAGTCGGACCGGGTCGCCGGGAACAAGTCGATCGAGTTCAAGACGGTGCTGGTGGGGGCGTCGCCGGGGTGGTCGGAGACGGACCGCAGCGCCGTGGCGCTGGAGGCGTTCCCGACCCGCGACGAGCTGTTCGGGTACGACGTGGTCATCCTCGGCGACTTCGACCCGAAGCAGCTGCCGCAGTCGGCCCGGGCGCTGCAAGACCTCGCCGACTTCGTGAAGGTGAAGGGCGGCGGCCTGCTCGTGGCCGCGGGCGAGCACCACACCCCCGCCGCGTTCGCCGACACGCCGGTGGCCGACGTGCTGCCGGTGGTGGTGCTCGACGGCGTGCCGCGGCCGACGCCCGAGGACCGCCCGCTGACGGAGGGCTACCGGCCGCAGCTGACGCCCGAGGGGCGGCGGCACCCGCTGTTCCGGTTCGGCAAGAAGGACGCCGAGGCCGACGCCATCTGGGCGCGGCTGCCGCCGCTGTACTGGGACGCGAAGGGGTACGCCCGCAAGCCCGCGGCCGAGGTGCTGGCCGTCCACCCGGACCGCGCCGCGGAGGGGAACACGGGCGGCAAGCACCCGCTGGCGCTGCAGCAGTTCGCGGGCGCCGGCCGGGTGCTGTTCCTCGGCTTCGACGAGACGTGGCGGTGGCGGTTCCGCGGCGACGAGCCGCAGTTCAACCAGTTCTGGCTGCAGGCGGTGCGGGCGCTGGCGCGGGCGCGGCGCGGCAAGCCGGAGCTGCGCCTCATCCCCGACGGCCCGGTGCGGCGCGGCGACCGCGTGACGGTGCAGGTGGGCTTCCCCGACGACGCCGCGGCGCCGCCCGACGGCACGGTGGTGAAGGTGCGGGTGACGCGCACGCCGCCGGCGGGGGGCGAGCCGGAGTCGCAGGTGCTGGTGCTGGCGCGGGACAAGGCCGACCGGCGGCGGTTCGAGGGCGCGCTGACGCGGACGCCGGAGGGGGCGTACGGGTTCGTGCTGTCGGACCCGGACGTGGGCGCGTCGCCGCCGTCGGCGAGTCTGCGGGTGCAGCCGCCGGCGACCGAGCGGGACCGGCTGGACCTGAACGCCCCGGACCTGATGGCGGCGGCGGCGAAGTCGCACGGCCGGTACTACACGCTGGCGACGGCGGAGGGCTTCTTCGCGGACCTGAAGGAGCCGGACCGGGTGGCGCTGAACGAGCCGCGGCCGCCGCTGCCGCTGTGGAACCACGCGGGGGTGTTCGGGCTGCTGCTCGCGGCGCTGCTGGCCGAGTGGCTGCTGCGGAAGCGCGACCGGCTGCTGTGACGGGCGTCGGTCAAGCCGGGGGCATTGTGTGTACGCCTCCCCCCCGGGGGGTCGAGGCACGAATTGAGTCGATGCCACAAAAGAGCGTTGGATCGACACCGCGCCCCGCAACCCGCGGCGGGCACGGGACTTCCGTAGGTCGAGCCGAGTCGGCGAGGCCCGACGCGGCGGAGCGAGCCACGGCCCCTACCGCCGGCCCGGCCCGGCGTACAGCACCTCGACCCGCATCGCGACCTCATCGACGTAGTAGTACACGCAGAGCACGTCTACGTATCAGATGCGGCAGCCGGGTTCCCGCGATTCGCCCATGTCGCGTGGGGTACGGCGGAGCGCCCAGTCGATGCGGTCTTGAGCCGCCCGCACCCGCGCCGGGTCGCCGAGCGCCCGCTCCAGGGCAGTCGCCGCCCGCAGCGCCGCCATCTCCCAGACGACGGAGTACGTCATGGCTGGTCAACCTGCCGGCGGTACTCGTCGAGAGTCAGGAACGTGCCCGCGCGACGGCGGGCGGTTTCCTCGGGCGTAATGGCCCGGACCCAATCCGGTTCGGTGTCGCCCGCGGGGGTGGTGACGGCGATCACCCGCCCGGCCGCGTCGCGGAACTCGACCGCCTCGGTGGCGGCGGCGGCGGCGAACACCGCTTCGGCGTCGGCCCACCGCACAGCCTTCCCCCCGACGAACAGCGTGACCATGTGAGCCCACCGTGTGAACCACGTGGGTATTCTACCGCATCACCCCACCAGCTCGCGGATCGGCTCGCCGTGCTCCACCAGGTACACCGGCCGCTTCTCCGCGTCCGGGAACGTCACCTCCCGCGCGGTCACGCCCAGGTGGTGGAACACCGTCGCCGACACGTCCTGCGGCGTCGTCGGGCGGTCGGCCACGTACTCGCCCTTCGACGTGCTCCGGCCCACCAGCCGGCCCATCTTCAGCCCGCCGCCGGCGAACAGCACGCTGAACACGTTCCCCCAGTGGTCGCGGCCGCCCTCCGCGTTCATCCGCGGCGTCCGCCCGAACTCGCCCATCGCCACCACCAGCACCCGCTCGCTCAGGCCGCGCTCGTGCAGGTCCGTCACCAGCGCCGCCAGCGCCCGGTCGAACGGCGGGATGAACAGCTTGCCGCCCTCCGCCGTGCTGTGCCGGCCGGCCGTCGCGTGGTGGTCCCACGGCACGCAGTTCACCGTCACGAACGTCACCCCGGCTTCCACCAGCCGGCGCGCCAGCAGCGCGCTCTGGCCATAAGTGTGGCGGCCGTAGGCGTCGCGCACCTTCAGCGGCTCGGCGCCGATGTTGAACGCCGTTGCCGCGGCGGGGCTCGTCAGCAGCGAGAAGGCTTGCTGGCGGAACGGGTCACTATCAAGCGTGCGGTCGGCGGCGCGGCGGGCGGCGTCGAGCGAATCGACGAGGCCGCGGCGGTCGTCGAGGCGGGCGAACGGCAGGTCGCCGGGGAGCGTGAGGTTGCGGACGCGGAACTCCGGCAGGTTCGGGTCACTCTCGGCGACGAACGGGTTGCTGGCGCGGCCGAGGTAGGCGGCGTAGTGGAAGAAGTTGTCGGTGCCGCCGCGGAGGTGCGGCACGGCGGCGTAGGCCGGCATCCCGGGGCGGTTCGGGCCGCGCAGCTTCGAGGCCGCGCTCCCCATGCTCGGCCGCTTCTGGCTCATGAAGTCCGGGGCGTTGAACGCCGGCCCCTCGAACCCCGTCAGCATCCAGTGGTTCGCCTTCGTGTGGTCGCCGGAGCCGTGCGTGACGCTGCGGACGACCGAGAGCTTGTCGGCGATGCGGGCGTGGTTCGGCAGCAACTCGCCGAACAGGGTGCCGGGCACGGCCGTGCGCGCGGCGCCGAACGGGCCGCGGAACTGGGCCACGGCGTCGGGCTTCGGGTCCCACGTCTCCATGTGGCCGGGGCCGCCGCTCATCCAGAACAGGATGACGCTGGTGTCGGCGCGGCGCGGCTGTGCGGCGCGTGCTTGCAGGAGCCCGGCGAGGCCGAACCCGCCGAGGGCGCCGGCCTGGACGAAGTGCCGGCGGGTGACGCCGGAGCAGTCGGTGGCGCACCCACCCACGACGCGGAACATGGCGAACCCTGCGGGGGGAACGGACACTACTGAGTGTGCCCGCGACGGTGCGGGGGGTCAACGGGGAAACCGGGTGGTGACGTTGCCGCTTGCGGCTTCGCGCTTCACCGCGCGAAGCCGCAAGCGGCAACGTCACTCCGCCGCATTCCCAGGGCGACGCCGGGGCGGTGGTCACCGGGGACGCCACGTTCGCCCACCGGGACGTGTGCGACGCGGTCCGCGGAGTACCTGTTGTTCGCCAAGGGGAATCGGGAGAACCTGGCGACCGACCCGGCCGACAGATTCGCCGCCCCGGCGGACTTCCCCCCCACGTCCGGCGGTCGTGGGATGCGGACGTGCGGGCGGCCACGACCCGGAGGACACGGGGCACGGGCGGGTCGCCGTGCGGGCCCGGCCACCACGACCTGCACACCCGAGCAGGCCCGGCCCTGGCCGGGCATCGTACCGCCGACAACCGAATCGCCCTGGGGTAGCCGCGGCCGGTGTTGCCACCGCGGGCCGAACCTGTTATTCCGGGGCCGGGTGCGGCCCGGCCGGATGGGTTGATCCCCCAGCCCCGGCCGGTCGATAATCCCCGCACGCGCGCCGAGAACGGAGATCGGGTGATCGTCCAGCGGCTCCGAACGTTCCTCCGCACCAACCCCGTGACCGGGCCGCTGGTCACCTGGGGCTGGCGGCACTACCTCACGGCCCTGGCCGAGTCGCGCCCGGACGACTGCGCCGGCATCCCCAAGGTGCCCGGGGCCGGCGAGGTGTACCCCGGCGAGGGCGGCGGCCCGCCCTACCAGCTGATGCACAACGGGGTGAAGGTCGCCCTCAGCCGGTACTACTCGAACCTGTTCACCGAGGTCATCCGCGTCCTGCGCGGGCACCACGAGCCGCAGGAGGAGCGGGTCTTCCACGAGATCCTCCGCGGCCTCCCCGACGACCTGTGCATGGTCGAGCTCGGCGGCTACTGGGCGTACTACTCGATGTGGGCGCGGGCGGCGAAGCCGCGGGCCCGGAACCTGATCGTCGAGCCGGTGGACGCGCACCTGGCGCTGGGCCGGGCGAACCTGGCGCTGAACGGGATGGCGGCCGAGTTCGTCCGCGCGTACGTCGGCGACACCTCGCTCCCGCCGCACGCCGCGACGCTGGAGGGGGAGCGGGTGGCGGGCCTGGAGCGGGTGAGCATCGACGACCTGCTGGCCCGCCACGGCGTCCCGTTCGCGCACGTCATCCACGCCGACGTCCAGGGGGCCGAGCTGGACCTGCTGCGCGGCGCCGCGGGGACGATCGCGGCGGGGCGGGTGGGCTACTTCTTCCTGGCGACGCACGGCGACGGGCTGCACGCCGCCTGCCGCGAGTTCCTGGCGGCGCGGGGGTTCGTGGTGGTGGCCGACCACACCCGGGCCGAGAGTTTTACGACCGACGGGCTGATCGTGGCCCGCGCCCCCGGGTTCCCCGGCCCGGACCGCGTGCCGGTGTCGCGCAACACCCGCCGCGCCAGCCCGGCGGTGCTCGCCGGGTACGCCCTCCGCCGCCTCACCGGCCGCGCCCGCGCCGGCGCGCCGCGGTAGGGTGCGGCCCCGCGTCACAGCGTCGGGCCGGTGTCGCCGGGGAGCAGGATGCGGCGGATCAGCTTGATCGGCAGGCCGCCCTGCCGCACGAACTCGTCGTGGAAGCCGCGCAGCGTGAACGCCGCCCCCTTCGCCCGGCGGTAGTCGTCCCGCAGCTTGTAAATCTGCAACTTGCCGAGGGTGTAGTACAGGTACGTCGGGTTGTACGTGCCCCGCCGCGCCTCCTGGAACGCGCCCTCGCCCTCGACGTACCCCTCGCGCATGAAGAACTGCTTGCCGTCCTCCACCGTCCACCCGGCGGTGTGGAGCTTGATCCCCGTGACGTACCGGCAGTCGCGCCACAGCGCCTCGTGCAGCTGCGCCAGCCGCACCTTCGGGTCGCCGGCGCCGTAGCCCTCCTCCACGCACATCTGCTCGGCGTAGTGCGCCCACCCCTCCACGTTCGTCCCGCAGAAGTACAGCTTCCGCACCTTCGTCGGGAACTGCTTGGCGAACAGGAACTGCAGGTAGTGCCCCGGGTACGCCTCGTGGATGGTGATGATGTCCAGCGACGTCTTGTTGAACTGCCGCATGTGCTCGACCTTCCGCTTCACCTCCCACTCCACCTCCGGCGGCGTCACGTAGTAGAACGCCTCCGTCGCCTTCGTCTCGTACGCCCCCGGCGTGTCCATCGACGCGAACCCGCCGGTCCGCATGAACGCCGGCGTCTCGGCGATCGTCGGCCGCACCTCGGACGGCACCGTCACGATCTGCTTGTCGTGGAGGAACTTCTTCGTGCGCTCGATGGTGCCGCGGGTCGCGGCGACGAGGTCCTCGGGCTTCGGGTGGTCCTCCGTGAGCGAGTCGAGCACCTCGCGCGGCGTCTTCTTCGGGTCGATGAGCTTGGCGGTGGCGACGAACGCCTCCTGGTCCTTCTTCAGGTTCGCCTCGCCGATCGCCAGCAGCCGGTCGAGCGGGATGTCGAGCATCTCCTCGTAGGCGAGCTTCTTCAGGAACGTGTCGGCGCCGATGGCGTAGTTCCCCTTCGCCCGCGGCAGCAGGTCCGTCTCGATCCACTTCGCCGCGGCCTCGAACGCCTCCGCGACGGGGCGGTTGGCGGCCTCGAACTCGGCGAGCAGTTTCGCGTCGTCGCCGGCGGCGGTCTTCGCCCACGCCGGCAGGTCGGTGCGGAAGAAGCCGACCGAACCCTTGGCGACGATGAGGCCGAGGTCGGCGAACTCCTTCGGCGGGTTCTGCACGTTCGCCTTCATGGCGGCGATGACCGGCGGCGCGGCCTTGAGGCGGCCGATGACGGCGCGGAGGCGGTCGGCCGGCGGGGCGAAGCTGCGCTTCATCAGCAGGTCGATCCCCTCGGCCGGCTTGCCGAGGTACGGCACCGGGTTCCGCTTCCACTCGCCGATCGTCTCGGCGTCGAGCAGCTCGGCGCGGATGGCGTGGTCGAGCACGTCGGCGTCGATGGCGTCGGCCTCGGGGAGCTTGCCGGCGCGGAGTTCGGTGAGGCGTGTCTGAAAGACTTTGAGGGCAGCGACGCGGCGGGCGATGTTGTCGGCCGAGGGGTCGGCGAGTTTGGTGTCGTAGTCGTGGACGCCGGCGTACGTGGCCTGGTTGGGGTCCCAGGCGAACAGGGCGGCGTAGTAGTCGTCGGCGAACCCGGCGAACGCCGGCGGCTGCGCGACGGCGGGGCGTGGGACGAACGAGAGGCCCGCGGCGAGAAGCGCGAGCGGGGCGAGGAGGCGGAGGGAAGCCACGGGAGCCTCGGGGGTATTACGTGGGGCCGGTTTCCAACCGGCCGTGCTGAAC
>JBGAQM010000184.1:0-11820 GCA_044220735.1 Urbifossiella sp. | reverse complement strand
GGCTTCGCGCTGCCCAGCGCGAAGCCGCAAGCGGCGGAACCCGGGATACAAGACCTCTTGGTCCGCCCACGAGGTTCCCCCCATGCCCGCCCCGGAGCTGCCGGCCGCCGAGCCGGAACCCCCAAGTACGCCCGCGGCCGTCGCGCCGCTCCGCCGCACCCGGTTCCGCACCGCGTGGCCCTGGGTGCTCTGCGTCGTCGCCCTCGACTACCTCTCCAGCCTCGCCTACCAGCCGTCCGTCGCGTTCGCCGCCGGCGGCCTCCTCGCCCCCGTCGCCACCCTCGGCGTCGTCGCCGTCACGCTGTTCTGTGCGCTGCCGCTGTACTGCTACCTCGCCGGCCGGTCGCCGCACGGCTCCGGTTCCGTCGGGCTGCTGGAACGGCTCGTTCCCGGGTGGCACGGCAAGTTGCTGGTCCTCGTCGTGCTCGGGTTCGCCGCGACGGACCTGGTGTTCACCCGCACCTTCTCCGCGGCCGACGCCGCCGAGCACCTGCTTCACAACCCCATACCCGAGTGGCAGGCCGTGGTGCGCGTCGTCGGCGACGGCTGCGGCCGGCTGGCGGGGGCGCTGCCGGAGCAGGTGAGCGAACACGCCCACGGGCTGCGGAACCCCCGCGTCGTGGTCACGTTGCTGATCCTCGTCGTCGGCTTCGTCGCGGCGCGCGCCTTCCGCCGCGGCGTGACGCGCGGGCTGGTCCGCATGGCGGTCGTGTCGGTCGTCGCGTACCTGTCGGTGGTCGGCGTCGTGGTCGGCTGCGGCCTCGCGTACCTGGCGCGGCACCCGGAACTGGTGGAGGCGTGGTGGGCGGCGGTACAGGGCGGCGCGTGGAAGCCCGGCGACGCGGCCGGCGCGCCGGTCGGGTGGGGGGCACTGGCGCTGGCGACGGCGGCGCTGTTCCCGCGGCTGGCACTCGGCCTCAGCGGGTACGAACTGGCGCTCACGTCGATGCCGCTCGTCCGCGGCCGCGGTTCCGACACGACCGCGGACCCGCGCGGCCGCGTCCGCAACACGCGCGTCATGCTCGCCGTCGCCGCCGTGGGGATGTCGGTGCTGCTGCTCGCCTCCACGCTGGTGACGACAATCCTGGTGCCGGCCGAGGCGCTACTAACCGACGGCCGCGCGGCGAACCGGGCGCTGGCGTACCTGGCGCACGGTCAGCCGCTCGCCGCGGGCATCGACCCGTCCGACGTGATTCCGGCGTGCGGCCCGTGGCTCGGCGCCGCCCACGACCTCGCCGCGGTCGCGGTGCTGACGCTGTCCGGCATCGTGGTGATGGTCGGGATGCGGCACCTCATCCCGCCGTACCTGTACCGCCTCGGCATGGACTGGAAGTGGTCGCAGCGGTGGGGCGTGCTCGCGGTGCTGTTCGGGCTGGTGAAGGTCGGTGTCACATTCGCCTACGACGCCGACCCCGACGCGCAGCGCAGCGCGTACCTCACGGGCGTGTTGAGCGTGTTCACCGGCGCGAGCGTGGCCGCGGTCCTCGACGTGTGGAAGAAGCGGCGCGGCCGGTGGGTCGGCTTCCGCCTGTCGCCGGTGTTCCTGACCGGACTCGCCGCATTCGCCGGCGGCCTCGGCGTGGTGGTGTGGCAGCAGCCGGGCGGGCTGAAGATGGCCCTGTGGTTCATCGGGTTGACGCTGCTCGTCTCGGTCGTGACGCGGTTCTTCCGCACCACCGAGCTGCGGTTCCGCGGGTTCGAGTACGCCGACGACGAGTCGCGGCGGCTGTGGCAGGACGTGGTGGCGCAGGACTTCCCCGTCATGGTGCCGGTGCGGTCGATGGACATGGGCGGCGACGTGGCGGGGAAGGAGGCCGAGATCCGCCGCTTCCACCGGCTGCCGCCGGGGATGCCGATTCTGTTCCTGCAGGCGGAACTGGCCGACCCGAGCGACTTCTACCACGAGCCGTTGCTGCGGGTGGCGCGCGAGAACGGCCGGGTGATCGCGCAGGTGAGCCGGTGCGCGTCGATCCCGCACGTGATCGCGGCGGCGGCGCTGGAGGCGGCGAGGCACGGCGTGGTGCCGGAACTGCACTTCGGGTGGTCGGCCGAGAACCCGCTGACGGCGAACCTGCACTTCGTGCTGTTCGGGCACGGGAACGTGCCGTGGATGGTGTACGAGCTGATCCGCGCCGCCGACGTCCCCGCGGACCGGAAGCCGCGGGTGCTGGTCGGATGAGTGCCGGCCGGGCTACCGCGCCGGCGCGCCGACGTACCGCCCGGCGAAGCGGAGGAACGCCGGCCAGTTCGGGCCGGTGGTGTGGCCGCCGGCGTGCTGGCGGAACGCCACCTCGCCCGCGACCAGCGCCGTCTCCTGCGGCGGGAATTCGGCCGTGCCGAGCCCCTTCTTCCCGAGCAGCTCGTACACCGGCCCGGCGTGGACGCCCGCCAGGAACATCCCCCGCGCGTCCACCCACGTCCCCTCGACCTGCGCCGACCCGACGCTGATGAACACCGGCCGCGGGGCGCACAGGGCCACCAGTTCGTGCGCGTCTACCGGCAGGTCCTTCGCGGTGAGCGGCCCGGCGTACTTCAGGTAGTTGCCGGCCATCCAGTGGTACTCGCCGCTCCCGGCCACGTTCTCGACCTTCTCGCCGAAGTCGCGGCGGTGCAGTTTTGCCCCGCCGGCCCCCGACGAGCCGATGAACCCGACGGCGAACCGCTCGTCATAAGCCATCGCCACCAGCGCCGCCTTGCCGTACCGCGACAGCCCTTCGATCACCACCCGCCGGGCGTCCACGGTCGGGTCGGTCGCCAGGTAGTCGAGCGCCCGGCTGGCGCCCCACGCCCACGCCCGCAGCGCGCCCCAGTCGTCCACGCGCCGCGGCTGGCCGCGGTTGCACAGCCCGATGATGCCGCGCGTCAGCCCGCCGCCGTTGTCGGCCTGGACGCTCGTCGGCACAAGGACCGCGTAGCCCCAGCCCATCGCCAGCACCTGCTGCTGCCACGACGGCCCGCCCTTGCCGCCGGGCGGCGGGAGCGGCGGCCCCTTCGCGCCGGGGAAGACGAACCCGAACTCCATCACCACCGGCACCGGGCCGGCGGTGTTCGCCGGCACGGTCAGCGTCAGCGCGATGTCCACGGTGATCGCCGGGTAGGCGGAGTTGTCGACGTGCCCGACCAGCTTCTTGGTGACGACCGGCACGTCGCCGACCATCTGCTTCTCGGTGGCGACCACTTCCCACGTCACCTTCGGCGTCTCGCGCGGCACCCGGCCGTACACCTCGCGGTCGAAGTCCTCGACGATCTCGGCGCGTCGCTTCGTCCGCCACACCTCGGCGGTCGTGACGCGCTGCCCGTTCTTGAGCACGAGCGGGTCGGGGAGGTCCGGGTAGGGGTTGGCCTTCGACTCGTCGCTGTTCGCGGCGTTGGGCGACTTCGGGTTGCCGTCCGCCCCGCGGCGGAGGTCCTTGATGCCGAGGAGGTCCATCGTCCGCTTGTGGTCCTCCTTCGCGGTGAGCTGGACCGGCGGCGGGTTGTCGGCGCGCACCGGGACGACGGCGAGTGCGAGCAGCGGCAGCAGGGCGGCGGGGCGCATGAGGGGTTCTCGGGAGAGGTGAACGGTCATTCCTTCTTCGCCGGCGGCGGGCCGAACGGGCCGAACCCCGCGGCCGGGACGTACCCCGGCGACGTGCCGGCGAGCTGCGCCGCGACCGACGCCGTCCGCCGTTCGACGAACGCCCGCAGGTCCGCCGCGCCGTACATCGCCTGGAGCATCGCCGTCGTGTCCCCCTCCTTGCGGGCCCGCGCCGCGGCGGCGTCGCGCGCCAGCGGCTCCTTCAACGCCGCCGCGGCCGCGTCCAGGTCCTTCAGCAACCGCTCCCTGGCGAACGCCGTTCCCGACAGCTCGCGGAGCAGTGCCTTGTAGCGGTCGCCGACACCCGGCAGCGCCAGCACGCGCTCCGTCAGCCGGTGGCGGCCGGGGTACGGCCGCGTGAGGCTCAGGTCCATCTTCTGCTCGGCGGTGCCGAAGAGCGGGTGGTTGGCGAACGCCCGGTCCAGGTCCCACGGCACGAAGTGCAGCCGGCCGGTCGTGGGGTGGAGGTACAGGTAGTAGTTGTGGCCGAGGGCGAAGAAGCTGTCCACGTTGGCGACGAACGCCGTGACCGCGAGGAACCGCAGGTAGGCGTCCACGTCGAGGAACGAGCCGACCTCGCGGCCGAAGGCGGCGTCGTCGGCCGCCTGAACGAGGCGGGAGAACGCGACCAGCCGGCGGGCCTCGTCCGCCGTCGGCTGGCGCTTCGGGCGGTACGCCTTCTCGTACCGCGCCCAGTCGTCGCCGCGGAACTCGAAGTCGCGCACGCCCTCGGGCTTCAGCAGCAACCCCTTGTCGGTCCCGAAGTGCGCGCGGAGGAACGGCTTGTCCACCTCCTCGGTCACGGTGTACAGGCCGAGCAACTCGGCGTCGTGGCGGCCGGGGACCGTGAGCCGCACCTCGGCGAACGCCGTGGCCGGGGCCGGCACCCCCGCGGCGCGGTAGATCGCGTACCCGAACGCCTCGCGGTAGCCGGACGGGTCGGCGACGCCGCAGTGGAGGTTGATCGTCTTCGACCCCCGGTAGCGGCCGGCGCCGCCGTTGCGGTCGAGGTCCACGCGGAACGACTTCTGCGCCGTGCGGCTGGCGTCCAGGATCGTGCCGTTCCCCTTGTACCGCAGGCCGACGCCCTTGAACGTCTCGCCGCCGACCGTGACGTCGGCGGCGGCCCACGGCAGGTCCATGCCGAAGGTGTTCTTGTGGGTCTCGCGCGTCGGGTCGGGCGGCGCCATCGGCGGCCGCGGGCCGAACCCCGGGAACCCGCCGCGCGGCTGCATCGCCGCGTACTCGGTCGGCGAGATGGTGATGCCGACGGGGACGACGGCGGGCGGGGCGGCGGCCGCGGGGCACGCGACGGCGACGAGGGCGAGCGCGAGCGGCCGGCTCATGGGGGCTCCCGGGACGGGGGACCGGTACGCGTAGATTAGCGATCCGCGGCGGCCAGTTGCGCCCGCAGCCGCCACCGCAGCAGGCCGAACCGTCGGCGGGTGTCGGCGGTCGTCACCGCACGCCACAGCGCCCGCCGGCTGCCGACCAGCACCACCAGCTTCCGCCCGCGGGTGATTGCCGTGTACAGCAGGTTCCGTTGCAGCATCACGAAGTGCTGCGTACTCACCGGCACCACCACCGCCGGGTACTCGGCGCCCTGGCTCTTGTGCACGCTGATGGCGAACGCGAGCTGCAGCTCGTCCAGGTCGGCGAAGTCGTAGTCCACCGGCTTGCCGTCGAAGTCCACGGTGACGACCTGCTCCACGGCGTCGATCGCGGCCACCCGGCCGATGTCGCCGTTGAACACCTCGCGCTGGTAGTTGTTCCGCACCTGCATCACCTTGTCGCCGGCGCGGAACGTGGTGTCGAACTTCTTCGTCTCGGCGACGCCCGGCCGCGGCGGGTTCAGCGCCTCTTGCAGGACGCGGTTCAGGTTCAGCACGCCGAGTTCGGTCTTCACCTGCGGCGTCAGCACCTGCACGTCCTTGAGCGGGTCGAGGCCGAACGCCGCCGGGATGCGAGTCGTCACCGCCTGGCGGATGCGGTCGATGACGGCCTCGGGCGCGTCGGCCTCGACGAAGTAGAAGTCGCCCTTGCCCGCGGGCGCCGACTCGGGCTGCTCGCCGTGGTTGACGGCGTGCGCCGCCCGCACGATCCAGCTCGCCCCGGCCTGCCGGTGAACCTCCGTCAGCCGCGCCACCGGCAGCACCTTCGATTCGATGAGGTCGGCGAGGACCGAACCCGCGCCGACCGACGGCAGCTGGTCCACGTCGCCGACGAACACGATCGACGCGAACGGCGGCACGGCGCGGAGGAGCTGGTTCATCAGCACCACGTCCACCATCGACACCTCGTCCACGACGAGCACGTCCACGTCGAGCGGGTTTTCCTTGCCGCGGCGGAAGCCGCCGAGGCCGGGGTCGAATTCGAGCAGGCGGTGAATCGTCTTCGCCTCGCGGCCGGTCGATTCCGCGAGCCGCTTCGCGGCGCGGCCGGTCGGCGCGGCCAGCAGCACGCGCAGCGACTTCGCCGACACGATTTCGAGGATGGCGCGGACGATGGTGGTCTTGCCGGTGCCGGGGCCGCCGGTGACGACCATGAGCTTGTGCGACACCGCCTCCGTGACCGCCGCGCGCTGGCTGTCGGCGAAGGTGATGCCCATCTTCTGCTCGGCCCAGCCGAGCGCCGCGGTGTGGTCGGCGGTGCGGAGCGGGTGTGCGCCCTTCGCCAGCGCCGCGAGCTGCCGCGCGACGCCGAGCTCGGCGAGGAACAGCGGTTTCAGGTAGAGCAGGTGTTCGTCGCCCGGCATCCCCGCGGCCTCGTCGGGGTCGTAGCCGGTGTCCTTCGTGACGAGCGCCACGCTGTCGCGGACGATCTCGTCGGTGATGCGCAACTGCTCGACCGCGTCGCGGATGCCGTCGGGCGGAATCTGCGTCAGCGCCTCCGCGGCCTGCGTCGCCAGCTCCTCCGGCAGCCCGACGTGGCCGTCGGACTGCGCCTCGCCGAGGACGTGGCGCACGGCGGCCTGCGCGCGGAACGGCGAGTCGCGCGGCAGGCCGAGCTTCAGCGCGAGGGCGTCGGCCGTCTGGAAGCCGACGCCCCAGATGTCGGTGCTGAGGCGGTAGGGGTTTTTGGTCACCACCTCGATCGCGTTCTCGCCGTAGGCCTGGTAAATCTTGACGGCCCGCGCCGTGCCGATGCCGTTGCTGTGCAGGAACACCATGATCGACCGCACCGCCTGCTGCTCGCGCCAGCTGTCGCGGATTTTTTCGATCAACTTCGGGCCGACCCCCTTCACCTGCGACAGGAACGTCGGCGACTGGTCGATGACTTCGAGCGTCTTGTCGCCGAACACGTCCACGATGCGGCGGGCGAAGCCGGGGCCGACGCCGCGGACGAGGCCGGACCCGAGGTATTTGACGATGCCTTCCGACGTGTGTGGCGGGGTGGCCTTGAGGTTGTCGGCCTTGAACTGGAGGCCGAACTGGCGGTCGGTGATCCACTTCCCCGCGGCCTCGACGTACTCGCCGGCGATCGGGTGCTGCATGGCGCCGACGACGGTGACCACGTCGCGCTGCCCGCGGGCGCGGACGCGCAGGACGCAGTACCCGGTGTCGATGTTGTGGAACGTGATCCGCTCGATCACGCCGCTCAGTTGCTCGGTCATGGCGGAGGGTGGACCGTGGACGGCATGCGTCAAGTTCGGTTGCCGCTTGCGGCTTCGCGTCGCCCCACGCGAAACCCCAAGCGGCAACTCCGCTAAAACTCAACCCCCCGACGATACCCGGTCCGCGGGAATTGTCCAACCGGGTAGCGGCCGCTAAGCCATTCGGATGCGTCGCCCCCTCGTGCTTCTCGCCTACGCCGCCGCCCTCGCGGGCGGGCTCTACGCCGCCTACCGGCCGGTGTTCGACTCCGGCTTCGCCCTCGTCCGCGCCGAGCCCGGCGACGGCATGCTCAACCACTACCTCCTCGAACACTCCTGGCTCGTCCTCGCCGACGCGAACTACGCCGGCACCTTCACCAAGCCGCCGTTCTACCACCCCGAGCCGGGCGTGTGGTGGTATTCGGAAACGCTCATCGGCGCGGCGCCGATCTACTGGGCGCTCCGCACCGTCACCGACTACCAGCTCGCGTACTCGTGGTGGATGATCGCCTGCTCGGGGCTCAACTTCGTCAGCTTCGCCGTGGTCGCCCGGCGGCTCGGCTGCGCGCATTGTGCGGCGGTGCTGGGCGCGCTCGGGTTCGCGTTCCTCGCCGTGCTCGTCGATCAGGAGAAGCACCAGCAACTCATCCCGCGCTACTGGATGCCGCCGGCGCTGCTGTGCGCCTGGGTGCTCGGCCGCGCCCCGTCGGCGCGGGCGGTCGGCGGGCTCAGCGCGTGCCTGGCGATGCAGGCGCTCACCTGCGTGTACACCGGCTGGTTCCTCGTCGCCGGGCTGGCGACGTTCGTGCCGCTGGCCGCGGCGCTCACGCCGGGCGGCGTGTGGAAGCTGGTCACCTTCGCGCGGCGGGGGTGGCGGCCGGCGCTGCTGTGGGCGGCGCCGGGCGTGCTGGTGATGGCGGCGTTCTTCGCCCCGTATTTGCAGGTGAACCGCGGGCTGACGCGCACCTACGGCGAGGCGAAGTACCTCATCCCGAACGCCGCCGCGTGGTTCACGCCGCCGATCAACGCCGCGTGGTTCGACACGGCCCGCGGCGTGCTGCCCGAAGTGTCGTTCGAGTGCTGCCTGTTCCACGGGTTCGCCGCCGCCGCGCTGTTCGTCGCCACGGTCGTGTGGGTCGTGCGGACGCGCCGCGCCCCGGACCGCCCCGAGAACTGGCCGCTCGCCGCGGCGTGCCTCCTGGCGGGGGCGGTGTGGTTCGTGCTGTGCTTCCGCGTGGACGAGGCATCCCTGTGGGCGGGGGTGATGTACGTCCCGGGGGCGGGCGCCATCCGGTGCGTCAGCCGCGTCGTGCTCCTTCTCGACCTGTTCGTGCTGACGGCCGGGTCGGTGTGGCTGACGCACGCCCTCGCGGCGCTCCGTGCCCCCTGGCGCGCCGCGGCCGTGGCCGCGGTCGTGCTGCTGGTCGGCGCGGAGCAGGTGACGCACACGCCGCCGACGATCCCGCGGGCGGACTACTACGCCGACGTGGACCGGTGGGCCGACCGCATCCGCGGGGCGGACGCGGCGTACCTCATCCCGGCGCCGCAGTTGCAGCGGGAGTTCGAGGAGGTGCTCGCCATGTGGGCGGGGCTGCGGGCGAACGTGCCGGTCGTGAACGGCTACTCCGGCCGGGCGCCGCTCGACTTCCCGCTCGTCATCCCGGCCGCGGTCGGCAACCACGACGCCGCCGTGCGGCAGTGGCTGACCGGGACGTTCCGCGGCCGGGTCGTCGTGATCGACCGCGAAGACTTCCGGCGGGGGCGTGTGTTGGTGATCGAGTGAGAAGTGGGACCGCATGCGGCTTCGCGCGGGGCAACGCGAAGCCGCAAGCGGCAACGACTCTGGACGCATCTCCGATTTGCTGATCGACTCCCCATTTGACTTTCCCGCCCGGGACGTTATGGAGTGGGCGCCCGTCCACACTTCACGTCCCGGAGTCCGTCATGTCCCCGTTCGAGGTCCGCGTCCTGCCGATCGGCCAACTCCAGCCGGCGGCGTACAACCCGCGGAAGTCGCTGAGCCCGAAGTCGCCGGCGTACCGCAAGCTGAAGGCCAGCCTGTCCGAGTTCGGCCTCGTCGAGCCGCTGGTGTGGAACGAGTCGACCGGCCGCGTCGTCGGCGGCCACGCGCGGCTGCGAATCCTGACGGAACTCGGGTACGCCGAGGTGCCGGTGTCGGTGGTGCGGCTCGACGACGCCCGCGAGAAGGCGCTGAACGTGGTCCTAAACTGGGCGCTTCCGGTAACACAGTAGTCCCGTCTTTCCTTGCCAGGAACGGCGTCCACGGCCCAGCAACCTCCGGACGTATTCCCCCTGGTAGTAGGCGTAGTTTAGGATGTTCTCGTTGACGCCCCCGGCGTCTTGGAGGGCGTCGGCCAGGATGGGGAACCGTGCCGAAACCACTCAAACCCACCCCCAGGCGGCAATACGCCGCCGGCGACCGGGTGCGTGTCCGCCGAGGCGTGACGGACCCCGAGTACGCCGACCTCCCGCTCGGCGGGTGGGCCGGGACCGTGGCCGATGTCGATACCCGCCCCTCGCCGCCGACCTATTTGATCCGCTGGGATCGGGAGACACTGCGTCAGGCCCATCCGGTCTACAAGCGGCGGAGCGAGCGAGACGGGTTCGAGTTCGGGTCGATGTGGCTCGGGGCCGACGACCTAGAACCGGACGACGGGCGCCCGGTGTCGGTCGAGCCGCCGACGAGCATCGTGACGAAGCCGTTATCGAGGGCCGACCAAGACGACCGCATTCGGGCCGTATTCGGGCTGACCAGCGACGACCTGTTGCCGGACGTGAACCCGACGACCATCCGAGTCTTCCATGAGTACCTGACTCAACAGATGCCATTCCCGGTCGAAGCGAAATACGACCCGGAGTACGGCACCGGCGGGCAGATCACCATTCTCGGGTTGAGCGAGCCCGACGAAGAACTGTGGGCCGACGGAACGTGCGGGCTACTCTGCCGGGCGATGCTCAAGGGAGAAGCGATCGAAGTCGCCCTGGCCGACTGCCGGGCGAAGAAGGGGAGCCCCGGCCGGCAAATCCTGGCCGACTACGGGTACTGGTTCGGGAACTTCCAGTGAACCGGCCCGCACCCGCATTCGTCCCGACCCTCCAGGATCAGGGACCATGCCCCGTCTGCCTGACGACACGATCAACCAGGGCAGCTTTCATCAGAACGTGGATGTCCGGCTCGCCGCCTTCACTACGTCACCGAAGGCCACCGAGGGCCGCAAGGCTCGGTCGTGAGAGGGAAGGTGTCTGTCTCCCGGCAGGACGCTGGCGCAAGTTCGGGGGCGGCTTTCCATTTTCTTACTGAACAGGCGTATCAAAGGGGTTACGATGCTAGGGGGAGATGTTCCGCAAGAAGGGGTTGCGCATGAGCGAAAAGCGGCGGGCCGACTATCACGAGGATTTACCTGTTGAGGAACCGGTTTACCGGGCACCGGAGATCGTTTCCCTCCTTGGAGGGCCGGTCTTCGTGGACGCACGACCGGGTCAGGTCCGTGCGATCTGCGAGGGTGTCACAGGCGTCGGTTCGGACCGCAGATCGGCGTTGCGGGCATTAGCGGAGCGGGCGAAAGCGGTCACCACGTCCTGACTGGTCCGGCAGGCGCATCCGAACAGTCGCATCTTGCGGGGGCTCACCAGCGTGGCGAGCCGGGGAGTGATGAGCCGGGGGTCTGCCGCCGCCAGCCACTCCTGTTCGGTCATCGGTCATTCCTTCCCCAGAACCAGATCCACGACCCAGCACCCACGGACGTGCGGCCCGGCTGCCCGGCAGTGGCTCAGAATGTCGTGGTGCGAGCAACCGGCGTCTTCCAGGGCATCAGCCAACACGGGCATCCGGTCAAAGGCACGGTCGGCGTAGATGCCTTCGGCGAGAGCAACGACTGCTTCCGTCCGCCACGACGGATCAAGGGCGACGGGACGGAAAGGGTTGCCGAAGATGTCAAGAAGCCAATGAGCGATAAGTCCGCCTACGCTCTCGTTGTCGTTCAAGGCAAGAACATAGCAGGGAAAAAAAATAGCAAAGGGCTGGTCTCCAACTGCGTTAATGGCTGCCCAATGAACTCCTACGGCCCCAGTTCTCCAACCAATTGTGTGAGCTTTCTCCCAGGCTTTTTTACGGTCGCCTTCCGTCGCCATACCATCGGCAAAGGCTTCTGCTACCTCAACTGCTTGCCGAAACGATTCATCCATGAACAGCCGCCACAAGGAGCGGCAACAGAGAACGGCAAATAAACGAAACTTGCGATGAGTGCCCTTCTTGTTGCCTATACCCGGACTAAAAGACCAATCCACCCACTGCGCCATTAATTCCCATTCTTCACACGATAGCCATTCCCGCTCCCCAAATGGTGTAATAGCCTGAGAGACAATAGTTAATCCGTCGCAGCGTGGGCATACGTCAAGTTCTCTCGCTCTATGGATAAGAACTATCTGAGGCCCACATTGTGAACATACAAAACTGAACTTATAGGCTTGTTCGTTCATCGCCCCATTCTCTAGCACTACAGCGCGGGTTTCCTGACAGCCGATAGGTGAGGTTATCGGGAGGGAAGCCGATGACCGAGCAGGAAATCGCCGTACTCGGGCCGGCGTTCGCCGCCGAGCTTCGCACCTACCGCGGGTGCTTCAAGCAGGA
>JBGAQM010000183.1:0-12094 GCA_044220735.1 Urbifossiella sp. | reverse complement strand
ACCAATCACGCCGCGAACCTCACCTTCGACGCCTCGGCATACGCCGCGTCCGCCTCGAACCCCAACCACTCGCGCCCCAGCCCTTCGGCCACGGCCCCGGTCGTGTTGCTGCCGGCGAACGGGTCGAGCACCAGCTCGCCGGGGTCGGTGAGGAACTTCACGAAGAACTCGACGAGCGGCTCCGGCATCGCCGCCGGGTGGCGCGGCACGTTCCCCTTGCGGCACTTCTCGTGGTACCCGCCGCGGCTCGCCGTGTTCGGGATCGGCAGCACCGCCTGCGGCTCGACGACCTCCGGCGCCACCAGCACGTTCGGCGGGATGGCCCCGCCGTTGTCCGCGAGGAACGACCGCCGCCCGACCTTGTGCTCGCTCGGCCGTCGGCCCGACGAGTAGGTGCCGCGGCTGAGCAGCTTCCGCATCGCGTCGCTGTACTCGGTCAGCACGCGGCGGTTGTCGGCCTTCGGGGTCGGCGTCGGCGACAGCCACCACACCCGGGTGAAGGCGTCCTTCACCCGCTCGCGGCGGACGGCGACCCACTCGGCCGGCGTCGGCAGCCGGGCCGGGTTGTAGCAGATGAACTCCTGGCACAGGTGCAGCCCGGCTTCCTCCTGGAACGCCAGCAGCGCCTTGATGCCGACGGTGGACACGGTGGGCGTGCCGGGGTTCCAGCCGTTGCCAAGCTCCATGACGATGGAGCCGGTCGGCGTGAGGAACTTGGTGAGCGGGATGGCGAGGCCGGCGAGCCAGGCGGCGTACTCGTCGCCCTGTCGGTTGCCGTACTTCTTCGGCCGCAGGAGCGGGAACGGCGGCGACGTAAAGACCAGCTGGACGCGCCCGCGGAGGTCGTCGAGTGCGGGGTCGGCGAGGAGGTCTTCGGCCTTGCCGACGAGGAGTCGGCCGCGGTCGGTGGCGTAGGCGACGGCCGGCGGGGCGGGCCGGCGCGGGGCGGGCGCGAGCTGTGGCACGGCGACTCACTTCCGTGTGGTCGGCGGGGCCGAAACGCGGCCCGGGGGCGGGAGTATCGGGCGCCCGCGCCGCGGGTGTCAAGGCCACCCCTGAGCCGGCCCCGTCAGGGGTCGGAGCCTATGGCGTGCGTAACGCTCGATTCCGACGGGGCCGGCTCGGGATGTTACCGCCGGCCTCGGCCGCTTCGTCGGCCGAGGGCCGGCGGCGGCGACACGCGCCGACGGGTCCGCTGGCACCGTCCCCAGCGCCGCCGCTCGTCGCCGCCAGCTCCAGGTGCCGCACCTGGCTCCCAGCAGCGCCTCGCCGTCGGCCGGCTTCACCTGCCGATACGCCGTCCGCCAGCAGCTCGCGGGCCTTCACGTTGTCCGCCAGCGTCGTCTTCAGAATCTCGTCGATCACCCGCGCGCCTCAGGGTCCGGCTGATCGGGAACACCACCTCCACGCGGCGGCTCAGGTTGCGGTCCATCCAGTCGGCGCTGCCCGTGAACACCTCGGGGTTGCCGTCGTTCTCGAAGTAGAAGATGCGGCTGTGCTCGAGGAACCGGTCCACGACCGACGTAACACGGATCGTCTCGCTCACGCCGGGCAGCCCCGGCCGTAGGGCACAGATGCCGCGGCAGCACAGGTGGATCGGCACCCCGGCCTGGCTCGCCTTGTACAGCGCCTTCACGACCGCGGGTTCGAGCAGGCCGTTCAGCTTGGCGAGGATGCGCGCCGGCTTCCCGGCCGCGGCGTTCGCCGCCTCGCGCTCGATCTTCTCGATCATGGACGCCTGCAACCGGCTCGGCGCCACGATCAGCTTCCGCCACTGCGGCAGCTCGGCGTACCCGGTCAGGTAGTTGAACAGGGCCGACACGTCGTCCGCGAAGTCGGTGTTGGCGGTGAAGAACCCGAGGTCGGTGTAGATGCGGGCGGTCGTCGGGTTGTAGTTGCCGGTGGCGAGGTGGACGTAGCGGCGGATCGTGTTGTCTTCTTCCCGGCGCACGACCAGCGCCACCTTGCAGTGCGTCTTCAGCCCGACGAACCCGAACACGACGTGGACGCCGCTCTTTTCCAGCTCCTTCGCCCACAGGATGTTCCGCTCCTCGTCGAGCCGGGCCTTCAGCTCGATGACGGCGGTCACCTGCTTGCCGCGGTCGGCGGCGCGCTGCAGCGCCCGCACGACCGGCGAGTCGGAACTGGTGCGGTAGAGCGTCTGCTTGATGGCGAGGACGCGGTCGTCGTCGGCCGCGGCCTCAATGAAGTCCACGACGTGAACGAACGACTCGTACGGGTGGTGGACGAGGATGTCGCGGCCGCGCACGGCGGCCCACGGGCTCAGCGCCTGCGCGAACGCGGCGACCTGGGCGGGTACGAACGGCGGGTCGCGTAGTTCCGGGAACCCGGGGAGGCCGTACACCTGGAACAGCCCGGTGAGGTCGAGCAGCCCGCGAACGGGGTACACGTCTTCGGGGTCGAGGTCGAGCGCGCTCGTCAGAAACTGTTCGAGGTCGGCCGGGGCGCCCGCTTCGATCTCGAGCCGGACCGCGTGCCCGCGGCGGCGCGCCTTCACCTGCGCCTCGATGGCCTGCAACAGGTCATCGACCCCTTCGTCGTCGATCTCGTACTCGCTGTCGCGGGTGACGCGGAAGCACACCGCATCGCCGAGTTCCATGCCCGGGAACAGGTCGGACAGCTGCGCCTTGATGACGGCTTCGAGCGGGGCGAGGACGTGGAGCGGGCCGGCGGCGCCGTTGCGGGCGGGGTTGCCGCTCGGCAGCGGCACGAACCGCGGCAGCACGGCCGGTACCTGCACGACGGCGTACAGCGGGTCGGCGTCGCCCGGCCGGCGGACGGTGACGGCGAGGTTCAGCGACTTGTTCAGCAGGTGCGGGAACGGGTGCGCCGGGTCGGTCGCCAGCGGCGTGAGGACGGGGAAGATTTCGCGGCGGAACAGCTCGCGGGCGTGCCTCAGGTCGTCGCCGGTGAGCGGGTCGGCCCAGCGGATGACGACGCCGTTCTTCTCCAGCGCCGGCAGCACCTCTTCCTTCAGGGTGCGGTAGAGCGTGGCGGTCATCTCGCGGACGGCGGCGGCGATCTTCTCGGCCTGCACGACGGGCGGCGTACGGTCGGCCCCGGACCCCTGCGGGACGCCGGCCGCGACCTTCTGCTGGAGCCCGCCGACGCGGACCATGAAGAACTCGTCGAGGTTGGCGCTGAAGATGGCGAGGAACTTCAGCCGCTCCAGCAGCGGTACCGCCGGGTCTTGTGCCTCCTCCAGGACGCGGCGGTTGAACTGGAGCCAGCTCAGTTCCCGGTTGAGGTACAGCGACGGGTCGTCGAGGTTGGTCGGGGCGGGGGTGGACATCGGGAATCCTTCGCGGCGACGGTCGGCGGGCTAACGGGACACTCTACGCGCCCCGGCCCGCGGCGGCGAGGCGCGGAGCACCCCGCCCCGCCGGCCCCTTGACCCCGGCGGCCCTGCCCGGTTTAACCGACGATACGTTCGGGCAGTTCGCGCCCACTCTCCGGGTGCGGGGCCGACGGGCGACAGGAGGCCGCGAGATGTACAGCCTGGTGTTGATGAGCGCGATGGCCGGCGGGACGGACGCGCCGGCGTTCGGCGGGCGGAACAACGGGTGCAACGGCGGCTGCAACGGCACCGTCGTCGTGTCCAACGGGTGCGACGGCGGCCGGCGCGGGCTGTTCGGTCGCCGCCGCGCCGCGGGCGGTAGTGGGTGCTGCGGCGGGTGCAGTGGGTACGTCCCCGCGACCCCGGCCGGCTGCGTCGGGTCGGCGCCGGTGACGCCGCCGGCCGTCGCCCCGAAGGCGACGCCCACGCCTACCCCCACGCCGAAGGCGACGCCCACGCCCACCCCGACGCCGCTCCCCAAGGCCACGACCCCGCCGGCGCCGCTGCCCAAGGCGACTCCGAAGGCCACGACGCCGGGCGTGACGCCGGGCGCCACCCCGGGCGCGATCACGCCGCCGCCGGCAGCCCCGCGCACGGCCACGCCCGCGGCCCCGGCCCCCCGGCCGGCGACCCAGAAGGTTGATTGACGAGCGATTCGGCTCGCCTAGCTCACCGTCACCCCCGGCCGGCGGCGCGCCAGTTCGCGGCGCACGTCGGCCGTGTCCGCGCGCGGCGGCAGCGTCACCTGTTCCAGCTTCCGCAGCCGCGCGAGGTACGGCACCACCGCCGCCGACAGCCGCCCGCACCCGGCCAGCCCCACCGCCGTCAGGTCCGGGAACCGGCTCAGGAGCCGGCACACGCCCGAGTCCGTCACCGCGGTGTCGGCCACGTTCACCATCTTCAGCCCCTTCAGCGCGCCGAGGTGGCCGAGCGCCGCGTCGGTGATCGCGCCACAGCCCGACAAGTCGATCGCCTCCAGGTTCGGCCAGTCGCGCACGGCCCGCAGCTTCTCGACGACGTCGTCGGTCGTCTCGGCGGGGAAGGCGACGCGGTAGGCCAGGTCGGCGCGGACGGCGATGTCGCCCGGGAGCCGCCCGGCCACGGGCGTCCAGTCGTTCTCGGCGAGCGCGCGCGCGAAGGCGATGGCGCGGAACGGCACGGGCTGGCGCACGCTCGCAGCTTGTTGCGGCGCCGTCGGCGGGGGCGACACCACGACCGGCGGGGGCGGCACCGGCGGCGGGAGGGGTGACGGTGGCGCCGGCGTCGGCACCGCCCCGAGCAGTTCGGCGAGCTTCTCGGCGAGTTCACCGGCGTCCTTCGGGCGGCGCTCCGGCTTCTGGGCCACGCACCGCGTCAGCAGTGCCACGATTCCGGCACCGATGCCGGCCTCGGTCAGGTCCTCGGCGGCGTCGATGCCGGGCGCCTGGTCGAGCCGGCCGGTCGCCATCTGGTAGCCGATCACGCCGAGCGCGTGAACGTCGTCGCGCGGGTCGGGCGGGCCGCCGCCGCGCTGCTGCGGGCTGGCGTACAGCGGCGTGTAACTCCCCCGCAGCGACGTTTCGAGCCACCCGGACATCAGCGACTGCCCACGGGAGTTCTGCGTCCGCAAGTAATCGACCGCGACCCCGCCGATGCCGAAGTCCGTGATGCGGAGCGCGAGACTCGTGCCGCCGCCGACCAGGATGTTCGACGGCTTCAAGTCCCGGTGAACGATCGGCGGCGTGAGGCGGTGGAAGTGACCGACCGCGGCCGCGAGTTCGTGCAGCGCCGCGACCACGGCGCGCTCGCGGTCCGCCCCGTGCAGCGCCTGCCAGCGGTGGACCAAATCCGTCAGGCTGCCGCCGCCGACGTACTCGAACATCAGCCACGGGGAGTCGCCGTCGAGGGCGGCGTCGAGGAGCGGCACGATGTTCGGGTGGTGGCCCAACCCCATCACCCGGGCGATCACCTGCCCCTCGTGCGACGCCAACTTCGCCTTCGCCAGCGGGTCGGTGCAGAACTTCACCGCCCGCGGCTGGGGGATGAACGTGTGCCGGACGAGCCACACCTCGCCGAACCCGCCGCTGCCGAGGAGCTCGGCGAGCCCCCACCCGGGCCGGCCGGGGAGTGCGTCGCCGGGGCGGAACTTCGGCACCCCCGCAGGTAGCACTCGGAGGAGGTCCGACGGGGCGTTCAGCGCGAAGTCGGGCGGCACGGAACGGCCGCTCGGGTCGTCGGCGCGCTTCAGCGACGCCCGCACCGCGGCCGGAATCTGCGTCAGGTAGAGTTCGAGCGCCAGCCGGTCCTCGGGCGGGCCGGCGGCGGCGACCTCCTGCGCCACCTCGGCGGCGATGCGCCTGGCCTCGTCGGCGGACGCGGCGGCGGCGGCCGACACCTCCGACCTCAGTTGGTCGGCCCGGCGCTTCTCGCGGAACAGCCGGTAGGCGTCGCCGGCGACGTCGAACAGGTACGGCCCGCCCGGCACGAACTCGCACAGCCCGCGGACGCCGCGCCCCATCACCGCCTGCGCCACGCACTCCAGGAACACCCGCATGTCGTTTGCCCCTGAGATGTAGTCGGGGAAGAGAGGACAGAGGACAGAAGCCAGGGGACAGACAGTCAGGCGTGTCGAATTCTGTCCTCTGCCCTCTGCCCTCTGTTATTTGACCCGGCCCGAATCCTCTTCTACATTTCGGCGGCCCGAGACTCCGTCACGGCCGCAGCCCGGCGGCCGCGTGAGGCCACGATGCGCTGGTTCGATCTCCCCCCCCGCTCCACCCTCGGCCCCACCGGGCTGCTCGTCAGCCTCGCGCTCGTCCTCACGCCCACCGCCGTCCTCGGCGCCCTTGCCTACCGTCACAAGGCCGTTCCGATCGCGGTCGGCGCCGGCGTGCAACTCCTGTTCGCGCTCGTGTTCCTGCGGGCGCACCCGGTGTGGCGGCCGCCGGTCAGTTCGTCGGTCATCCTGTTGTACCTGATCGCCCTCGCCTGGGCGTGGGTGCCGACCCGCGGGCACACGGACTGGGCCGTCCACGTCGCCCAGGGGGTGCTCCTCGCCGGGGCCGTCGGGCTGGTGGCGCTCCACGACCTCACCCGCACCGGGGCCGAGCCGCTGCGGCGGGCGAACAAGTGGTCGCGCCGCATCGCCTCCCGCACCCACTGGCCGCTGCAACTCGCCGACGCACGGCTGCTGCCCGAAGTCGATTCGCTCCGCGACGCCGTCCGCGACGAGCCGGGGCCGGCGCTGGCGCTGCTGTCCGACCCGCGGCCGGAGGTGAAGGTGGCGGCTCTCGGGAGTCTGGAGTATCGCCCCGACTGGCGGCCCGGGGAAGCTGAGTTGGTGCTAAAGGTGGCCCGCGCGGCCCCGGAACCGGCGGTGCGGCAGGCGGCGGCCTACGCGCTGGCCGGGGTAAAGGTGCCGGCGCTGGTCGAAGACCTGGCCGGGTTCCTGCGTGACCCGGCGGCGGAGGTGCGGCACGCCGCCGCCGAGGCCGTACTGTGGGACGGCGACCGCCGCTGGCCGCTGGCCCGCACCCCCGTCCGCGAGGCACTCGCCGACCCGAAGCTCGCCGGCGACGGGCCGCTGTTCGTCGGCTCCGCGGGGCTCCCGGCCGCGGCCGTCGCCGACCTGATGGCCTGGGCCGAGGACAAGGCGCCGCTCGGCCCGCGGTCGGTGCTCACACTCGTGGAGCAGTACCACCGCGGCATGGCCGACGGCGGCCGCCCCGAACTCGCCAGCGAGCTGGCGCACCTGATGCTCGCCCCGGAGACGCCGACCGGCCTGCGGGTCGAACTGGCGAGCCTGCTGCGCGACCACCACCGGCTGACGCCGGACCTGCTCGACCGCATGACGAACATGGACCAGCCGGCGCCGATGCGGCTGTTCGCGGCCGAAGTGATGCTCCGGGCCGACCCCAACGACGCCGACGGCATCGACGTGCTGCGCGGCCTGGCGCGGCAGCCGAACCGCGAGCTAGCGGTGCAGATCGGCGGCATCCTACAGAACGTGCTGGGTCTGGATTTGGGGCTGGCACCGGGCGGGCCGCTGCCGGCGCCGGCGAGCAAGGCGGGGGCCGAGGTGGCGCG
This sequence comes from Urbifossiella sp., assembly GCA_044220735.1. Lineage (GTDB taxonomy): Bacteria > Planctomycetota > Planctomycetia > Gemmatales > Gemmataceae > Urbifossiella. The sequence continues at coordinate 4,671 of JBGAQM010000183.1, read as the reverse complement.
GAAAGTACTCGGCTGGGCGAACGGCCAGCGGCCCGACGGCAGCCGGCCGACGCCGCCGGCGCGGGCGGGGCTGCCGGGGCTCCGCGAGACGAGCTTCGCGCCGCCGGCGGCGCTCGAGCGGCCGCGCGGCGGGGCGGGCGGGTTCTAGCGGCCGGGTTGCGCCGCGTGCGGCGGAACCCGGCGGTCAGCGCCGGCCGGTCGGGACGTCGAACCGGGTCACGGCGAGGTCGTGGGCCGGGGTGCCGAGGTCGGTCGGCCGGGTGAACATCTTCGCCCGGCGGTCGTCCGTCAGCCCGCCGTTCACGACCCCGCGGTCGAGGTTCATGTCCATCTCGAACCGCGGCTCCTCCCACTTCAGCACCAGCCGCGTCGGGTACTGGCCGACGAGCTGCCGGCCCTGCGCGTCCGGCCCGGCCCGGAACGTCTCGGCCGACCGCACCTCCGCCGTGGCGATGACGGTCCGCTTGGCGTCGTCGCGCAGGACGTGCCGCTTGATCTGCGGCCGACTCCCGGTCGCCGGGTCGCCCTCGAACACGATCTCCTTGCGGACCGCCACCCCGTTCGGCGCCTTGCCCGACCAGCCGAGCGTGTACGTCCGCTCGCGGTCGTCGATCTTCACCTCGTAGGCGGCGCCGTCCGGCAGCCGGGCGAGGCCGAGCGCCTGCATCACCCAGTCGGGCTCGAACGGCAGGCCGCCGGGGAGCTTGGCCCGGCCGGTCTCGAAGTCGGTGTGCGAGGCGTACACGAACATCGGCTCGCCGGCGCCGCCAGTGTACACCCAGAACTGCTCTGGGTTCGAGCCGAGGTCGATGGTGCCGGCCACCTTCCCCATCGCGCGGAGGCGGAAGCAGCGCGGCTGGGCGGCGACGAGGTTCCCCTCCAGGTTCACCGCCAGCGGGATCCCCTTCCCCGACACCCGCATCCGCACGTCGCCGTACTCGACCGACTGGAGCTGGCCCGCCCGCAGGTTGACGAACTGCACGAACCGCTCGGCCGGCTCTTCGCGGAGGCGGCCGCCCGGGCGCGGCCCCTGGGCCTGCTCGCGCCACTCGCGCATCCAGTTGCACCCGACCGCCGGGCACAGCAGGGCCGCGGCGATGAGGAGCCGGAGGTCGCGTTTGCACATGGCGTTCGCTCCGCTTGGTAGGCCGGGGCGTGAGCCCCGTCGGGCGTCTGACGCCCCGGCCTAACGGGTTACCTCACGCCCACCCGAGAACCCGGAACACCTCGGCCTGTACGGCGCCGACCTGGGCGTCGGTCAGGTGCGGGTCGGTGACGTGGTGGACCGCGCCGCCGCGGGCATCGCGGACGAGAATCACGTCCGCCCCGGCCGCGTCGCGAACCACGTCCTCGAACTTGAACCGCTTCCGCCGCATCAGTAGGAGCGCCGCCACGTAGCGGAAGTTCATCCCGTCGGCGTCCGCGGTGCCGGACAGCCGCTCGAAGGCGTCCGCGAGCACGTCGTCGTTGACGACCGGCTTGCGCGGCTTGTCGGTCGCGGCCGGCACCTTGCCTGCCCAGTAGGCGACGGCCCCCGGGGGCGGCCCGGACCAGGCCTCGGCGGCGGTGTCGGTACGGACCAGCCGGCCGGCGTCCTCGCGGAGCACGCCGTAGAACCGGTCGCCGGGCTTCAACTCGCGGCCGGTCGTCGCACAGGTGCGGGCCGGGCCGGCGATGTCGTACTCGGTCATGCGCGTCCTGCGTGGGGCCGACCCCACACCAATCGTACTCCGCACCCTCACCGCGTATCCGCGCCGGGCGTGGCTAGCGCGGCGCAGCCGCGGGAGCGGCGGGTGAAGCTGTAGCGGTCGGGGGGGACAGGAGGGCGTCCACCTGCTCGCGCACGAGGTAGCCCGTCTCGGGCCCGACGCCGGCGAACGACCAACGCACGACCCCGTCGCGGTCCACGACCACGAACCGCGGGAACGTGTCGATGCCGTACAGGTCCACCGCCGAACTGCCGTCGTGAACGGGGACCGTCAGCTTGCGCTTCTCGACGTCCTTGGCCGCGAGGGCGGGGGCGGCGAACACCGCCAGCGGCGCCACGGCCACGCGGCCGGGGTAGCGCCTCGCCAGCGCGTCGGCCACGCACAACGACAACTCCGCCGTCTCCTGGCCGGGCATGAAGAAGACCAGCACGGCGGCCTTGCCGCGCGCCGCCGACAGGCGGAACTCGCCGGCGCGGAAGTCGGGCGCCGGCCGACCCACTTCCGCACGCGGGGCCGGAGCCGTGCCGGCCGCGGGGAGCAACACGGGCGCCGGCAGCGCCTCGCCGCGTCGGGCGGCGTCGAGACGGCGGCGGACGGTCAACGCCGCCTCGCGGTACGGGGTGCCGGGGTGGTGTCGGCGAGGAACTCGTCGAGGCGCGCGAGCCGCACGGCGAACGGCTGCGGGCCCAGCCGCACGGCCTCGCGGAGCAGCGGTTCGGCGTCCACCCCGGCGGCGTAGGCGGCTTCGACCTCGGTTCGATACCGGGCGAACGTCGGCCCGAGGAGGCGGGTTTGCGACCGCACCTCGTAGCGCGTCTCGACGCGAATGGCGTCGTCCGTGCCGAGTCCGTCGCGGTGGCGGACGACGCGGTGGACGCGGCGGGCGGCGCCGTCCTGCGTCGAGACCCAGACGGTCTCGGTCCGCTCCCAGGCGGTGACGGCGCCCTGCGGCCGGTCCCACGTCGGCGACTTCTGCACGGCCCGCAGCTCGCCGCAGCGCTCGCCGCTGACGAAGTCGAACCGGCCGGTCTGCCACGTCACGTCGGGCCGCCCGTGTTCGGCTGCGGTCCAGGTGTTCTGGCCGGCGCGGCCGCGCGGCGGGAACACACCGAGTTCGACGGGGGCGAAGGTGTCGAGCGGCGGCGGCGGCAGGGCGCGGGCGGGCGTGTCGGGGGCGAACCGCAGCGGGGCCGGGCCGGTCGGCAGGAGCAGGTGCGTGGTGCCGTCCTCGTGGATGCGGACGAGATCCAGCCGGGCGGCGGGTGGGCTGCGGTCGTCGCCGCGGAGCAGCGTGAGGACGGCGGCGTCGGCGCGGCCGGGGAGCTTTTCCAGCACGAGGACGCGGACTTCGAGCTCGTGGGAGCGCCGAAAGCGGGTGCCGGGGCGGTCGAGGGATTCGTTGACGGTGCCGGTGTAGACGTACTCGACGCCGCGCTCCAGGGTGGGGCCAGGGGCGGCGGGGGCGAGCAGCGACAGGGACAACAATCCGGCGAACACGGGCGCCTCCGGGTGGCGGGCGACGGTATACCGCGTGCGCCGGCGGACGCAACCGCAGTCGGCGGACGGGGCAAGCGGGGCGGGATAGGCCACCGGCGGTTGCGTCCCGCGAGTCGGTCGGTGAGAATGGCGACATGACGCCCGAGCCGCCCGCACCGGATTCCCTGCCGTGCCCCGGCTGCGGCCTGCCGCGCGTCGGCGACCCGGCCGCCGCGTGCCCCGTATGCGCCTTCGCGGAACCGGCCCCACCGCCCCCGCCCCCGCCGCCGGAGCCCGAACCGGTCCCGCCGGCGGCCGGTCGTTTCCGGCTGGTCGCCGCGTTCGCCGCGGTCGCGCTCGTCGCCGGCGGCCTTGGCTGGTGGGCCGGCCGCGCCACCGCCCCCGTCGCCGCGACCACACTCCATGCGGAACAGAACGAACCGGTCGCCACTGCCCCCAACCCGCCGACACCCCCACCGTCGGCCGCGGCGCCGACGCGCCCGTCGGCCACGCGGCCGACCACCCCCGCGACCCGGCCGTCGCCGCCCCCGCCGCCGCGCGACCTGCCGCCGACCGAGCGGAGCAAGTCCGGCGTGCTCGACTTGGCGCTGATCTCCGCCGGCACCTTCCGCATGGGGTCGTGGGAGCACGAGAAGAACCGCCAGGCCGAGGAGGAGGAGCACGTCGTCAAGCTGACGCGGCCGTTCTACCTCGGCGTCCACGAAGTGACGCAGGGGCAGTACGAGAAGGTCATGGGGACGAACCCGAGCTGGTTCGCGCGGACCGGCCCGGGCGCCGACCGCGTCGCCGAGCTGCCGGACACGAGCCGCCTCCCGGTGGAGCGGGTGTCGTGGTTCGACGCGGTCGAGTTCTGCAACCGGCTCGGCAAGTCCGACGGGCTGCCGCCGTACTACGCGATCGAGGTCGAGGCCCGCGACGGCGGGTCGATCGCGTCGGCGAAGGTGTCGGTGCTCGGCGGCCCCGGCTACCGGCTGCCGACCGAGGCCGAGTGGGAGTACGCCGCGCGGGCCGGGAGCAAGACGCCGTTCCACTTCGGCGGCGACAACACCGGGACCGAGGCGAACGTGAAGGCGAGCGTGATCGCCAGCGGGTACGGCACGTCGCCGCGGTGGCGCGAGGTCGGGCGGACGACGCCGGTCGGCAGCTACCGGCCGAACCGGTGGGGACTGTACGACATGCACGGGAACGTGGCCGAGTGGTGCCACGACTGGTACGACCGCGGCTACTACGACCGCTCGCCGGACGCCGACCCGGCCGGCCCCGACGCTGGCCGCCAGCGGGTGCAGCGCGGCGGGTCGTGGCTGGTGGGCGAGGCGGCGGCGCGGTCGGCGTGCCGGTTCGCCGCCGGCCCCGCCAGCGCCACCTCGCACGGCGGCTTCCGCGTGGCTCGCACGCCATGATCCGCTGGTTCGCCCTCGCCGCCCTCGCCGCCGGCTGCTCGCGCCCCGCACCGGCGCTGCCCGAA
>JBGAQM010000182.1:0-11801 GCA_044220735.1 Urbifossiella sp. | reverse complement strand
CGATGGACCGCGGCGGCGACCTCGCCGCGGAGTCGGCCGCCGGCGCGGGTCAGTGCGGGCTCCGCCTCGACCCGGTTGACACCGCCGTCGGGCGGGAGCGCCAGCGTCACCAGAAGCCGTCCCGTGTGCGGGGCCGGCACCACCTGGACCACCGTCAGTGCCTGCACGGCCGGGTCGGCGCAACTGCCGACCGCGGCGTGCAGTGCCTCCGTCACCTGCCCGCACAATTGCCGGGCCTTGCGGCCGGCCCCCTTCGGGGCGTCCCACGGCTTCCGGTGCCAGTCCTTCGGGTCGGTCCCGTCCTCGGGGCCGGGCTCATCCGTCACGTCCGCCCAGTTCGCGGGCGGACCGAATCCGCGACTCATCGGTCTCGCTGCCTCGGAGGAAGTTGGGGAAATCACACGACGCCACGACGCGGGTTCCGGTCGCAATCGGTCGCACGGGTCACCTCCTTCCGGGCACGGGTTCACTGGTAGACGGGCTGCCGTCCCCACGGGTTCGCGCCGGTCACGGGGCCGACTTGCCGTTACCGAGTTTCTTCCCGCTCGTCGGCTCGCCGGTCTTCGGATCGGGAACGGGCGCCTTCGGCACCGGCTGCGCCGCCGGCCGCAGCGGCGGGGCCACGTACACCAGCCCACCCCGCCCGGTCGTGGGGTCGTACGCCTCGACCCGTCCGTGGTACTCGCGGTGCTCGATCGGGTACTGGTCGAGCCCGAGCCGCGGGAGGAGCCAGTCGTGGGTCGTGCGCGGGTTGATGGGCACGGGCGAATGCATGATCCGCCGCACGAGCCGCGCCGACGCCGGCTGCCCGTACAGGAACAGGGGGTAGCCGGTACGCGAGTAGACCGGGTCCATGTCGGTGATGGCGTGGATGCAGTCGCACCCGTTACCCGCGCGCCCGGCCTCGCCCCACGTGTCGATGCACTGGTAGCCAACCGTCCCGGACTCCAGAAACCCCTTCTGCACGCGAAACCGATGCGCGAACCCGTGCCACACCTCGAACGGCCCCCACAAGGCGACGTCCTGCTTCGTGTCGAGCATGTAGCGAATCGTCTCGTGATTACCGTAGTTCTTTCCCGGAACGACTTGCCGGCTCAGGGCCTGGATCGGCAGCTCGATTGGAAGCCAGCTAATCGTCTCCTCCGCGACCAGCGGCGCCCCGCCCTCGACCTCAGTCGTGGTCACGAGCGTCGCCCAGGTGTGGGTGTAGGCGGGGTTGCGGGTCTTCTTCTGGGAGCCGTACACGACCAGGTAGTGACGGACGCCGGGCACCGGCCCGTGCGCGACGAGTTCGGCCTGGTTGAGTTGAGCCGCAGGCGTCGGCGTCTTCTGAGCGAAGAGCGCGCAGCCCATCGCCGGCAGCGTCAGTGCGAGCAGGAGGCCGCTGCGACGTGTAATGGTCATGAGGGCCTCGCGGGTGTGAGTCACCCCGTACTATCGGCAATTTCCGACAGGTCGCTCCAGTTTCCCACCGGCGGGAACGCGCGAATCGGGCCGATCGGTGGGCGCGTCCTTAGAATAAATCTCTTGCCGCATCCCACACTAGGACGCAATCGCTGATGAAGCCGCGCCTGTTCACCCCCGGCCCGACCCCGGTCCCCGAGGAAACGCTCCTAGAACTCGCACGACCGGTTACGTACCACCGCGCCGCCGAAGCCAAAGCCATCCTCGCCGAGGTCTCCGAGGACCTGAAGTACGTCTTCCGCACGGCCAACCCGGTGTTCACCATCACCAGTTCGGGTACCGGCGGGATGGAGGCGGCGGTGTCGAGTTGCCTGGCGCCTGGCGAGAAGGTGATCCTCCTCACCGCCGGCCGGTGGGGCGAGCGCTGGCGCGGCATCCTGAAGGCACACGGGGCGAACGTCGTCGCCGTCGAGGTGCCGTACGGGAAGGCCGTGACTCCGGAGCAGGTCGAGGCCGCCGTGAAGGCAAACCCGGACGCGAAGGCCGTGTTCGCCACCCTGAGCGAGACGAGCACGGGCGTCGGCCACGACCTCGCGGCGTTCGGCAAGGTTGTCGCCCCGACCGACGCGCTACTGATCGTGGACGGCATCAGCGGCCTCGGGGCGATGGAGTGCCGCGTAGACGAGTGGCAGATCGACGTGTGCGTCACGGGGTCGCAGAAGGCGCTGATGCTGCCGCCGGGGCTGGCGTTCGTGAGCGTCAGCGACAAGGCGTGGCGGAAGATCGACGCGACCCCGGTCCGGAATTTTTACTTCGACCTGCGGCGCTACCGCAAGAGCCTCGCGGAGAGCGACACGCCGTTCACCCCGGCCAACACCCTCATCCGCGCCCAGCGGGCCAGCCTGAAGCGCATCCGCGCCGAGGGGATCGAGAACCTGTGGACGCGGCATAACCGCATCGCCGCCGCCACGCGTGCGGCGGTAACTGCGATGGGCCTGGAACTGTTTGCCGAGCGGCCGAACAGTGCCCTGACCGTCATCACGGTGCCGGCCGGGGTGGACGGCACCGGCACGCTGAAGAAGCTGGAAAAGCAATACGGCTACAAGTTGGCCGACGGCCAGGACGCGATGAAGGGGAAGATCTGGCGGCTGAGCCATATGGGCTACACCGACGCCTTCGAGGTACTCGGCGCCGTCGCGGCGTTGGAACTGGTGCTGGCCGAGAGTGGCTTCGGTGTCAAAGTCGGCGTCGGCGTCGCGGCCTTCCAGCAGGGCTACGCGACGTCGAAGTAAGCCGGCCGGCGAGCCGGGGGCGTCTGCCCCCGGCTTCTCTTCCAGGTCCCGCGAACATCCGCGGCTGCCACCCCCGACTCGACATGTCCCGCCAGCCGCGCGCGACCTGGGCCGCCCTGACGCCCGAGCAACTCCTCGCGCAGTGCGACGTTGACACGTACCGCGCCAGCGGCCCCGGCGGGCAGAAACGGAACAAGACCAGCTCGGCCGTCCGCCTCCGTCACCCACCGACGGGGTTGCTCGTCATCGCCGAAGAGTCGCGGTCGCAGCACGAGAACAAGGCCCGCGCCCTCAAACGCCTTGGTCGCGCCCTGTACCTCCACCTACGCGACGACTTGCCACCCGACTTGACGCCCGAGGCCGTCGCCGGCTTGCCCGGACACACCGGCACGCTCGCTCTCGGCCGCAAAGACCCGCGCTACTGGCCGGCGGTCGGCGTCGTGCTCGATGTGCTCGCGGCGACGGCCGCCCGCGTCGCGGAGGCCGCGGCGCTGCTCGGCGTTTCAACCGGCAACCTCGTGGACTTTCTCCAATCCGACCCGAAGGTGTGGCAGGAGGCGAACCGACTGCGGGCTGCGGCGGGGCAGAAGCCACTACGCTGACATGTGACAGAAGTCAGACGTCACAAACCAGACCCAAGGGAATAGGCTCTATCATGTCCTCTGTCCACTGTCCTCTGACCTCTGTTCCCCATGCCCCCACCCGGGTTCTCGTGGGTCGATCGGCCCCGCCTCGCCGCCCTCGCCCGGCCGGACTCGGCCGACGACCTCCGCTGGCTCCGGCGGCACGGGGTCGAGTTGGTCGTGTCGCTGACCGAGGAGCCGCTGCCGCGCGGGTGGGTGAATGAAGCCGGGCTGATGGCCGTCAGCGTGCCGGTGCCGGACTTCGAGGCGCCCACCGACCGGCAGCTCGACCACATTCTCGACACCATCCTCAAGGCTCACCGGAGCGGGCTGGGGGTCGCCGTCCACTGCGGGGCCGGCCTCGGTCGTACCGGCACGGTCGTCGCTGCGTACCTCGTCGCCGGCGGCGAGGAGGCGCGGGCCGCGTTGGCGCGGGTGCGCGAACTTCGGCCGGGCTCGGTCGAGACGGCCGACCAGGAACGGGCGATCGAGGCCTACGCCCGACGCCGGGCCGGCGACGGGCCGGTCAGCGATGCGGGGCCTCGGCAAACGTGATGTCGGACAGCCCGTAGTGGATCGGCCGGGTGTCGCCCGTGATCAGGTCTGGCGGGGCCGCGGAACTGAGCCGCACCGTGTACCGCCCGGGCGGGATTTCGATCCGGTAGTGCCGGCGATCGTCCCGCCCCGGTCGGTCTTCGGTCGGCCCGACCACGGTGAACTGGTCTGTCAGCGGGCCTGGGCCGTCGGGGCGGTTCACCCACGTCAGTCCCGGAGCGCCCGTCAGCGTCACCGGGAAGTCGCCGGAGTTGTTCGTCGAGAACGTGGCGGCGAAGTCGAAAACCCGGATGCGGTCGGACGGATTGACGACCTGGAAGGCGGCCCGGTTGTACACCCAGCGGTGCTGGTTCTCGACTCCCTGCGGTCGGTCGGACGGCATGCCGCGGAGGAAGCACAGCGACACGAAGTCGCGTTCCCGAGCCGCCTCGCGCTCGAAGAACCCCGCGTCCTGCGCCCGGAGCCAGTCGCGGTACGGTCGCAGGTCCAGGAAGATTTGCCGGCCGTCGTCGTGGACGACTTGCGGCAGCGGCACCCCGCGGGGGACGGTCTCGCGCACCTCGTTTACCGCCTTGTTGGCCTCCGACTGCGAGGCGTACCCGCGGCCGTCGATCAGCATCGCGTCGAACCCGCGGACCACGACCCGTAGGACCCGATTCCGCGGGCCGTCGAACGTCACGTGCTTCACCCACTCGTCCGTCTCGCGGACCTTGATCGACCCGTAGCTCGACACCAACGTGTTGCTGTGGAGGTACACCCGGGCGTGCTCGTAGGCCTTCAAGTCGTAGAGGGGCGGCACCTCCGGGAAGGCCATGTACGGCAGGCAGAACACCCGTGCCCCCGGCGACACGTCCTCGACCCGGGCGAAGAAGTCGCGGTCGTGGCGGAACCGGTTCGCCTGCGTCTCGATCTGCTCGACGACGTGCTTCGAGTACCAGGTCGAGGGCGTCTGGTCGGCGACGCCGATCACGACCAGTCCGACGGCCGCGGGGACGCGGAAGCGGCGCGCCGCGGGGCGCGCGGCGAAATACGTGTCGGCCAACCACAGGGGCGCCAGCAGGCAGAGGAACGCCAGGTAGACGCTGAACCGGTTCGGGCAGCGGATCTGGTCGAAGACGAGGAGGTTGAACACCGAGGAGAACCCGCCCATCGTCGCGTAGAGGAGGATGAACAGGGCGAGGACCGCGGCCGGGCGGTACGGCCAGCCGAGCCGGTTCGGCACCACCAACACCGCCAGCAGGCCGAGGAACCCGGCCGCGCCGACCGCCCCGAGCGGGGCGCACGCGTTCTCGTTGTTCAGCTCGTAGTGCCCGGTGTACGCCGCCTTCACCCGGCGGAACGCGAGCAACTGGTGGGCGTCGATCGGGAGCACGAGGTGGGCGATCTTCAGCCCATAAATCTCGCTCTCTTTCGGGTAGCGCTCGGTCACCCGGGCGTGGTCGTTGCGGACGGCGTTGACGATCGAGGGCAAGTGGTTCATCACCCCGAAGACGGCGACGAGCCCGGCTAGCAGCGCCCCCGACGCCGCGGCGCGCCAGGTGCGGTGGTACACCCACCCGTAGCAACCGGCGGCAGAGTAGATGGCGCAGGCGAAGAACGCGTAGTACGCGCCGGCCGACGCGGTGAGCGCCGCGAGCGCGACCTGCCACCCGGCCGCGCGAGTCTTGAGCGCCCGCGTGTACGTCCCGTCCGGGCCGCGGGTGAAGAACGGCAAGTCGCCCTTGCACAGCGCCAGCGCCGGCAGCCACGACAGCGGCACGGCCCAGTACGCGGCAAGGAAGTAGTGGGTCTCGCCGCGGAGGTAGTGGTACGGCAGGAAGGCGTACAGGATGCCGCCGGCGCAGGCGAACGGGTGCGTCAGCCCGAGTCGGCGGAAGGCCCACATCGTCGTGACCGCGGTCAGCGGCCACGTCAGCAGGTGGAACAGGTTGAACACCACCACCCAGTCGCGGACGACGCAGCCGAGCAGCCAGATGAGTACAAAGTGGGCGTGGTCCACGACCGGGAAGTCGTACAGTTCGTACGCCCCGGGGTAGCCCATCCGCTCGTTCCGCCAGTGGTGGCCGTTCTCGACCGTCGCCTTCACCATCGGCATGATGAGGAGGCAGTCCATGTCGTAGTCGATCGGCTCGCGGAGGCTGATCTTGTCGAGCCGGTAGCCGGCGGAAATGATCGCGGCGGTGGCGACGAAGGCGAGGGCGTACCAGCCGACGCGGGCGCGGCGCGACGGGAGGGGGAGCCGGTCGGCCGGGGCCGGGGGGTCGGCCGGGGTGGACTCGCCCATCGGTCGGGATACCCTGTTGGCAGCGGACGCGGGAACAGACGACCGGCCCCGCCCGGACTCACCGGAAGAGATACGTGACCCCGCCCGCCCCGGCACCCCCCGCCGCGCTGGTGTTCGGCTGCGGCTACCTCGGCCGACGGGTCGCCGCCCGGTGGGTCGCGGCCGGCCGCCGCGTCGCCGCCGTCACCCGTCGCAACGCCGCGGAACTGCGAGCGTTGGGCGTCGAACCGGTCGTCGCCGACGTGACCGACGCCGCCAGCCTCGCCGCCCTGCCCGAAGCCACAACCGTCCTCTACGCCGTTGGAATGGACCGAAGTGCCGGCCGCTCGATGCGCGAGGTGTACGTCGGCGGGTTGGGGAACGTGCTCGCAGCCATGCCGGCCGGCGGGCGGTTCGTGTACGTATCGAGCACCAGCGTCTACGGCCAGTCCGACGGCGGCTGGGTGGACGAAGCTAGCCCGACGGAGCCGACCGAGGAGGCGGGTCGCGTCGTGCTGGAAGCCGAGCAGTTGCTCCGGAACCTGCGGCCCGACGCAATCATCCTCCGCTTCGCGGGGCTGTACGGCCCCGACCGACTGTTGCGGAAGCAGCCGATCCTCAAGGGCGAACCGCTCGTCGGCGACGCGGACAAGTGGCTGAATCTGGTCCACGTCGCGGACGGCACCGACGCCGTGGTAGCTGCCGAAGCGCAAGCCGCGCAGGGATCGACGTGGACGATCGCCGACGACACCCCGACCCCACGGCGGGCGTTCTACACGTTGCTCGCGGGACTGTTGGGCGCCCCGCCGGCGACGTTCGACCCGCGACCGGAGCCGGGGGCCGCGAACCGGCGCGTGTCGAACCGGCGGGCCAAGCGCGAACTCGGTTGGGAACCGCGGTACCAGAGCTTCCGCGAGGGGCTCCCTGCGGCCGTGTCGGAGTCGCTCGAACCGACGCACTTGGTTCCAGAAAACGGAGGGACCCCGTCCCAGAAGCATTGAGTCAACTGGAAGAATCATTGTTGGAGTGACGCCGTCCCGGGCACCGGCTCGTAACACGCTACCAAACAATGCCTTGAGACGACTCCCGCCCGAAAGAGAAGACACCGATTCCTGCGTCCGACGATTTTTCGCGGCATCCCGACTCACGGAACTGAGACATGCGCAACGCGCTCTCCACGCTCGTCCTCCTGTCGTTGGCCGGACCCGCCGCGGCCCAGCCGAAAGCCGCGAGCCTCAGCACACAGGAGGTCGCCGACGGCTGGTTGATGCTGTTCGACGGCGAATCGACGTTCGGCTGGAAGGTGGACGGCGCCGCCGAGGTCAAGGACGGCACGCTGATCCTCGGCAAGGGGAAGAAGACGGTCGCGTACCCGACCAGCCGGTTCGGCACCGCCTTCGAGTACACCATCGAGGCCGCGGGCGCCGGCAAGGTCATCAGCCCGAACGGGCACAGTACGTTTAACTCACCGCTCGAAGGGGCGTGGGCGACCGTCCGCTACTCGCAGGACGGGAACTCCGCATCCCTCAGCGCGACCGGCGGCGGGGCGTCGCAGTCCCAGGCCGGGCAGGTGTCCGACCGACCCGAGTTGAAGCGCGCCCCGTTCCTCATCGAGACCGACGGCACTACGCCCGTCCTCGTCCGCGCCGCGAAACTGAAGCCGGGCGGCACGACCGCCCTGTTCAACGGCAAGACCCTCGCCGGCTGGACGGTGAACGCCGCCGACCCCAAGCGGGCCGCGTCGAAGTTCGAGGCGACCAGCACCGGCGAGTTGTCGGTGAAGAACGGCCCCGGCGACCTGAAGACGGACAAGGCGTTCGCCAACTTCGTGTTCCAGACCGAGTGTAAGAGCAACGGGAAGTGGCTCAACAGCGGCATCTTCTTCCGGTGCGTGCCGGACCAGTACCAGAACGGCTACGAGGCGCAGATTCAGAACGGCTACTTCGGCGAGGACCGCACCAAGCCGCTCGACTTCGGCACGGGGGCGATTTACCGGCGGGTGCCGTCGCGGAAGGTCGTGAGCAACGACCACGAGTGGTTCACGCTCACCGTGCTGGCCGACGGGGCGCACGTCGCGACGTGGGTGAACGGCTACCAGACGGTGGACTGGACCGACGACCGGAAGGCGAACGACAACCCGCGACAGGGGCTCCGGACGGCGGCGGGGCATCTGTCGATCCAGGGGCACGACCCGACGACGGACCTTCAGTTCCGGCGGATGCGGGTGGCGGAATTGCCGTAGGCGAACGGCCGGCGTGAGCCGGCTGGTCGGGGGTGGCAACGACTCGCACCAACGACCAGCCGGCCGTTCACCGCGTCAGCGGATCAGCCCGGCGAAGAGGAACGGCTCCAACCCGATGAACTCCAGCGGCAGGCTGAACGAGTCGCGGACGTCGATCCGCACCGTCCGGCCGTCGTCGCGGGTGTACGTCAGGTTCGGGAACAGGTGGCTGCTCAGCTCGTGGGCGTTCGGGACGAGGCCGATTTCCGTCGGGTTGAACTCCGGGCTGTTCCGCTCGCCGAACATGCCGATCTGCCCCAGCACCAGCGGGGCGATCGTGCACAGGTTCTTCACCACCGACTCCGGCCGGCAGTATTGAATCCCCACCGAGTCCGACGGCATCAGCCGCAGCCGGGCCGCGGTCTCGGCGTCGGGGCTCCACTTCGCGATCCGCCCGGCGTGGCGGAGGGCGAAGCCCTGCACGCACTGCGGGGTGCCGCCGATCACCAGCCAGTCGCCCACCACCGCGTACGTCGGCGTCACCAGCCCGAACTCGCGGTTGTAAACCTCGCGCGTGTCCACGCCGGCCGAGAGGCGCTTGCGCACCTTCGTCCGGCCGCCGGCCAGGCCCTCCAGCCCGCGGGTCAGTTGGTCGGCCGCGGCCCGCACCTTCGCCACGTCCTTCACCGAGAAGCACGCCACCGTGCCGAACACGCTCAGCCCCTCCGTCGGCGACTGGTAGAGGCAGAACTTGTCCCCCAGGTGCGGGATCAGGTCCGCGCCGAGGTTAATGCCGAGCGTCTTGGTCAGCTCGCGCTCCAGCTCCTGCCGCCGGCGCTGCCGCGCGGCGGCGGGGTCCTTCGCGTCGTCACTGCGGTCGTCGGGGTCGCCCAGGGCATCGACGGCGGTGAGCAGCGCGTCGTAGGTGGCGGCGTAGTCGAGCCGCAGGAGGCTGAACCGACTCACGTCCGTCGGCAGCGGCGGCAGGTCGGCGGGCGTGACGGGCGCCGGCTTGAGCACGCGGGCGAACCCCTTCCGCTCGCCGGGCAGGTCGAGCTCGATGAGCGCCCGCGACTCCTTCCCCTGGAACCCGGACGAGTACACGACCGCCTTCAGGTTGCCGACGCCGAGGGCGTCCAGCTTCTCGCCGACACCCGGGACGAAGGGCCCGGCCAGCCGCTTCGCCAGCGCCCCGGCGGCGGCGACGTCCACGAACCCGCGCCCCACCGACTCGAACTCGCCGGCCTTGAGCGTCCGCTGGAACAGCGGGTGCCCCGTGACGCCGCCGGCCTTCGCGTTCGCGGCCATCCCCTTCGCCACGGCCGCCGGGTCGGCGGTGCCGGCGTAGAAGACGACGTGCTTCCCTTCCACCCACCACGCCGTGCGAAGCGGGTTGGCCCGCCCCTCGTCGGCGACGCGGAACCCGGCGCGGCCGAACGCCTCGGGGAGCGGTTCCACGCTCTGCCCGTTCTGCTTGAACAGCAGCCGCAGCGTGCCGAACACGACCTGCGCCCGGTCGGCGGCGTCGGGCACGATCGCCAGCACGCGCGCGTCGGGTAGGAAGTTCTCGGGCGCGGGCGCCTTGCCGCCGAACAGCCCGCCGAGCGCCTTGCCGACGCCGGCGAGCGTCGGCCGCGGCTCGGTGACTTCGGCGGCGAAGACGACGCCCTTGTCGAGCAGCAGGTCGAGCGCCTGTTCCGCGGCCTTGAGGTCGGCGTGAACGGCCTTCAGGTCGGCGGGCGACTTGCCGTCGAGGAGCGGCCCGGCGAGGAGGCTGTTGCCGAGCATCTTGGGGAAGCGGGCGAGCATGGCGCGGGCCGAGTCGCCGGTCGGGCCGCGGAGTGCGGCGCCGATTGCGGAGCCGTCGTAGGCGGCCTTGTGGGCGGTAACGCCGTCCCAGCGGAGGAACACCTGCGTCGTCGGCGAGAGGAGTTGTTCCGGCTCCTGGGCGCGGGCCACGCCGGGGGCGGCAGCCAGGAGCAGAGCGACCGCGGGGGCGATGCGGGGCATCGGGTGGCTCCAAACGTGGTGTTCTGCGCCGGGAGGAGACGTGAAGCATCAAGACGCGAACAACCCCACCCGCCGCGGCGGGTGGGCTTCGCCCGGATTACTGTCTCGGCGCCGGCGGCGGGGCGGCCGGCACCGGCGGCGCCTCGATCACTTCGGCCGCCCCGGTTCGCACCGGGCCGCCCGGCCGCGGGGGCGGCGCGGAACCCGCCGGCACGGCCGGCTTCGCCTTGTCGATCAGCGGCAGCGGCTCGAACACCTGCCCTAACACCAGCCGACTCTCGACGCCGAGCCACTGGTCGAGGAGCGTCGCGTACACCCGGCGGAAGTCGGTGTGGAAGCGGACGTCGCCGTCCACGAGGTCGTCGAGCTTCGGGTGCCGGCCGACGAGCCCGCCGGCGACCTTCGGCCCGGCCACGAACAGGTTCGAGCCGCTGCCGTGGTCGGTGCCGCGGCTGCCGTTCTGCTTCACCCGCCGTCCGAACTCGCTGTACGTCATCAGCACCACCCGACTTGCTTCGCCCCCGAGCTGGCCGAAGAACTGGCCGACCGCGCTCGACAGTTCCCCCATCAGGTCGGCGTGCATGTCGGCCTGCGACGAGTGGGTGTCGAACCCGCCCAGCGATGCGTAGTAGATGCGGGTGCCGAGCCCCTTCTGGATCAGCCGGGCGATCAGGCTCAGCTTCCCGCCGAGGAGGGCGAGTTCGTTCCCCGGCTGGTTCGGCTGGTCGAAGCGCCGCGGCTGGTTGTTGGTCGGCTGGCTGTCGCGCAGCGCCTCCTCGATCTTCTGGAGGCTCGTGTACGTCTGCACCTGCCGGCGGCGGACGAACGCCGTCAGGTCGCCGCCGGCGGTGTCGCCGTTGAGTTCCTCGATGAGCCGGCGGCGCGGGGCGGCATTGCCGGTGAGTTGCAGGCGGAAGCTGGCCCGGTCGGCAAGGCTGATGACGCCGCCGTCGGCCCCTTGTAGTGCGACCGGCAGGCGGTCCTGGCCGACGAACATGCCGGGCACGCCGGCCTCGCGGGCGCGCATGGCCGGGATCGTGCGGCCGAGCCAGCCGTTCGTCTGGGCGCGGCCGGGGTCGGCGAGCTGCCAGATGTCCATACTCTCGAAGTGCGACCGGTCGGGGTTCGGGTAGCCGACGCCCTGGACCACGGCGAGTTGCTTGTTGTCGTACAGTTGCTTCAGCTCGGTCAGCCGCGGGTGGAGGCCGTGGTAGTCGTCGATGCGGAGCACCTCGCGGCGGGTGAGGCCGAGCGTAGGGCGGGCGCGGTGGTACAGGTCGTCGCCGTAGGGGGCGACGGTGTTCAGCCCGTCGTTGCCGCCGGCGAGTTCGACGACGACGAGGATGGTGTCCTTCTCGGCGGCGGGGGTTTGGGCGGCGGCCCGCGCCAGGAACTCGGGGACGACGGGGGCGGCGGCCAGGAGTGAGGAGCCC
>JBGAQM010000181.1:0-12234 GCA_044220735.1 Urbifossiella sp. | reverse complement strand
CCGACGAGAACGCGCGGCCCGGCTCGACCGACTGGCAGCTCACCTACGTGAAATTCGACGCCGCGGCGAAGTACCGGCAGTCGGTGCTCGAAGGCTACTGCACGCGGATGAGTGTGCGGGCCGGCCAGGAGATCGGCTTCTGCGTCAGCTGCGTCCCCGCCTCGGCCGTCACCATCGACGTGTACCGCCTCGGCTACTACGGCGGGGCCGGCGGCCGGCTGATGCGCACCCTCGGGCCGGTGAACGTGACCCCGCAGCCGACGCCGCCGGTCGGCCCGGCCCGGCTCCGGGAGTGCCGGTGGGAGGCGTGCGCCGCCCTCACCATCCCCGCCGACTGGCCGAGCGGCGTGTACCTGGCGAAGCTGTCCGCCGCGGGACACCGCTACCAGTCGGCCGCGATCTTCGTCGTTACCGACGACCGCCCCGCCGACGTGCTGGTGCAGTGCAGCACGAACACCTGGCAGGCGTACAACAAGTGGCCCGACGCGTACTCCCTGTACGACAACGACCGGCCGGACCGGAAGCCGCTCGTGTCCGGCGTGCGGGCCAGCTTCGACCGCCCGTTCGCCCGCTACCCGCAGGTTAGCGACAACCCGCTGTCACTCGGCACCGGCGAGTTCCTCCTGTTTGAGTTCCCGTTCACGTACTGGCTCGAAAAGCACGGGTACGACGTGACCTACTGCACGAACGAGGACGTACACGCCTCCCTCGAAACCGTGACGCGGTGCAAGGCGTTCCTGTCGATCGGGCACGACGAGTACTGGAGCCGGCCGCAGTTCGACCACGTAACCGAGGCCGTGCGCCGCGGGGTGAACGTCGGCTTCTTCAGCGGCAACGCGGTGTGCTTCGTCACGCCGTTCTCGCCGTCAGCGGACGGCCGCCCGAACCGGATCATCGAGCGGCGTGGGCGGTACGGCGGGGTGCGGCCGGAGGAAGAGAAGTGGATGGCCGACCTGCCCGAGCCCGGCCCGGACGAGGCGACGCTCATCGGGGCGCGGACCGTCATCCCGTTCAACGGCTCCGGCGACTGGGTGTGTACGAAGCCAGACCACTGGGCCTTCGCCGGCACCGGGATGAAGGCCGGCGACCGGATCCCCGGCCTCGTCGGCTGGGAGCACCACGGCAACCCGGCGCCGATCCCGGGGCTGGAGGTGTTGGCCGCGGGGAAGACGTGGAACGGGGGCGAGCAGGAGAGCCACTACGAGGCGACGATCTACCCCGGGCCGCGCGGCAACACGGTGTTCAACGCGGCGACGATCTTCTGGGCGCAGGGGCTGGCGTCGCCGCCGGGGCACTGGCTGCCGTTCGTGCACAACGGCCGGCCGCACGGCCCCGACCCGCGCGTCGAGCGGATGACTCACAACCTCCTGCGCCGCTGGACCGGCGGCCGCCCCTGAAGGAGACTCGCGTGCTCCGACTCCTCGCCGCGGGCGTCGTTGTCGTCGCCCTCCCCGCAGCCGCCGCCGCACAGCCGGCGCGGTCGCACCCGCCTCAACGCCCGCTTCCGACCGCGACCGCGGGGGCGATGCCGGCCGGCCCGACGCTCCACGTCGATCCGGTGAAGGGGGACGACGCCAACGACGGCTCGGCCGCGCGGCCGTGGCGGACGTTACAGCACGGCGCGAACCGACTCCGACCCGGCGACACGCTCCTGCTCCCCGCCGGCGTGTACCGCGAGAAGGTGTCCCTGACCCGCTCCGGCACCCCCGGCGCGCCGGTCGTCATTGCCGCATACCCCGGCGAACTGCCGGTCCTCGACGGCGGCCTGGCCGACTTCCACGACGCCCCCGCGGCGAGTTGGGAGCCCGTCCCCGGCGGCGCGCCGGGCGAGTACGTTTCGACCAAGACGTACCCACACGCCGCCGACCGACGGGTGCCACATCAGTTCCTGCCGGGCGCGTGGGAGCCGCTGTGGGGCATCGAGGAGCAGCGGCCCCTCGCCCTCGGCAACTTCGCCGACTCGATGGTGCCGCTGCACGGCTACCGCTCCGCGGCCGACCTCTGGGCGACGAACGAGTTTCAGCCGGCCGACAAGGCGAAGGACGCCGGCGTGTACTGCGGCCCCGGGCTGTGGTTCAACCGCGACACGAACCGCGTCCACGTCCGGCTGGCGCACCACACGCTTCCGGGCCTCGGCGGCCGCGCCTACCGCGGCGAGGCCGACCCGCGCAAGCTCTCACTCGTGGTCGCCGTCGGATTCGGCGACGACGTGCTGCGGGTCAGCGGCGTGAGGCACGTCCGCGTCGAGGGGCTGGTGTTGCGCGGCGCGACCGGGAGCCCGATGGTCCACGTCTACGGCTCGGAGGACGTCCACCTCGACCGGCTGACCGTGTACGGCGGCTTCCCCGGGTTGCTGGTTAACGCCTCGCGCAACGTCCGCGTCACGCACTCGGCGTTCCGCGGGCTCGCCGCCCCGTGGACCGGCCGGGCGCACATGAAGTACCGCGGCACGGCCAGCTACCAGGTCGTGTTCCAGAACCACCAGCCCGTGAACGAGGACGTCGAACTCGCCAACTGCGAGTTCACCGACGACCACGACTTCGCCTTCCTCCGCTACGTGAAGAACCTCCGGTTCCACCACAACTTCGTGGACAACTTCAACGACGACGGCCTGGAGTTCGGCCCGAAGCTGCGGTGGCACTCGTTCCGCGTCCACCACAACCGCATCGGGGCGTGCCTCGGCGTGCTCCAGCAGCACGAGATCGACAAGGACGAGTCGCCGGCCACGCACGACGCCGACTCGGGGCTGTTCGTCTACCGCAACGTGTTCGACCAGCGGGCGGGCGTGTACTACCAGTTGCAGCGCGAGCCGGACCCGACCGGGGCCTTCTTGCGGGACGAAGGGCACCTGCTGAGCGACCACGGCAGCCCGGTCTACCCGGTGCTGCGGGCGTACCACAACACGTTCCTGCGGCGCGGGCCGGTGTACCGCGACTACTTCCTGTTCGGCCTCGGCGCCGCCAGCCTGCGGAACACCGAGCGTGACGTGTTCAACAACCTGTTCGTGCAGGCCGACGGCGTACCTGGTGCGGTCGTGCTCGGGAAGGACGCGGGGCCGTTGCGCGAGGGCGGGAACGTACTGTGGGGTGCCCGACCGGGCGCGACGAAAGCCGACCCGTTCGCCCGGCTGCGCGCCGGCCCGCTGTTCAAGGCGAGCCAGGCGTTCTACCCACCCGGCTGGACGACGCACGACCGCGTCGCCGACCCGCGCCTGCTGCGACTGCCCGACGACCCGCGGGCCGCGACGGACTTGCGGCTCGGCGACGGGAGCGGCGCCGTGGACGTGGGGCTCGACCTACCGGCCGCGTGGCCCGGCCAGGACCACGAGGCCGACCGCGGGAAGCCGGACGCGGGCGCGGTCCCATTCGGCGGCGCCGGCTGGGGCGTCGGCGTGGGCGGGCGCGTCCCGGTGTTCGGCGGGTGATCGGACGTGGGGCCGGCTTCCACCCGGCCTTGCGATTGCCGGTTAGAAGCCGGCCTCACACCGAACCTCCCCACCGTCGCGCGTGTCACCCCCCGACCCGTATCCCCGCCGGGAGGCCGTCATGGGTGCGTCGCGCGACGACTTCGTGAAGTACCCGCGGACGCCGCACCTGTTCGGCTCCCGCGGCACCGACGACGACAAGCACCTCGGGCCGAAGGAGTCGGCGGCGTTCGTCGCCGACCCGTCGCTGGTCGTCGAGGAGAAGCTCGACGGCACCAACGTCGGCGTCCACTTCACGCCCGCCGGCCGGCTCGTGATGCAGTGCCGCGGGCACGAGATCACCAGCGGCATGCACCCGCAGTACGACCTGTTCAAGCAGTGGGTCACCGGCTCGCGGCCGGTCCTGGAGGCGATGCTCGAAGACCGCCTGATCCTGTTCGGCGAGTGGCTGTACGCCAAGCACTCGGTCCACTACCGGGCGCTGTCGCACTACTTCTTCGAGTTCGACGTCTACGACAAGGAGGCCGGCGTGTTCCTCGACCTGGAGGCCCGGCTGGCGCGGCTCGACGGCACCGGCGTCCACACGGTCCCGGTGTTGCACCGCGGCCCAGTCGGCGAAGACGAGTTGCGGGCGCTCGTCGGCCCGTCAAGGTTCGACAGCGCGTTCGACAACCCGCTCACCGGCCGCGCCGACGACCTGATGGAAGGCCTGTACCTCCGCACCGAGGCCGGCGGCATGGTGACCCGGCGGGCGAAGCTGGTGCGGCCCGAATTCGTGGAGAAGGTGAAACAGAGCGAGCACTGGCAGCACCAGGCGATGGTGCCGAACCGGCTCGCCGACGACGCGGGGTTGTGGTCATGACGTGGGAGGAAGTCGAACGGGCGTCCGTCGCTGAGTTGCTCGCCTGGGCCGAGCCCGAGCCGTGGGCGCGAGCGATGGCCGCGTGCGCGCAGGACGCCGGCTGGCACGCCGAGGGCGACGTGTGGACACACACACGCATGGTCGCCGCCGAACTCGAACGCCTTGACGGCTGGGGCGACCTCGACGCGGCCGATCAGTTGAAACTCGTCTTCACCGCCCTGTTCCACGACGCGGGAAAGCCGGCCACAACCGTTCTCGACACCGACACCGGCCGAACCCGCTCGCCGAAGCACGCCCAGGTTGGTGAGCGGATCGCGCGGCGGGTGCTGCGCCAGCTCGGCTGCCCGCTCGGCTTCCGCGAGGCGGTGGCGGGGCTGGTCCGCTACCACGGCCGGCCGCCGTACCTGCTGGAGAAGCCTGACCCGTCGCGCGAGGTGATCGCCCTGTCGTGCGCAGTCGATCACCGGCTGCTCTACCAGTTCGCGCTCGCCGACACCCGCGGCCGCCGCACCGCGGAGCCGGGACGACCCGAAGACGCACTGCACCTGTACCGGTTGGCCGCCGAGGAGGCCGGCTGCTGGGGCCGGCCGTACCCGTTCGCCAACGACCACGCCCGGTTCTTGTTCTTCCGCGACGAGTTGTCGAGCCTGCACTTCGAGCCGCGCGAGGCGTACCGCTGCACCGTGACGCTGATGTCGGGCCTCCCGGGCGCGGGGAAGGACACCTGGCTGGCGGCGAGTCGGCCGGACCTGCGGGTGGTCTCGCTCGACGACATCCGCGGCGAGCTCGACGTGGACGCGACCGACGACCAGGGGGCGGTCGTACAGGCGGCGAAGGAGCGGTGCCGCGAGCACCTCCGCGCCGGCCGCGACTTCGCGTTCAACGCCACGAACACCGTCCGCGCGACGCGGCGGCGCTGGGTCGATCTGTTCGCCGACTACGCGGCGCGGGTGGAGGTGGTGTACCTGGAGCCGCCGGCGGACGTGGTGTTCCGCCAGAACGCCGGCCGCCGGGCGGGAGTCCCGCGGCGGGTGATCGAGCACCTGTTGGACCGCCTGGAACCGCCGACGCGCGCCGAGGGGCACGCCGTCGAGTTGATCGGTTAGCGGGCGCCGACGTCGCACACCACGCGGAATCCGATGTTGTCGGCCTTCGTGCCCGGCGAGCCCGGGTCGTGGGCGACGGCGGTGCAGTGGAACCCCCCGGACCGCCACGACCCGCCCCGCATCACCGGGTCGCGCGTCTCGCCGGTGGCCGCGTCCGAACGGCGGTCGCCGCACCACTCCCACACGTTGCCGAGCACGTCGTGCAGCCCCCAGGCGTTCGCGGGGAGTTGCCCCACCCGCCGCCGCCCGCGGCCGTTCGACTCGTGCTTCGGGTTCGGCGTGTAGGTGTGGTTGAACCACGAGAACTTCGCCTGCTCCTTGTCGGCGTCGCCGAAGTAGCGCGTCGTGGCGGTGCCGGCGCGAGCGGCCCACTCCCACCGGGCCTCCGTCGGGAGCGCGTACGCGCGGCCCGCGGCCCTCTCCGCGGGCTGCTCGCTCAGCCACACGCAGTAGGCGCGCGCGTCGTCCCAACCCACCATCGCCGCCGGCCGGTCGTCGGCGTTGAACTCGTCCGCGGCCCCTTCGACCCGGTGCCCCGGCCGGAACCGGCGATACTGGCCGAGCGTCACCTCGGTGGCCCCGGCGTAGTAGTGCTTCGAGCGCGACCCGGTACTTGCTGCCGTTCGCCCCCATCTCGAACGACCCCGGCGGGATCAGGACAAGCTTTATGCCGACGGAGTTGGTGACGTCCGGGTGGAGGTTGAAGTCCGCGGCGTAGTCGATTCGGTACTTGGCGGCCGCGGCAGCGTCGAAGGGGAACCGCGGCGCGGGCACGGCGACAACGCACGCAAGGAGTGAGGCGAGCACGGGCGGCTCCGGTGTGGGGCCGGCTTCCAGCCGGCCGTGTTCGGCCCGGCCGGCTGGAAGCCGGCCCACGTTCAATGCCGCAGCAGAACTCATTCGTGTTGAGCAGCGCGTGCTGAACGTCCTGCAACCCTGCCGCCCGGTCGGGCACCGTCGCCAGGTGGCGCGTCACCAACTCGCGCTCCCGGGCCGTCGGCCGGCGGCTGAGCGTCGCCAGGTAGACGCGCTCCACAATCCACTCGGCGTCCTTCCCGGCCCGCAGCCAGCCGGCGACGCGGCCGTCGGCCGAGCGAACCTTGCCGACCACACCGGCGTTGTTGAGCATGTGCAACACCTGCGGCAGCCCCGGGTCGTCCTCGCGGGCGCACTCGCACACCGCGTCGCGGACCGGCTTCGAGAACGCCTGCAGGAACGGGTGCGCCACGCCGCCCTCGGGCAAGTCGAGCGCCCGCGTCCCCTTCGGATAGCCCTTGAACTCCTCTGGCACGCCCGTCGCCGCCGACACCGCGTCGAGCGCCTGCTCGGCGGCCAGCATCCGCACGGCGGCCTTCACGAAGTACCGCTCCGGGTCCGCGGCCCGCGGCGACTGCGCCGGCGCCGCGGCGGCGAGCTGGTACGTCCGCGAGTTGAGGATCGTGCGGATCAGCGGCTTCAGCCGGTAGCCGCCGCGGGCGAAGTCGTCGGCCAGGAGCTTGAGCAACTCCGGGTTGCTCGGCGGGTTCGTGTCGCGGAAGTCGTCCACCGGGTCCACGACCCCCTTCCCGAGCAGGTGGTACCACACCCGGTTGACCACCGACGGCGATAGCGGTTCGCCGGCGCCGAGAGCCAGTCGGCGAGTGCCTTCCGCCGGTCGTCGTCGGGGCCGAGCGCGGGCGCACGGTCGCCGAACGCGACCCGCGGCCGCGGGCGGCGGGTGAGCGGGTTGTTCAGCTCGCGGCCCGGGGCGAGCGCGACCACCTCGTCGTCGAGGCCGAACTGCGCCCCCTTCAACTGGACGCGGGCGAAGTACGCCGCCAGGCCGTAGTAGTCGGCCTGGGTGATGTTCTCGAACGGGTGGTTGTGGCACTTCGCGCACTGCACCCGCACGCCGAGGAACAGCTGGGCCGCCGCCTCCGCCGCCTCCTCGGGCGTGCGACTGACGCGGAAAAAGTTCGCCGCCGGGCGGTGGAGCGTGTTGCCGCTCGCCGTCAGCAGGTCGCGGGCGAATTCCGTCACCGGCCGGTCGTCTGCCACGGTCCGGACGAGGTAGCGGTGGAAGCTGTGGACGCCGCGGTCGCTGATCGTGGTCGGGCTGCCGCGGAGCACGTCGGCCCACTTCATCGCCCAGAACAGCGCGTAGTCGTCGGACGCGAGTAGGCGGTCGATCAGCTTCGCCCGCTTGTCGGGCCCCCTTGAGTCGAGGAACGCCGCGGCGGCTTCAGGCGTGGGGATCGTGCCCGTCACGTCGAGGTACACGCGGCGGAGGAACACCTCGTCGGAGCAGACCGCGGCGGGGAGGAGTTGCAACTCGCGCTGCTTGGCGAAGACGAGTTCGTCGATCGCGTTCGCGGGGGGCGGGCCGCGGAAGGCGAAGGCCGGGTCCGGTTCGACGCGCACGAGGCGTACGCCGGCGATCTGGTCGAGGTAGCGGGCCAGTACGGACGCCTCCGCGGTGCGCGGGAATGTGACGCGCCCGGCGGGCGACACGGGCACCGCCGCCGGGTCGCTGGACGTGAACACCGTGAGGGCGGTCACGTCGCGGCGGGTGCCGTCGCGGAAGTGGACGAACGCCGCGAGCTGTCGTGCCGGCGGGTCGGACTTCTCGAAGCCGCCGGGCTGGATTTCCAGGCGGACGAGGCCGGCGGGGGCGCTGTCGGGGCAGCCGGCGGCGACCCAGGCCGCGATGACGCGGTAAGCGGGGTCGGACGGGCCGAACAGCCGCCCGCCCTGGTGCGGCACGCGCCCGCTCCCCTTCAACAAAATCAGGCTGTCGTCGGGGTTCTGCGGGCTGACGCGGCGGCCGCCGGTCTCGCGCGTGAGGGTGACGAGGTCGAGGTCGGGGTCGGCCCCGCGGAGCGAGAGGCGGAAGCCGTTCTTCCCCTGCGGCGAGCCGTGGCAGGCGCCCTGGTTGCACCCGGCGCGCGACAGGGCGGCGATCACGTCGCGGCGGAACTCGACCGGTTCCGCCGCGGACGCGGGGGCGGCGACGAGCGCGAACACGACGGCGAGCGGGCGGCGCATGCGACCCTCAGTTCTTCTTCGGCTCGACCTTCCGCACCTCGACCGGGATGGACACCCGGACTTCTTCCTCGAACCCGTCCACGACCGCCGTCGCCGTGCCCGTCAGGTTCTGCTGCCGGGCCGCGGCGGCCGGCGACACGGCTACGTCGATCTCGGCCGCGTCGGAGCCCGTTGCCACGGTCACCGCCTCGGGGGCCGTCACGTCGGTCGTCGGAGCCAGCCGCAGCGTCACGGGGCCGTCGAAGGACTTCGCCCGGGTCACGAGCAGCCGCACGCGGCCGGTTTCGCCCGAGAACAGCTTCACCGGCGTCGGCTCGGCGGCGATTCGGAACGCGGTCGTGATCTCCAGCTCGAACGTGCGCGTCAACTCGACGCGGCGGCCGGCGTGGGTGCCGGTCGCGGTCACGGCGATCCGCGACTTGCCGAGGTTCGACAGAATCTTCGACGCCACCACCCCCGCCGTCGCGTCGGGAAACTCGGCGTACAGCCGGGTGCGGCCCTCGCTCTTGTCGGCGAGCTGGCCGCCGGCCGCGGCGAACGTGATCGGGCCGTCGAAGCCGGCCGCACGAGTGGTGACGAGTGGGACCGTCGCCTTCTGGTATCGCGGCAACGCCACGGCCGCCTCCGGCAGGTCGAAGGTGAACGGCGCCGGCGGCGTGACCTGCACCACGATCCGATCGGTAACGGCCGGCGGCAGGCGGCGCTGGTCCTCGCGGAGGGCCAGCGGGATGAGGTCCACGTTCTCCAGCTTGCGGTCGATGAGCGGCCGCGTCCGGACCGCCACCCACTCGCCCCCCACGTCGGCCGCGATCTGCACGGTGTGAACGCCGACGGGAGTGGTCGCGTCGGCTTCGAGCTTGCAACCGACCGCCGTAGCGCCGGCGGGGATCTCGTCCGGCGTCAGCCGCAGGCCGGGCGGTCCGCCGACGAGTCGCAGCCCGACGGCACTGCCGCCCCCCCCGGGTCGCGTCACCACGACCGGCACCGGCTGGTACGACCCCTGCGGCACCGTGAGCCCCTCGACCTCGGCGGTCAGCGTCGGCGGGAACTGCTCGCGGCGGGCGGTCACGCGGTACGCGTAGGCGTCGCCGCCGTCGCGGAGGGCGTCGCGCACGGCGACGCCGTAGTCGCCGGTCGCGGGTGCGGTGAAGTTCAGATACGCCTCGTCGTTCTGCTCCGCGGCGCGAGCGAGTTCGCGGCCGAGGCGGTCGGTCACTGCCAGTTCGAGCTCCGCCGGCGAGTTCAGCCCCCGGGCCTCGCCGCGGAGGAACAGCCGATCGCCCTTCGCCAGCCGGACGCGAAAGGTGTCGGCCCGGCCGGGCGTCCGCAGCACCCCGCACAGCACGCCGGGCACGACCGCAGGGGTGGCTTGGGCGCGGCCGAGCGTCAGCGTGCGGTCGAGCGCGAGGAAGGGGTTCAGCCGGCCCGGCGCGAGCTGGAACGCGAACACGGCGGGCGGCGACGCGATTTGTGACAGGGCGGTGTCCCGCGCCGCGTCGAACGGGTCGGCGACGGTCACCGGCCCGGCCGCCGTCGTGAGCGGCACCCATGCCGAGCCGTGGTCGCCGGGCCGCTTCAGCACGGCGTCGAACGGCCCGAGCGGGACGCGCCGCGGGGCCGCGACCGGGAACGCGCCGTCGGGCACCTCCGGGAGCGTCACGTGCCCGACGAACCCGGCCTCGACCGCGGCCGGCACCGCGACGCGGCCGGCGGGGAAGCGGCCGACGCGAAGGACGTAGTGGTGCGTGTCGCCGCCCTTGAAGCGGGCGTCTCGCACCTCCACCGTGTACGTCCCGGCCGCGGCGAAGTGGTGCTCGAAGCGGCTGTCGAAGCCGAGGCCGGGGTCGTTGTCGCGCTGCGCCACGAACGCCCCGGCGGCGTCGCGGATCGTGACGAGCGGATCGGCGTCCTTGCCGAAGCGGGTCGCGACCGCCTCGAAGCTCACCCGCTCCCCGGCCGCGACGGTGATGGGGTAGCGGTCAACACCGCCGTCGCGGAACGTCCCCCACGCCGCCGCCGGGACCGCGAGCGGATCGCCCGTGACCCCCGCCCGTGTCGGCAGGTCGTCGATCAGGAACAGGTGCAGGTTCGACAGCCCGTGGACCGTGGCGACGCGCAGCCCGCACACGCCGACGGGCGCGTCCGCCGCGACGGACACGTCGTAGACCAGTCGGTCCGGCCGGCTCTCCACGGGCACGGCCCTCAGCGCGCCGGCCGGGAGCGACGCCCACACGTCGAGTCCGGGGCCGAAGCCGTGGCCGGTGAAGGTCACGCGCGTCGTCTTGCCGCGCTCGGCCGCGGGCGGCGTGATCGAGTCAACGAACGTCGCGGGAACCGTCCCGTAGGCCGGGCGGAGGCCGACGCGCGGGTCGGCGGCACGCGCGACCGGCAGCGCGAACAGCACCGACAGGGTGGCGAGGAGGTGTCGCATCGGGAGGGCGGGCCGGGGGCGTGAGCCCACGGATTCCGGCGGGGCGGGGCTGGCGGACCAACTTCGACTCATGCTACACTCTCCGGTGGCCGATTGCACGCCGGATTACCCCGCCTTCACCCGGGGGCTCACGCCCCGCGGCTCGTCAGGACGCCCGCCATGATTCGCCTGTGGGGTCGCTCCGCCCTCGACCGCCGCGAAGTCCTCCGCGTCGGCGGCCTCGCCCTCGGCGGGCTCGCGCTCCCGTCGCTCGCGGCGGCGGCCCCCACGCCCGGCGCCCGCGGGGGCAGTTTCGGGAAGGCAAAGAACTGCATCGTCCTGTACCTGTCCGGCGGCCCGGCGCAGCTCGACACGTTCGACCCCAAGCCCGACGCGCCCGACGACATCCGCGGCGAGTTCGGCACGATCCAGACGCGCCTCCCGGGTGTGCGCTTCTCCGAGTTGCTGCCGCTCGCCGCGCAGTGGACGCACAAGACGGCGGTCGTGCGGACGCTCTGCCACGACCACAACGACCACGGCCGCGGGTCGTACTGGATGTTCACCGGCTACCCGTACCCCGGGAGCGTGCCGGACGTGAACAACATGAGCCGCCAGGACATGCCACCGGTCGGGGCGGTGGTGGCGAAGCTCGCCCCCGGCAACGGCCCACTTCCGGCGTGGGCGGTGGTTCCGCACCGGATGGACGTGGCCGGCGGCCGCCGCGCCGGGCAGTTCGCCGGCGCGCTCGGGCCGCGGTTCGACCCGCTCCTCACCGGCGGCAACCCGAACGACGACGGCTACAAGCTGGAGAACCTGCCGCTGGTGGCGAACGAGCCGGCGGACGTGGTGCGGCGCCGGCTGTCGCTCGTGGACCAGTTGAACGCCGAGGCCGGCGCGCTGAACGGCCTGGCGATGAGCGGCACCATCCGCGACGGGCAGGCGAAGGCGGTGGAGGTGTTGTCGTCGGACGCGGTGCGGCGGGCCGTCGATCTGAGTGCGGTGCCGGCCGCCGAGCGCGAGCGGTACGGGCGGAACCTGTTCGGGCAGTCGGTGCTGCTCGGCAGCCGGCTGCTCGGCGCCGGGGTGCGACTGGTGCAGTGCAACTGGCAGCGCGTGCAGGGCATCAACGGGTTCGCGTGGGACACGCACTGGAACAACTTCACCGCCCACAAGGACGACCTGGTGCCGCCGTTCGACCGCGCCTTCCACGCCCTGATGACCGACCTCGACCGCACCGGGAAGCTCGACGAGACGCTGGTGGTGGTGGCCGCGGAGTTCGGGCGGACGCCGCGGATCACGCGGAGCAACGCCGGCCGCGAGCACCACCCGGACTGCTTCAGCGTGGTGTTCGCCGGCGGCGGCGTGAAGGGCGGCCAGGTCGTCGGCGCGTCCGACCGCATCGCCGCCC
>JBGAQM010000180.1:0-12506 GCA_044220735.1 Urbifossiella sp. | reverse complement strand
CACCGCCGCGGGCGACGGCCGGGTTTGATTCCGTTGGCTTTCCCCGCCCCCGCCCCCCTACTATCGTGTGTCCGTCCGCCCGCCGCCGTCCCCGGACCCCCGCATGGTCACGTTCGCCCCCGCCGCCGCCCCCGCTCCCCCCCGTACAGGCACCCGCCGGCCCCAGAAGGTGATCGTGATCGGCGCCGGCCCCGGTGGGCTCGCCGCGTCGCTCATGCTCGCGCACGCCGGCCTGGATGTCACGGTGGTGGAGCGACTGCCGCGGGTCGGCGGGCGGTGCAGCGCGATTGAGGCCGACGGGTTCCGTTTCGACCTCGGGCCGACGTTCTTCCTCTACCCGCTGGTGCTGGAACGCATCTTCAAGCTCGTCGGCCGCGACCTTCACCGAGAGGTGCCGATGACGCGCCTCGACCCGCAGTACCGCCTCGTGTTCGGCGCCGGCGGGCAGCTCGACTGCACGCCCGACGTGGCGCGGATGAAGGCCGAGATCGCAAAGCTGGCCCCCGCCGACGCCCCGAACCTCGACCGCTACCTCGCCGAGAACCGTGCCAAGCTCGACGGCTTTCGCCCCGTCCTGGAACGCCCGTTCCTCGGCTGGAAGGACTTGCTCATCTGGGACCTGCTGAAGCTGGCCCCGCTCCTCCGGCCGTGGAACTCGGTCGAAAAGGACCTGGGCCGCTACTTCGCCGACCCGCGGGTCCGGCTGGCGTTCACGTTCCAGTCCAAGTACCTCGGCATGTCGCCGTTCAACTGCCCGAGCCTGTTCTCGATCCTCTCGTTCCTGGAGTACGAGTACGGTGTGTGGCACCCGACCGGCGGGTGCGCGGCGGTGAGCGAGGCGATGGCCCGCGTCGCCGCCGACATGGGGGTGACGTTCCGCCTCGGCGAGCCGGTCGAGGAAATGCTGTTCGACGGCCGCCGCGCGGTCGGCGTTCGCACCTCGGCCGGGGACGTGCGGGCCGACGCCGTGGTGGTGAACGCCGACTTCGCCGACGCCATGACCAAGCTCGTCCCCGACCGCCTCCGCCGCCGGTGGACCGACCGCAAACTGGAAACGAAGACGTTTTCGTGCTCGACGTTCATGCTGTACCTCGGCCTGGACGGCAGGTACGACGACCTGCCGCACCACACCATCTACACGTCGCACGACTACACTGCGAACCTGGCCGACATCACGGAGCGGCACGTACTGACGGACGACACCTCGTTCTACGTGCAGAACGCGTGCGTCACCGACCCGACGCTGGCGCCGCCGGGGAAGAGCACGCTGTACGTGTTGGCCCCGGTCACGCACCGCCACCCGAACGTGGACTGGAAGCGCGAGGCGCCGGCCTTCCGGGCGCGGCTGCTGCGCCAGCTCGCCAAGGTAGGGGTGACGGACGTGGAGCGGCGGATCCGGTTCGAGCGGGTGGTGACGCCGGACGACTGGGAGTCGAAGTACGCGGTCCACCGCGGGGCGACGTTCAACCTGGCGCACACGTTCCGCCAGATGCTCCACCTGCGGCCGCGGAACCGGTTCGAGGACGTGGACGGGGTGTACCTGGTCGGCGGCGGCACCCACCCGGGGAGCGGCCTGCCGGTGATCTACGAGTCGGCGCGAATCACCAGCCGGCTGCTGCTGGAGGACTTCGGCCGCGATGTCGGGTGGCTCGGCCGGCCCGGGGCGAAAGACCTTCCGGCCGTGGCATGCGCCCGGTAGAATCGCCACGCGCTGATGTGAAGGTGTGACGCGGCTACCGAATGAGCGGATCGTGGGTGAACGTGCGGACCGGGTTGGCGTGATCGGCGGCGGCCTGGCGGGGCTCGCGAGCGCGTGCGTCCTCGCCGCGCGCGGCTACGCCGTCACGCTGTTCGAGCGCAGCCCGTGGCTCGGCGGCAAGGCGGCCGTGTTGCAGGAAGCCGGCTTCCGGTTCGACATGGGGCCGACCATCCTCACCCTGCCGTCGGTCCTGCGGCGGGTGTTCGACGAGGCCGGCCGGCCGATCGACGACTACCTCGACCTCGTCCGCCTCGACCCGCAGTGGCGCTGCTTCTTCACCGACGGCACCGTCCTCGACCTCGAAGAGTCGGTGGACGCGATGGCCGGCCGGCTCGACGCCTACGCGCCGGGCACCGGCTCGGGGGCGGGCTACCGGTCGTTCCACGCCCTGTCGCGGCGGCTCGACCGCATCTCGCAGGAGCGCTACTTCTACCGCTCGATCGGCGGCGTCGGCGACATGATCGACTGGCGGGCCGGCTTTTCCCCCAAGCTCCTCGCCGACATGCTCGCCTTGCGGATGGGGCGGTCGGTCGCCGGCACGGTGCGGAAGCACACGCCGGACGCGCGCGTCGCCCAGATGCTCGACCACTTCACGCAGTACGTCGGGTCGAGCCCGATGGCGTCCCCGGCGGTGCTGTGCGGCATCGCCCACATGCAGACCGGCGAAGGCGTGTGGTACCCGCGCGGCGGCACCCGCGGTGCCGGGCTGCTGTCCCGGCTGGCGGAAGACCTGGGAGTCGATCTGCGCCCCGGCTGCGGGGTGCGGCTCATCCTCACCGACGGCGGTAACCGGGTGACGGGCGTCGAAACGGACGCGGGCGAGGCGGTCCGGCTGGCCGCGGTCGTCTCGAACGCCGACAGCGTGCGGACGCACGCCGAGTTGCTGAAGGACACCGCACCCGCCGCCGCGAAACGATTCGCCGCCCGCCGCGGGTACGAGCCGGCGTGTTCCGGCGTGGTGCTGTACCTCGGCCTCGACCGCGCCTACGACCACCTGCTGCACCACGACTTCGTGTTCAGCCGCGACCCGGAGGAGGAGTTCGACTCCATCTACGAGAAGGGCGAGCCCGCGCCGGACCCGACGTGTTACCTCGCGGCCACGGCCCGCACCGAACCCGAGACGGCGCCTCCCGGCGGGGAGGCGCTGTACGTGCTGGTTCACACGCCGTATTTGCGCCCGCACCACGACTGGAACCGGATGCTGCCACAGTACCGCCGCACCATCCTCAACAAGCTGAAGACGACGGGGCGGATGCCGGACGTCGAGGACCGGATCGTGTTCGAGGCGGCGCTGACGCCGCAGGACATCCACGACCGCTACCACGTCCTGAACGGGGCGATCTACGGGCTGGCGAGCCACGGCCTGTGGAACGGGGCGTTCAAGCCGGCGAACCGGTCGCGCGACCTGCGCGGGCTGTACCTCGCCGGCGGCGCGGCGCACCCCGGGCCGGGGATGCCGATGGTGCTGATGAGCGGCTGGATCGCGGCCGACGCCCTCGACCAGGACCGCGCCGCCCCGAAGGGCGCGGCCGCGCCCCAACCCGTCGGGGTGTGACGTGGCCGAGTTGCCGCGGCGGTGGACGTGGCTCATCCGCGGCTTCCGGCGCTACTTCCGCCGCTACGTTCGGAAGCACGTCCACGCCGTCCGGCTGGCGAAGGCCGGCGGCGCCTTCCCTCCGCCCGACGAACCCGTTCTCGTCGTGCTGAACCACCCCGCGTGGTGGGACCCGCTCGTCGGCATCGTCCTCAGCGACGCCTTCGCCGGCCGCGACCAGTTCGCCGCGATCGACTCCGCGGCGCTGACGCGCTACCGCATCTTCGGCCGCCTCGGCTTCGTCGGGGTGGACTCCAGTTCGTTCCGCGGCGCCGCCGAATTCCTCCGCGTCGGGCGGCAGATACTCTCCCAACCGAACCGCGTCCTGTGGGTGACCGCGCAGGGCCGTTTCTCCGACGTGCGCGAGCGACCGCTGGCGCTACGTTCGGGCGTGGGCCACCTCGCGGCCCGGCTCGGCCGCGGCGTCGTGGTGCCGCTCGCGCTCGAGTACGCCTTCTGGGCGGAGCGCACGCCCGAGGCGCTGGCCCGCTACGGCGTGCCGATCCGCGTCGCCGACCACCCCGGCCTCGACGGCAAGGCGTGGACGCGGTTGATCGAGGAGCGGCTGACGGAGACGCTCGACGCGCTGAACGCCGACGCCATGAGCCGCGACCCGGGGCGCTTTGTGACGGTTCTCGGCGGCGCGGCCGGAGTCGGCGGCGTGTATGACCTGTGGCGCCGGCTCAAGGCACTAGCGAGCGGCCGGCGTTTCGACGCCTCGCACGGCGCGAAGGAGCAGCCGTGACGCTCGCGTGGGTGTGCATCGGCCTCGCCGCGCTCCCCGCCGCGCTCGCGGCGGTGAACGCTTTCTTTTTCCGCCCCCCGCCGCGCGTCGTCGTGGAGTCACGGCCCGGGGTATCGGTCCTCATCCCGGCGCGGAACGAGGAGGGGTCGATCGCCGCGTGCGTCGAGTCGGTCTTGGCCACGGACGGGGTCGAGCTCGAAGTGATCGTGCTGGACGACCACTCGACCGACCACACGGCGGACGTCGTGCGCGAGATCGCCGCGAAGGACGGCCGCGTCCGTGTGAAAGCCGCCCCGGAGTTGCCCGCCGGGTGGTGCGGCAAGCAGCACGCCTGTTACGTCCTTTCCGGGCTCGCCCGCCACCCGCTCCTGACGTTCCTCGACGCTGACGTGCGGCTGACCCCGGACGCACTGGCGCGAATGGTTGCCTTCCGGGAGTGCAGCGGCGCCGCGCTCGTCAGCGGCTTCCCGGGGCAGGAGACGGGGACACTACTGGAAAAGCTGCTGATCCCACTCATCAACTGGCTGCTGGTCGGATACCTGCCTATGGCCGGGATGCGGTTTTCGCGGCGGGCGGCGTTCGGGGCCGGGTGCGGGCAGTGGTTCCTCACCGACCGCGACAGCTACGCCGCCGTCGGCGGGCACGCCGCCGTGAAGTCGTCGCTGCACGACGGGCTGACGCTGCCGCGGGCGTACCGTCGGGCCGGTTTCCACACCGACGTCTGCGACGCCACCGAAATCGCGGCGTGTCGGATGTACCATAGCGCGGCGGGTGTGTGGCTCGGGCTTGCGAAGAACGCCCGCGAGGGGATGGCGACCGCGGCGCAGTTGCCGCTGTGGACCGTGCTTCTCGGTGGCGGGCACGTCCTCCCGTGGGTGGTCGCCGTGTTCGAGCCGTGGGCCTGGGTCGCGGTAGGTCTGAGCGTCGGGCTCCGGCTGGGGACGGCGGTGTGGTTTCGCGCGTCACTGCTCGGCGCTGTGCTGCACCCGGTGGGCGTGCTACTGCTCGTGGCGGTGCAGTGGTACGCGGCGTACCGGGCGGCGGCGGGGCGGCCGGTCGGGTGGAAGGGGCGGCCGCCAATCGCCACGGGGGCGGTCGATCGCTAGTCATAAGTGGGAGCGATTCTCCCACCCCCGACGCGAAGGCGAAGCGATGTCCAAGACGGTCCGCGTGGCGGTGACCGGGGCGGCCGGTCAGGTGGCGTACTCGATGCTCGCCCGGCTGGCGTCCGGCGAGGTGTTCGGCCCCGACGTGAAGGTCCGCCTCCAGTTGCTCGAAATCACGCCCGCCCTCGGCGCCCTCGAAGGGGTGGCGATGGAGCTCGACGACTGCGGCTTCGCCACACTCGACGGCGTGGACGTGACCGACGACCCGCTCCGCGCCTTCGACGGGTGCAACTGGGCGCTGCTGGTCGGCGCCGCGCCTCGGAAGCAGGGGATGGAGCGGAAAGACCTCCTCGGCATGAACGGTAAGATCTTCGTGGGCCAGGGGCAGGCGCTCGCCCGCCGGGCCGCGGCGGACGTGCGGGTGCTCATCGTCGGCAACCCGTGCAACACCAACTGCCTTGTCGCGTACAGGAACGGCAAGGACATTCCGCACGACCGCTGGAGCGCGATGACCCGGCTCGACCACAACCGGGCAGTGTCGGCGCTCGCCAAGAAGGCTGGCGTACCGAACGCGGCGGTGTCGAACGTCACGATCTGGGGCAACCACTCGAACACGCAGTTCCCCGACTTCACGAACGCGAAAATCGGCGGCAAGCCGGCCCCGGAGAGCATCACCGACCGGGCGTGGCTGGAAAGCACGTTCGTGCCGATGGTGCAGACCCGCGGCGCAGCGGTCATCAAGGCCCGCGGCCTGTCTAGCGCCCTGTCCGCGGCCAACGGCGCGATCGACCACGTCAAGACGTGGCTGCGCGGGACGGCCGCCGGCGACTGGACCAGTTCGGCGGTCATCTCGACCGGCGAGTACGGCGTGCCGCCGGGGCTCGTCTTCGGCTACCCGTGTACGACAACGAACGGCGGCCCGTGGCAGGTCGTCCAGGGGCTGACGCACGACGCGTTCGGCAAGGAGCGGCTCAAGATCACGCTGAACGAACTCCTCGAAGAGCAGGACGCGGTCAAGGAACTGTTGCCGAACTGATCCGTTCGCCGCTCGCGGCGGTGCAGCCGCTGCCGCATCGCCGCGAGCGGCGGAGTACCCATGCTCGTCCTCCTCGTCCACGGCCTCGGGCGCACGCCGCTGTCGATGTTCGGTCTCGCGGCGGCCCTCCGCCGCGCCGGCCACCGCACCCGCTTCTTCGGCTACCTCCCGACACTCGAATCCGTCCCGCGAATCGTCGCACGGCTCACCCGTCTCCTCCGCCGGTTCGGCGGCTGGCCGGTCGGTCTCGTCGGCCACTCGCTCGGCGGGCTTCTTCTGCGCCGCGCCCTCGCCGACGTGCCGGAACTGCGCGTCCGCCGCCTCGTCCTCCTCGGGTCGCCGCAAGTCCCCGCGCGAGCCGCACAACTCGCCAGTCGGTTTCCCCCGTTCCGTTGGCTCACCCGCGGCTGCGGTCGCTTCCTGTGTTCGACGGAGGTCGTGCCGATTCCCCGCGGGCCGTACACGCTGGTGGCCGGCACGGCCGGCCCCGTCGGGCGGTGGAGCCCGTTCGGGAACGAGCCGAACGACGGGCTCGTCGGCGTGGCGGAGACGCGGCTCGTGGCGACCGACGAACCCGTTCGCGTACCCGCGCTCCACACGTTCCTGATGGACCACCCCGGGGTGCGCGAGGCGGTCGTCGCGGCTATGATGACCCCGACGTGACCGACACCGAGGGGACACCATGCCGAACGCCAAGAACGTCCTGGGCGGGCCGCTCAAGACGTGCTCCACGAAGCCGCTGACAGGGTTCTACCGCGACGGGTGTTGCAACACCGGCCCCGACGACGAGGGCCTCCACACCATCTGTTGCCAGGTCACCGCCGAGTTCCTCGCCTTCCAGCGCCAGATCGGCAACGATCTGAGCACCCCATTCCCGCTGTTCGGGTTCGCCGGCCTCCGCCCCGGCGACAAGTGGTGTGTGTGCATCACGCGCTGGAAGGAGGCTCTGGAGGCGGGTCAAGCCTGTCCCGTCGATCTCGAGGCCACGCACATGCACGCGCTCGAGTTTGTTGATCTCGACGATCTGAAGCGCCACGCGGTCACGCAGCCGACCGGGAGCTGATCGGCCCGCGAGTTGCAAGATGGGCAACAATTCTCCACCGGAGGACGCACCATGCAGTGGGAAGGCGGCGAGGAAAGTTCGAACGTGGAAGACCGTCGCGGGATGGGCGGTCTCGGCGGCGGGGCGGCGATCGGCGGCGGCAGCATCCTGCTCGTCATCCTGGGGCTAATCTTCGGCGTGGACCTCGGCGGGTTCCGGGGCGGCCGCGAGGCCCGCCAGCCGCAGCCGGGGGACGAGAAGACCAAGAAGTTCTTCGCGGTGGTCCTGAACTACACCGAGAAGGTGTGGGACGAGCAGTTCCGCGACCCCAAGAACGGCTACGGCCGCCGCTACGAGAAGCCGAAGCTGGTCCTGTTCGCCGACGGCGTCCGCACCGGCTGCGGCGACGCGCCCTCGTCGGTCGGCCCGTTCTACTGCCCGCGCGACGAGACGGTTTACCTCGACCCGACGTTCTTCGAGGAACTGGCGAGCCGGAAGCTTGGTGGGTCCAAGGCGGAGTTCTCGCAGGCCTACGTCGTCGCCCATGAGGTCGGGCACCACGTTCAGAACTTGCTCGGCTACTCAGACCGCGTGGACGCCCACCGTGGCCGGCGTGACGAGAAGCAATACTCGGTTCGGCTGGAACTCCAGGCCGACTACCTAGCCGGCGTGTGGGCGTATCACGGGCAGAAGAAGTTCAACTTCATCGAGGCCGGCGACGTGAACGAGGCGATCAAGTCGGCGCTGGCGATCGGCGACGACCGGCTTCAGAAACAGTCACGCGGCTGGGCGTCGCCCGAGAGCTACACCCACGGCACGTCGGCGCAACGCTCCCGGTACTTCACCGAGGGGTTGAAGACCGGCGACGCCACGAAGCAGCGGCTGGAGCGGTTCTTTACGGTCCGGTATGACCCGGCGAGCGGCGAGCTCGCCGAGTAGCGCCGGGCGTCACTTCCGCAGGGCGAACGGGATGTCGTTCGCCTGCGGCTTCACCTCCGCCGTCAGGGTGCTGGAGCGGTTGTACTTCGCCGGGATGTACATCTCCACGAACGGTTCCTTGGCCCCATTCGACGTGTCGAACTTGCCGGGAACCACCCGCGTGGCCGAGACCTCCACCACCATCTGCCCGGACTCAACCCTGGCCGTGTACTCGCCGTCCTTGATCTCGGCCGAGTACGCCCGTCCGCTCGGGCCACCGGCCTTGAACGTGATCATTCCCTGAGCGACGGGCTGGTCTTCGAACGTCACCTTTCCGCGAACGGTGTAAAGACTCATGCCGTCGGGCGACGAGCACCCGGCCGCCGCGAGCACCCCCGCGAGCACAGCCACCGGCGACCGCGAACGCATGCCTGTCACGCTGCCACTCCTGTTGCAAGTCGGATGAGCCGGAGGGGCGGCGGGACTGACCGGCCCCGCCGAGCTGGGTCGATTACTGACCGGAAACGACCACGCCGTCGGACCGGGTTCCCATGGCCCGGTACGTCTGGAGCTCGATGTTGTTCGAGACGAAGCGCACCGAGCCGTCGCCGAGGACCGAATTCACGCCACCGGTGTGGTAGCTGCGGGCGTAGTTCCACCGGCCGTTGGCCGCGTTCGTGTCCGCCTGGCAGGGGGCGCCGTTCGGGGCGCCGTTCCAGGTGACGGCCTTGCAGCTGTACACCCGGTCGGCCGCACTCGTGTTCGGCAGCTGGAACGTCGAGAACGCGAACGACCCGTGCGGCGCCCCGCCCCAGTACCCGCCGAGCTCACCCCACGTCGCCGTACCCGAATTGCCACGGATAATCCCCTCGCTCGCCATCAGCGTGTTCGAGGTGCCGTCCGACACGTCCGTCATCCGCGTCCGGGAGTCGCGCCAGAACATCCCACCCGGGTCGGTGAACCCGCCGAAGTCGAGCACCTGGGTCGGGGTGGTGCCAGCCCACGTCATCCCCCCGGCGCACACGGCGTAGCTGCCCTGGAAGGCGTTGGCGTTGCCGCCTGCGCCGCGGCCGGGCGCGCTCCCGTCCGACGGGCACGCGAAGGTTCCGATCTGCACCGCCTTGATCGCGTCCGGGATGTAGAAGACATAGTCGGTCTGGTCCGCCTCGTACGCCTGGTACAGGGCGTTCTGCTCCATGTACGGCAGGACCATCTGGAACCAGTTCTGCCGCCGGTGGTAGAACGTGCCGGCGGCGGTCCGCGGGGCGTACTTCCCGTCCTCGGTGCAGTGCCCGAAGGGGAAGTACTGATAGGCGTCGTGGTGGTTGTGAAGGGCGAGGCCGAGCTGCTTGAGGTTGTTCTGGCACTTGGCGCGGGCCGCGGCCTCACGAACCTTCTGAACGGCGGGTAATAGCAGCCCGATCAGGATGGCGATGATGGCGATCACGACGAGCAATTCGATCAGCGTAAACCCGCGGCGGGTCATCGAACGAAGCATCACACCTCCGAGTGGGGAAACCGAAACCCCTCACCGAACGAATCGATGAAGTCGTGTTGGCACGTAGAGGCGACTCAGTCGCAGAGCGTTCGCTCAACGGAACGTGAGTGAGCCGGTAGGCAATTGCTGACAAAGCAAACCCGAAACCGCAGGAAATGAGAAATGCGGCGTTGACGCAACTGCTGATTTGGGAGTCGATTGCGCCTGGAGGAGCCGATGTTCCAAGGACGTGTCACGGTTCGACGTGCATGTGATCGGGGCAAACGTCGCCTTGGTCCGTGACACGTCGAATGAAGCAAGCCAGGAACGACACCGGCCGCCGGGGTTACCCCCGGCGGCCGTCGCGATTCTCACTCCGTCAGCCGGGCTCAGCTCACCAGGTCGGTGATCCACGTCGGCTTGTCGCCGGCGACGTAGTACGGGCGGCCGAGGTTGTCGCGGACCGAGGCGTTCGTCTCGGGGGTCGGGTCGATCCCGAGGCCCTTGTACAGCGTCGCGTACAGGTCGAGGATGCCGACCTTCTTGTCGGTGACCTCGGTGCCGTTGGCGTCGGTGGCCCCGTAGGCGATGCCGCCCTTGATGTTGCCGCCGCCGACGACCACGCTCCACGCCCGCGGGTAGTGGTCGCGGCCGGCGTTCTGGTTGATGCGCGGGGTGCGGCCGAAGTCGCCCATCCACACGATCACCGTGTCCTGCAGCTTGCCGCGGTCCTTCAGGTCCTTCACCAGGGTGCCCATCGCCTTGTCGAGCGTCGGCAGGCGCTGGTTGGCGAGGGTCGGGAAGATCTGGTTGTGCATGTCCCAGCCGCCGAGCTCGATCTGCACGCAGGCGGTGCCGGCCTCGACCAGCTTGCGGGCCAGCAGGGCGGCGCGGCCGAAGCCGTTGGCCCCGGTCCCGGCGGCCCCGTACTCCTCCTTCAGGGCGGCGGAGATCGGCTGGCCGTTCGCCTCCTTGTCCAGGCTGAACACGTCCTTGCGGCTCGACACGACCATCGCCAGGGCCTTCTCGTACACCTCGCGGTGGGCGCGGGCGGCGTCCATCTGCACGCCGGACGAGAAGCCGCCTTCCAACCGGTTGAACAGGGCCGCCCGACGGAGCATGTCGGCGCCCTGCGGCGGCGAGACGTTTTCCGGCGGGGAGCCGGCGTTCTGGACGGTGAACGGGGCGTACTTCATGCCGAGGAACCCGGGTTCGCCGCGGGTGCCGCCGACCGAGATGAACGCCGGCAGGTCGGCGTTCCGCATGGCCTCTACGTCCAGCCCCTGGTAGTAGCTGAGGACGGAGCCGATCGACGGGAACGGGGTCAGCGGGTTCGGCGAGCGGCCGTGGTTCATCAGGTAGGTGCCGCGGGCGTGGTCGCCCTCGCTG
Organism: Urbifossiella sp.; assembly: GCA_044220735.1. Classification (GTDB taxonomy): domain Bacteria; phylum Planctomycetota; class Planctomycetia; order Gemmatales; family Gemmataceae; genus Urbifossiella. The sequence continues at coordinate 1,440 of JBGAQM010000180.1, read as the reverse complement.
GTGCTCAGCGACCGGATGATGGACAGGTCGCGGAACTGGGCGGCGACCTTCGGCAGGTGCTCGGTGATTTGGACGGCACTGCCGGCGGCCGTGGCGCGGGGGCGGTGCTCGCCGCCGTTGGCGGTGCCCGGCTTCATGTCCCAGAGGTCGATGGTGGTCGGGCCGCCGCTCATCCACAGGATGATGAGGCTCTTCTGCCGGCGCCGCATGGTCTGGGCTTGGGCCCGGAGACCGGTGAGGAAGTCCAGGCCGGGGGCGGCTACGGCCGCACCCGCCATCGCGTGCTTGAGGAAGTGACGACGGTCGGTGGACATCAGAGGCTCCCTGGGCTGCCGGGTTGGGACCGCGAAGGTCGTATGGAGGCGAGTGTATCTCGGAAGGTCGGCTCGTGCAACCGGTTGTGGCGGGAATTCCCGGTTGCTTCCGCTGTTCGGGTGAGCCGGTCTACTGGGTTCAGACGCGGGTTCGCGGCTGAAGTTCCCGATTCGCACTGTTTTTGTGCGCAATCTTCGGTCGCATTGGCGGGGTTAGAGCGAACCCGACCGACCGGTATGGGTACAGTATGGAGTTCCGCCCCGTGTCCGAAAGGGATTGATGTCCGCTGTACCGCCCGCCCGGCTCTCCGTCCCGCCGCTGACCCGCAGCGAATGGGGGCTCTTGCTCGCCCTCGTGGCGGTGCAGTTCACTCATATGGTCGATTTCGTCATCATCATGCCGCTGGGCCACCGACTCCAGCACGAGCTCGACATCAACCCGGAGCAGTTCGGATCGGTGGTCGCGGCGTATGCCTGGGGGGCGATGGTCGCAAGCCTGCTCGCCGGCTTCGTGATGGATCGGTTCGATCGCCGGCCGACGCTACTGACCCTCTACGGCGGGTTCGCGGTGAGTACGCTGCTGTGCGGCCTCTCGCGCGACTATCACGAACTGCTGGTCGCCCGAACGCTGGCTGGCGTCTTCGGGGGGCTGGCGGCGGTTGCGCTCATGGCCGTCATCGGCGACGTGTTCCCGCCCGAGAAACGCGGCCGAGCGACCGGCGCGGTCATCTCGTCGTTCGCGGCGGCGTCCGTGTTCGGGCTGCCGATCGGGCTGACGCTCGCCGAATGGTACGGCCGCGGCGCCCCGTTCGTGGCGCTGGCCGGCGTGAGCGTGGCCGTGTGGGTGCTGGGCTGGGTGCGACTCCCACCCGTGCGCGGGCATTTGGCCGCTCCCCGACGGCACCCCGTCGCCGAATTCGTCGCCGTGGCGCGGGTGCCGAACCACTGGTGGGGCTTCGGGTTCTCGTTCTTCCTGGTGCTGGGTACGTTCACGGTCGCGTCGTTCATCGCTCCGGTGTACACGGCCGCGAACGGCTGGCGCGAGGGGACGCTCGCCCTGATCTACCTCGTCGCCGGACTGTGTACGTTCGTCGGGACCAACGTCGTGGGTCGGGTCGCCGACCGC
>JBGAQM010000179.1:0-11961 GCA_044220735.1 Urbifossiella sp. | reverse complement strand
TGCGATGGCGTTCCCGAAGGCGTCCACGCCCTCGAGCGGGTCGCAGTAGAAGAGGTGGGGGATGTGGTCCAGCGGCGGGTGGCGCTCGTCCGCGCCGGGGCGGGTGTGGAGGAAGTTGCCGATCGGCGCAGCGAACGTCGCCGCGCGGACCAACTTGCTGGTCTGCTCGTGGTCGAGGTGGTAGTCGTCCGGGCTGTGCGTGAACACGACACGCGGGCGCACCTTGTTCAGCAGTCGCACCACCTTTTCCAGCGCCGGCTCGGTGTAGATCACGCGCAGGTCGCGCTCCTCCAGGCAGTGGTAGGTCGCGCCGACGGCGGCGGCCGCGGCGGCCCCCTCGCCGCGGCGGATCCGCGCGATCTCCTCGGGGCTGTGTTCGGCCGAGCCGCAGTCGCCGGGCGTCATGCTGGCGACGTGGATGGCCCACCCCTTCTCCTCGCGGAGCCGGATCAGGGTGCCGGCGCACAGGAACTCGGCGTCGTCGGGGTGGGCGAGGACGGCGAGGGCGACGTCGGTCATGATCGATCCTAAATTCGACGCACGGGATTGGACCAGGTCGTCAGTCGAATCGCGTGGGTCGAGCTTCTGGTTGCTGGCCCGGCGCCTGCTACGGCGCCCCCGGTTGCGGGGTGGTGCCGGCGCCGGTCGGCGCCGTGACGACCCCCTGGCGGCCGAGGACCTGGCCGCGGATGTCCGGGCGGATCCAGTACGTCCCGGCCCGGTCGTCGGGCACGGTCGGCGGCATCAGGCCGCCGAACACGGAGAAGTACTCCTCGGCCACCCGCCCGTGGATGCCGTCGCGGGCGGCGGCGGGGACGTCGGGGCTGGCCGTGAAGAACGGCACCGCCGCCCCGACGGCCGTCCGGTACGCCTCGCGGGCCTTGTCCCGTACCCGCTGGTCGTCCTGCGCGAGCAGCCGCAGGTACTCCAACTCGTACTCGTACGTCTCCTCCTCGGCCTTGTCGAACCGCTCGGGGCGGTGGAACGCCGGGTTCGCCAGGAGCACGCCCTTCCACTGTTCGAGGCCGTCCTTGTACAGCCGGATCGCCTCCAGCCGGTTGCCGGCGCGGCGGGCCTGGTCGGCCTCGAACAGCGTCTTGCGGGCGCGGACGGTCTCCGGCCGGGCCTCGGCCTGGGCGGCGGCGACGTAGTACGGGAAGTTCGTAACCGACCGGTTCTGGTGGTAGAAGAACAGGGCCGTCGTGGCCGCGTGCTTCCGGGCGACCTTCTCGTCCTGCGCCTGTTCGGGCGTCAGGTCCGGCGGCAGCGGGACGAAGTCGGACCCCTTCTCCGGCACGCCGGCGCCCTCGCGGAAGCGGCGGAGTTGGTCCTCGCGGAGGGTCTGGCCGTTCGCCTCGCCGTGCTTCACCCACATCTCGGCGGCCTTCTTCCACGCGTCCTGCGACCAGTCGCGGCCGGCGCCCACCACCACCGTCCGCTTCCGCGGGCCGCCGGGACCGGGCTCGGCGAACCACGCGTTCGACTCGTCCACCCGGCCGTCCACGTCCCACCCGTCGCGGTCGAACCACCCGTCCTTCGACATCATCTCGGCCTGGTACGTCTGCGCCCGCGGCCCCCCCTGGCGGAAGATGATGAGCATCGGCAGCCGCGGCACCCGGTACTTGAACTGGTCGAACTCGCCGGGCCGCGGCGTCGCCGACGGGATCGGGTCGTTGGTCACCGGGTCGCGCGGGTTCGGCGGGACGATGGTGTTGGCGTAGGCGAACCACGCCCGGGCCGCGAGGTACCCGGAGAACGCCGGGTCGCGGACGATCTCGCCGGACGAGGCCTCGTCCGGCCCCTCGTTGAACCGCGGCGGCAGCGCCGGGAACTGCCGGTCCGGCTCGGCCGGCTCGCCGCTCGCGTTGCGGAACCGGCTCGGCACCTTCTGGTTGGCCTTCAGGAAGTCGATCACGTCGGCCGGCGTGCGGGCCCGGAGCGTCTCGTAGCTGAGGTTCTTCTTGTCGCGGTCGCGCCGCTCCTCGCCGCGGAGCCGCCGGACGAGCAGCGGGTTCTTGTCGCAGAACGCCTGGAACCGCTTCAGGTCGACGGTGCCGTCCTTCTCGTAGAAGTCGTTCGGGTTCCGCTCGGCGATCGGGATGTTGCTCAGGTCGTAGAGGCAGCGGAGCGTCTGCACCTGGTCGGCGACGCCGAACTTGTTCTGGTAGTAGAACCCGATCTGGTACCGCATGTCGGGCGACTTCTTGTTCCGCCGCTCGCCCTCGCTCAGCAGCTCGATGCCCCGGGCGATGTAGAAGTACATGTCGCCCATCGACTGCATCTCGACCGACACGTTGTACGCGATGTTCCAGCTCTGGAAGATCCACGGCGTGATGAAGTGCGGCTGGAGCGTCGTGACCGCCTTCACGAGTTGCTCGAACTCGTGGAAGTCGTTCCGCTTCTGCTTCTCGATGGCGCTGTACCACAGGATGGTGACGGCGGCGCCGCGCGACCCCACGAGCGACAGCCGAGCGACCGACCCCATGATCTCGGGGTCGCCCTGCTCGAGCTCGCGCAGCTCGTACTTGGTGGCCTGCTTCTTGATCGACCGCTCGGACAGCGACGTGGCGGCGTCGAGCTTGCCGGCGAGCGGGATGTCGAGGGTGCCGCGCCAGTACATGCTGATGGTGAATAGCCCGAGGATGGCCCCGAGGTACCACAGCTTGCGGCGGACGGCGGCCTTCTGGAGCGGGTTCATGGGATCGTGTTTGGTGTTTTGTGTTTGGTGTTTCGTGTTCGGCGTTCGGTGTCTCGTCCGCCCCCGCAGGACCGTCCGGGGCCGACCAAACACCAAACACCAAACACCAAACACAAAGTCAGTTCGCCACTTCGCGCGACTTCATCAGGTAGTACCCGAGGATGAACCACGGCAACAAGTAGCCCGTGGTGGTGAGCAGGTTCACCATCAGGTATTCGGTGTTGACGTTGAACCCCTCGGACACGAACGGCGTCCAGTTGAACGACTCCACGTCCGGGATCATGTTCTGGATGCGCCGCACCACCCACGCCCAGCCCTTGTCCATGAACTGCAGCGCCTTCCCGCCGGCCGTCTCGGACGACGGCGCCGTCGGCGTCTCGGCCTTCACCAGCCGGGAGATCGACTCGAACGGCCCGCCGCCGATGTTGCGGTTCAGCGCCAGGTCGGCGAGGTGGTCGGTCGCGTACCCCGTCATGAAGATCAGGCCGGTCACGAGCAAGCTGAGCACGCCGCTCTGGTAAGTGCTGCACACCACCGCCAGCCCGACCACGATGCACAGCCGGCACCACAGGCCGAACATCCCCTTCACGAAGTTGACCGAGAACGGCTGGCTCCCCTCCAGCAGGTACAGGTCGGGCTCGGCCATGCCGAGCAGCTGCCCGCGGCTCTCGCACTTCACCGCCACCGACACCCGCGGGCCGGGCCGCTGCTTCCCCTCGACGTCGGTGACCGGCGGCGGCGTGCCCTGCTGGGCGTTGCGGAACAGGCCGGCGGGGAGGAGCACGTACCCGACCGCGTAGTCGTAGGCCTCGCGGTTGCGGAGCTCGTAGTACCCGTACTTCTCGGCCAGCTCGTTCGCCGCCTTCCAGCCCTCGCTGCCCGGCTCCGCCCCCTCGGGGTTGCGGCCGGCCTTCCGCAGCGCCTCCACGTCGGCCTTGTACTCCTTGTACTTCTCCTTGTCGGCCCACTCCCAGTCGCCGCTGCTGTCCTTCGGCGGCACCTGCGGGCAGGCGTGCGTCACCACGCGGAAGGTGCAGAACACGCCCTTGTTCTCCTCCCCCTTCGTCAGCTTGAACACGTCGAACGTGAACTCGCAGGTCACCGCGTCCTTGTCCGCCTTCCCGAGCCCGGCCGGCACCGACACGAACTGCCAGATGCCGCGCTGCGGCGACGTCGGGTCGCCGGCGATGTACTTGCGGTACTCGAACTCGCGGCCGACGTTCGTCCCCTCGAAATCGGCCTTCTTGCTGCGGAACTCGAGCTTGCCGCGGACCGGCACCCGGGCCGTCGCCGACTCCTCCTTGGCCTTCGTGTCCACGTTCGCGGTGTTGAGCACCAGCAGGCTGAACACGGTGAGCGCGGCCAGCGCGGCCGTCATCAGGGCCGTGTACCCGAAGAACCGCCCGGCCACGATCTCGAACCGCTCCACCGGCTTGGTGACGACGGTGTGAATGGTCTGGTTCTTGATGTCGTTGGGGATGCTGAACGCCGCCAGCAGCGACGCCGTAAACAGCACCAGCAGCGTGATGGCCACGCTCGACGCGGTGACCAGGATGCGGAACTCGTCGGACGGGCGGACCTGCGCCATCCACACGTTGCGGAACAGGAAGAACGGCAGGATGAGGAGCCCGAGCCACAGCAGCCGGGACCGCACCGCCTCCTTGTACCCGAGCTTGGTCAGCGCCCAGATGCGCCGCGACCGGAGCTTTAGCAGGTCGCGGGCGAACGGCTCGCCGATGGACAGGATGGCGAACAGGCCGCCGACCATCAGCAGCATCGGCTGGAGTTCCGAGTGCCACACCGGCGGCGGGATGACGACGGCACTGCCCGGCGGCGGCGGCGGCAGCTCCGGGGCCGCGCCGCGGCCGAGGAAGATCAGCGCGAACACGCCGAGGTAGCAGACCGCGGCCATGAGCCCGGTCATGAGCATCCACGTCGACACCGGCACGCGCATCTTCTCGGACTGCGACTTGTCCGTCGGCACCGACCGGGCGTAGAGGAGGTACAGGACGAGGCCGACGGCCGCGAACCCGCCGGCGTCTTGCAGCCACGCCTGAACGAGGCCGGGCATCTGGGAGAAGCCGTACGGCTCGCCGCGGTCGAGCTGGAGGATGCCGAAGAGGGCCGGCGACGTCACGGGAGCGACCTCGGGGACGGAGCGGGGTCAGGGTCTGGTGCGCCGATCGAAGCAGCGCGTTACGACTTCGCCGTCTCGGCCGGCGGCAGGTAGCGGCGGCCGGGCCGGGCCTTCGACTCCTCGACGATCTTCAGGAACAGTTCTTCGAGCGTGGTCGTTGGGTGGCCGACGGCTTCGAGCGTGCCGCCGTGCTTGCGGAACAGCGCCTCCAGGTCGGCCTTCAGCTCCGGCGTCTCGCGGACGGACGTGGCCCGCACCTGGATGCGGTTCTGGTCCTCGACCAGCTTCGACACCGCGCCGAGCTCCTGGAGGTCGCCGTTGTAGAGGATGGCGATGCGGTCGCAGACGTCCTGCACGTCGTCGAGCCGGTGGCTGCACATCAGGACGGTCTTGCCCTGCTTGCGGAGTTCGAGGATCAGGTCTTTCATCCACCGGGTGCCGAGCGGGTCGAGGCCGCTGGTGGGCTCGTCGAGGATGACGAGTTCCGGGTCGTTGATGAGCGCCTGCGCCAGCCCGATGCGCTGGCGCATGCCCTTCGAGTACTCCTTCAGGATGCGCTTCTTGTCGGCCGAGAGGCCGACCATGTCGATGAGCTTGGCGGCGCGCTCGCGGCGGACGGTGGCGGGGATGTCGAACAGGCGGCCGTAGAAGTCGAGGGTTTCTTCCGCGTTCAGGAAGCGGTACAGGTACGATTCTTCGGGCAGGTAGCCGATCCGCTCGTTCTTCTCGACCTTGGCGGCCGGCTCGCCGAACACGAAGGCGTCGCCGGCGGTGGGGAACAGGAGCCCGAGAAGGAGCTTGATGGTGGTCGTCTTGCCGGACCCGTTCGGGCCGAGGAGGCCGAAGATTTCGCCCTTGTGGATGGTGAGGTCGAGGGCGTTGAGGGCGGTCTTCTTCTTGCGGCCCCAGAAGTCCCGGTAGACCTTCGTGAGGCTGCGGGTTTCGACGACGAGGGACTGAGACATCGGCGGGGCTCCGGGCCGCACTCGCGGGCACAGATTGGTATACGGCCCCGGCCGCCGGGTGGTTCGCGCCCGCCGACTTACGTCAAAAATGGCGCCCATCCCGCGCCGGCCAGCACCTCGTTCGGCCGGAACCGGGCCTTGTACTCCAGCGACCGGCACCCCGCGACGTAGTAGCCGAGGTAGACGTACTCGTACCCGAGTGCCGCGGCGCGGGCCAGGATCGACAGCACGTTGTACGTCCCCGGCGACCGCTCCCGCTCGTCGGGGTCGTAGTAGAAGTAGATCGCCGAGAGCGCCCCCGGCAGGTGATCGACGTAGCCGACGCCGGTGAGCCGCCGGCCGCGGAAGTACCGCCACTCTTCCGTCGGGAACGGGTTAACGGTGAACGACTCGGCGTACTCGATCGCGTCTTTCGGCCCGTGCCCCGGCCACCCCTTGGTCTCGCTCTGGAACCCGTGGAACTTGTCGTACAGCGCCAGCTTCGCGGGCGTGACCGTCGGCGAGTCGATGACGAGGCGGGTGTCGGCGTTCGCGGCGGCGGCCCGGCGCTGGCTGCGGTCGGGTCGGAACGTCGCCACCGGGATGCGGAGCGACAGACACTCCGAGCACCCCTTGCAGGCGGGGCGGAAGAACTGGTGTCCGAACCGCCGCCAGCCCGCGGCCATGCGGCCGGCGTAGTCGGCGGCGTCGGCCGCCGCGACGACCTCGTATTCGAGCGTCGCCGCCCGGTCCGGCAGGTAGGCGCACGTGTGCGGTGGTGTGGTGAACGTGAGCAGCGAAATCATGCTCATGCCCGACGGCCCGGGGAGGGCCGGCCCCGGGCTTTCATGCTACTCAACAAACTCGACCTCGACCGGCGCGGGGATCACGCCCGCGCGGTGACCCTCGTCCAGCAGCCTGCGGATGGCCGCCCGCCCGCGGTCGCCGTAGTCCAGCGTCCAGTCGTTCACGTACATGCCGACGAACTTGTCGGCCAGCTCGATGTCCATGTCGCGGGCGTACTGCAGCGCGTGGGCCAGCGCCTCGCGGCGGTGGTCCAGCCCGTAGCGGATGCTCTCCTTCAGCAGCCGGCTCACCTCGGCCATCAGCGGGGCGCCCAAATCCTTGCGGATCACGTTCCCGCCCAGCGGCAGCGGCAGGCCGGTACGGTCCTGCCACCACACACCCAGGTCCACGCACAGGTGAAGCCCCTGGTTCTGGAACGTCAGCTGCCCCTCGTGGATGATCAGCCCCGCCTCGTACTTCCCGGCCGCGAGCGCGGGAATGATCTCGTCGAACGGGATCACCTCGTACTTCAGCTTGTCCGTCGCCCCAATCGACTCGAACAGCAGCTTCAGCGTCAGGAACGCCGTCGTGAGGGTGCCGGGAACCGCGATCGTGACGCCGGGGAGGTCTTCGACCTTCATCGGCTTGCGGGTCACGACCATCGGGCCGTACTTGTCGCCCATGCTGCACCCGCTCGGCAGCAGGGCGTACTTGTCGAGCAGGAAGCTGTAGGCGTGGATGCTCACGGCCGTGACTTCGAGCTCGCCCTTCAGCGCCCGGCGGTTCAGCGTCTCGATGTCCTGCAGTTCGTGCGTGAACCGCAGGTTCCCGGTGGGGATCTTGTCGTTCGCCAGGGCGTGGAACATGAACGCGTCGTCGGGGTCCGGGCTGTGGCCGACGCGGATGAGCTGGGTGGTCATGGGTGGTCCAGGTAGCCCGGCGGGGCGCCGTCCGCGGGGCCGGCGTAGGCGACGGTGCCGTGGTCGAGCACGACCAGCGTGTCGGCCACGCGCTTCAGCGCCGGGATGTCGTGGGTGACGATCACCATCGTGGTTTGCAGCTGCTCGTCGTCGGCCAGGTCGTCGATCACCCGCATCACCTCGGCGGCCATGCGGGGGTCGAGGGCGCTGGTCGGTTCGTCGAACAGGATCGCCGCCGGGTTAACCGCGAGGGCGCGGGCGATCGCAACACGCTGTTGCTGCCCGCCCGAGAGCTGCGCCGGCTTCGCCGTCGCCTTCTCGGCCAGCCCCACGCGGTCGAGGAGCCGCTTCGCGGTGGCTTCGGCCTCCGCCGCGGGCCGCCCGAGGGCGTGGACGGGGCCACTCATCACGTTCCCGAGCACGGTCATGTGCGGGAACAGGTTGAACGACTGGAACACCATGCCGACGCGGCGCCGCAGCTGCACGAGAGTGGCCTTCGGCGGCGTGCCCCCGCCGACGAACGTCACGTCGCCGACGGTCACCTCGCCGGCCTGAAACGGTTCGAGGCCGTTGACGCAGCGGAGCAGGGTGCTCTTGCCGCTCCCCGACGGGCCGACGACGCCGGTCACCTTGCCGCGCGGGAACTCGACCGACAGCTCGTTCAGGATGCGGCGGCCGTCGTGCTCTTTGACGAGGTTGGTGACCCGAATCATCGCGTGCCCCCGTGGCCGGTCTTCCGCTCCAGCCACCGGGCCAGAACCGCCATCGGGTAGCTCATCAGCAGGTAGAGCAGTCCGACCGCGAACGCCAGTTCCAGCACGAGGCTCGGGTAGACCTTGTACTGGTAGTACAGGCCGGTCAGGTCCACGATCATGATCATGGAGCAGACGGCGGTGTCCTTGAACAACGCGATGAAGTCGTTCGTCACGGGCGGGATGACGATCCGGAACGCCTGCGGCAGCACGACCCGCCGCACGGCCACGCCGGGCGTCATGCCCAGCGCCAGCGCCGCCTCCAGTTGCCCGCGTGGAACCGCGAGGAGGCCGGCCCGGTAGTTCTCGGCCTCGGCCGCGGAGTAGTTCACCGCCAGCGTCAGGATCGCGGCGACGTAGTTGTTCAGCGACAGCCAGCCCTTCAACGTCTCGGAGCCGAGTAGCACGCCGAGCTGCGGCAGCAGGTAGAACACCACGAACAGTTGCAGCAACAGCGGCGTGCCGCGCAACACCTCGACGTACACCGCCAGCGGCACCCGCACCCAACTCGGGCCGTAGACGCGGCCCAGCGCGACCAGCACGCCCAGGAGCACCGCCAACGGGAACGAGGCGAAGGCGAGCAGCAGCGTGGTGGCGGCCGCCCACGCGAGTTTGTCGAGAATTCCGCGAAACGTCGGGGCCACGGGCGCCTCTCCGCCCTCGACCGCGTCGAGTTCGTCCGCCACCTCGGGCCACGGCTGCTCGGCCAGGTAGCTGAGCCGCTGCTGCGCGGCGTTCCACAGGTTGTACTTTTGGTACAGCTCGCGGAGTCGGCCACTTCGGACGCCCTTGCGGATCGCGTCGTTGAGCCGTTCGCGGAGGGCGTCGTCGCCGGGCTTCGTGAGGATCACGTAGTACCCGGCCCCGGCCGGCTCGTCCACGGCCCGGAGCCCGGGGTAGCGGCCTTCGACGACGTAGTAAGTCGCGGCCGGGCCGTCCTGGACGGTCGCGTCCACGCGCCCGTCTTGCACCAGCTCGAGCGTCTCCGCGACGGTGTTCCCGGGGAGTACCTTCACCCGCTCGCCGTACCGGGCGCGGACGTACTGCTCCGCGGCCGACCCGGTGAGCACGCCCCCCGTCGGCCGCTTCTTCTGGCGCTCTTCGTAGCGGCCCAGGTCTTCCCAGGACGCGAGGTCCTGGCTGTCGGCCTTCACGACGAGGCGGAGGGAGTAGACGTAGTACGGGACGCTCGTCGGGGTGTCGGCGTGGCGTTCCTTGCTGAACTCGTACCCGTTGAGGACGACGTCCAGGTCGGTGCCGCGCTTGAGCAGGTCGGGGAGGTTGCTCCACTCGTTCTGAACGTACACCGGCTCCCGGCCGAGTTCCTTGCCGAGGTAGTCGGCGAACTCGACCTCGAAGCCGACGAGCTTGCCGGCGGCGTCCTCAAAGATGTACGGGGCGCCGCCGTTCTTGTCGCCGCCCCAGCGGAGCGGCGGGGCCTGAGCCGCGGCCGGCCCGGCGGCGAGCGCGCAGGCGACGGCGGCGAGCAACCCGCGGGTCACGGCGTCCTCCGGAAGCGTCCGCGAAAGTGTACGACCGTGGGGCCGGTTTCCAACCGGCCCGATGCGCCCCCGCGCCGCAGCGGCATCGCCTCGTCATGCGCGGGAGTGCTTTCGACACGCTACGGTACGACCGCCTTCGGCCGGCGGCGGCTGCTCGCGCGTCGAACACCCTCGCGGCCGTGAGCTCCTGACGGGACGGCTCCGTTGCCGCGTAACCACTGGACCGGTCTGCGGTTCCTGCGGAATCCCGTCGCCCGACGACTTGCGCCTCGGCCTCAACCGTTCGTGTCGTGGCCGCGATTCCGGTCGCGCCGGCGACTCGCGGGTCGGCCGTGTTCTAGGAATCTGAAAGCCCGTACTCCGTGCGCCCCGGCGTTTCCCCGGGCCGCCTCCTGGAGCCGACCGCCATGCGTGCCGCCTGCCGACCGAATCAACGCCGGGGCACCGTCCTGCCGATGATCGGCGTCTGCCTGATCGCCATCTTCTCGTTCGTGGCGCTCGCCGTCGATCTGGGGATGCTGGCGGTCGCCCGGACGCAGTGCCAGAACGCCGCCGACGTGGCGGCCCTGGTCGGCTGTCGGACCCTCGACAACAAGCAGCCGGACAACGTGGCGTACGACAACAACCGGCCGGCCGCGGTTCAGGCGTCGAAGGACTCGGCCACGGACAGCCCGTACATGGCCGCGACCGTGGGTAAGGCCAAGTCGCCCACCACGACGGTCCGGGCCGGCACGTACGAGTACGACACGACGACGCAGACGTTCGTCGTGACCTACCCGTCCGCCCCGCCGGCCGGGCGGTCGTGGACGGCCGTGGAGGTGTCGATCGCGCTGGAGCAGCCGACGTATTTCGCCCGGCTGTGGGGCGTGAACGGCATGCCGAGCGGGGCGCGGGCGGTGGCGGTGTACCGGCCGCGCGACGTGGCGTTCGTGCTCGACATGACCGGGTCGATGGCCTTCAGCAGCACGTTCAACTACAGCGGCACGCACCTCAACGCCGACCCGCTGGCGCCGAACTTCGGGCACTACGTGAGCGTCCAGAGCGCCCTCGTCGCCTCGGCCAACGAGACGAACGGCAGCGGCGAGGCGATCTCGCGGAACAACTACACGATGACCACGCCCGGCGGCCCGCCGATCGTCCGCGACTACTACTTCAACCCGGCCAACGCCGCCGACCCGAGCCAGGAGACGACGCTCCCGGCCGACCGGTCGCAGCTCAAGCCGGCGTTCCACGCCTGGAGCCCCCCCGAGTCGGCCGGGAACCCGTCGTCCTACGTCAGCCAGACGTACACGTTCACCGGGTACAACGCCTTCAGCGCCCGCGACGCGGCCAACCCGACCGGCCCGACCCCGGCCCCGGACACGTTCAAGTCGATGACCGACGCGGGGGGCATCACCTACGTCGGCGACCGCTGGCGGCGGGCGGACGGGTCGATCAACAAGACGAACACGACGTGGGCGACTGGCGCCGCGACGACCCGCGCCGCCGGCACGGCGATCGACCTCCTGGGGTACACTGTGAGCAGCGGCACGGTCCGCACGTCAGGCGGCACGAACATCATCGCCGAGGGGCAGTTCCGCGACCCGGTGTGGGAGCAGTACGGGTACGACCTGGACGTCGTGAAGTACCGCACCTGGCGCGACGGCAGTAACAGCGGCCGCCCCGCCCTCCCTTCCGCCTACCCGGCGTCGAAGTCGGAGGCCGAGTACAAGGTTCCGGCCGCCGACCGGTTCGTGGGCTACTCGATGGGGCCGGGCTACTGGGGCAAGACGTTCTTCATCTGGCCGCCCGACCCGCGGACCCCGGTCGGCAACCCCGGCGACGCCAGCTACCAGCCGGGCGACTGGCGGCGGCGGTACTTCGACCGCATGGGGACGGTCACGGCTACCAAGTCCGGCAGTACGACGACCATCAACTACGGCGCGCTAACCTCGTTCGACCCGCAGACCGACTCGAACCCGTATAACGGCGCCGGGTCCGGGAGCTTCGAGGGGATCAACGAGGCGCTGATGAACACCGGTAGCGGGATGACGCTGAAGGCGGCGACCGGAAGCCAGTCCATCTCCTTGACGGGTGGCGGCACGACGACGCAGACGGTGGACAGCTACCGGATCGACTACCCGGCGATTCTTCGGTGGCTCAAGAGCGGACCCCAGCCGCTCCCCCCGAACCTCCGTGCCGGGCGGGTGCTGTATTACTCGTCCATCCCGAACGACGTGGAC
>JBGAQM010000178.1:0-12134 GCA_044220735.1 Urbifossiella sp. | reverse complement strand
GGGAAGCCCTGATTTCGGAGAGAGCAGATCATGGCCCGTGTCGTACCCATCGTATTCTTCGCGGCGGGTGTCGCGGGCGTGCTTTTCGCCGGCGGCCCGCTCGCCTCCGCCCGCCAGGACAAGAAGGCCGACGCCCTCCCCCCCGCCGCGGCCACGTCCGACGTGGAGGCCGTGGAGAAGCTGCTCCTCGCGCGGAAAGAGTACGAGGCGTGCCTGAAGAAGCTCTGGCAGCACTACTCCACGACCGGCGACAAGTTACGGCAGAAGTGGACCGAAGACGAGCTGATGGCCTACCACCTGATGTTCAAGCCGTCCTATAACCTGGACGTGCACGACGTACCGCCGCCGACGTTGCAGGCGACGACAAACGTCCGCGAGGCGAACGAGTTGTACCGCATGGCGATGGAGTACAAGGGCAACGGGCGCGGCAACGACTATATCCTGAACATGCGCCGGGCCGAAGTGCTGCTCCGCGAGATCCTCGAGAAGTACCCCAACTCGGACAAGATTCCGGAAGTGGCGTACCAGCTCGCCCAACTGTACGAGAGCCGGGCGTACAACCAGTACGACCGCGCGGCGCGGTACTACGAGCGGTCGTTCCAGTGGGCGCGCGGCAGCCGCACCGACGCCCGCCTTCGCGCAGCGGTCCTCTACGACCGCCAGCTCAACGAGCGGTCGAAGGCCATCCTTCTGTACCGCGACGTGGTCGAGCACGACATCGACCCCGAGCGGATCCGCACCGCCGAGCGACGCCTCGCGGAACTGACGGGCGGGAAGAAGTAGGCACGGGCCGTACAATCCCCGGATGGCTCCGTCGCACCTGCGCTGGCCCCTCGTGCTGTCGATCGGCGCGGCGGTCGTTACCATCGGGATGAAGGGGACGGCCTACGCCGTCACCGGCTCCGTCGGCCTCTTTTCGGACGCCCTCGAGTCGGTCGTCAACCTGTTCGCCGCCGTCGTCGCGTACCTGTCGCTGACGTACGCCGCACGGCCGGCGGACCCGGGCCACGCCTACGGTCACGAGAAGATCGAGTACCTGTCCAGTGGCCTTGAAGGTGCACTCATCCTCGCCGCCGGCCTCGGCACAGCCGGGTACGCGGTCCGCCGGCTCATCTTCCCCGAACCGCTGGCGAACCTGGAAATCGGTACCGTCATCGCACTGGCGGCGTCGGCCGTGAACTTCGGCGTGGCCCGCGTGCTGCTTCAGTACGGCCGCAAGCACCGGTCGATCGTCCTCGAAGCGGACGGCAAACACCTCATGTCCGACGTCTGGACGTCGGTCGGCGTCGTTGCCGGAATCGGTCTCGTGCTGTTGACCGGCCTCCAGGAGCTCGACGCGCTGATCGCCGTCGCCGTGGGCCTCAACATCATGTGGACTGGCGGCGAACTCATCCGCCGGTCGTTCGACGGCCTGATGGATCACGCCCTTCCCGAGGCCGACCGGCAGCAGATTCGCGACGTGATCGCCGCGAGGTTGCCGGCGGGGGCGGCGTTCCACGCCCTCCGCACGCGGCAGGCCGGGGCCCGGCGGTTTGCCGAGTTCCACCTGCTGGTCGCCGGCGACCAGTCGGTCCGTGCCGCCCACCACCTCGGGCACGAGATCGAGGCCGCGCTGGTCGACGCCCTGCCCGGGTTGGAGGTGGTGTTCCACGTCGAGCCGGTGGACGAGCGCGAATCCTGGGAGGGCGAGTACCTGGAACGGCTGGGAGAGGCGCCGCACCCGCCGGGGGCCGACGATGCCCGCTGACACCCTGTTGTCGCTGTGGGAGTCGTCCGCGGTGCGGACGGTGGCGGCCGGGACTGCCGGGCTCGGCCTCGCGGCGGGCGCGGTGGGCACCTTCGCCGTCCTCCGCCGCCAGAGCCTCCAGGGCGACATGGTCTCGCACGCCGCGCTGCCGGGCCTGGCCGCGGCGTTTTTCCTCGGCGCGCGTGACGCGGGTGCGCTCGTCTTCGGCGGCGCGGTCGCCGGGTGGGTGGCGATGCTTGTCGTCGGCGTGGTCACACGCCGGTCGCGGGTGCCGTTCGACGCCGCCCTCGGCGGGGCGCTGGCGGTCTTCTTCGGGCTCGGGCTGGTGTTGATGACGTACGCCCAGCACCACGTCGAGGACGCCGCGCGCCACCCCCTCGACCGCTACCTGTACGGCAACGCCGCGTACCTGCGCGACGACGACTTGGTGATGATCGCCCGCCTCGGCGGGGCCGTCGTGCTGGTGCTGGGCCTGTGCTGGAAGGAAATCAAACTGCTGGCGTTCGACCCCGACTACGCCCGCAGCCTCGGCTACCCGGTCCGCCGGCTCGACCTCCTGCTCACGACGCTCACGGTGGTTGCGGTGGTAGTCGGGCTCAAGGCGGTCGGCGTGGTGTTGATGACGGCGCTCCTGGTGGCCCCGGCCGCCGCGGCGCGGCAGTGGACGAACCGGCTCGGCGGCGTGGTCCTGTTGGCGGGTGCGTTCGGGGCCGCGGCGGGGGTCGGCGGCGTGGCGTTCAGCCACGTCGGAGGCGCCGGAATCAGCCTGCCGACGGGGCCGACGATCGTACTGACGGCGACGGCGATTGTTGCTCTCTCGCTGGTCTTCGGAACGGCCCGGGGGCTGGTGTGGGCACCGCTGCGGCGTATGCGAGTGACGTGATCGTGGTAGACCGGCGGGACGCGGTCCCACCCACCGACTCGGCTTGTGTCATGTCCTCGACCGCCGCCACCGCCGTCGTCTTGTCGCTCGTCGCAGTGGCGTGCGCGCTACCCGGTACGTTCCTGCTCCTTCGCCGAATGGCACTCGTCAGCGACGCGATCGGTCACGTACTCCTCTTCGGAATCGTCCTGGCGTATTTCGTCGTCCGTGACGTGGGCTCGCCGTGGCTCCTTGTCGGCGCCGCGGCGGCGGGACTGGCGACCGTCGCGCTGGTCGAACTGCTTCAGAAGACCCGTCTGGTGAAGGAAGACGCGGCGATCGGGCTGGTGTTCCCCGCGCTGTTCGCGGGCGGCGTGCTGCTGGCCTCCGTCCACCTACGAAACACCCACCTCGACGCCGACGCCGTGCTCCTCGGCCAGCCAGACTTTATTGCCGGGGAGGAGTGGGTCGTCGGCTCCGTCGCCCTTCCCGCAGCCGCTACCAAGCTCTCGGCCGTGGTAGCACTCACCCTCGCGCTGCTGCTGCTGTTCTTCAAGGAGTTGAAAATCACGACCTTCGACGCCGCTCACGCCGCGGCGCTGGGCTTCCGCCCGGGCCGGATCCACTACGGGCTGATGGCCGTGGTGTCGGTCACGGCGGTGGCCGCGTTCGACGCGGTCGGGCCGGTGTTAGTAGTCGGGTTCTTTGTCGTCCCCGCCGCGGCCGCGTACCTGCTCACCGACCGGCTCGGCGTGCTGCTAGCGCTCGCGGCCGCGCTCGGGGTCGGCGGGGCGTGGGCGGGCACTTACCTCGCCGCAGCGGTGGACGCCAACACGGCCGGGGCGGTCGCCGCGGTGCTCGGGCTGGTGTTCGCGGTGGTGTTTGTGTCCGCCCCCGGCCGCGGACTGGTCGCGCAGGCGGTGCGGCGGTGGCGGCAGCGGCGCAACTTCTTCGAGACGATGTTGGTCGTTCACCTGCTCCACCACGAGGGGACGGCGGACGAGGCGGAGGAGTCGGCCGTGGCCGGGCTTCACACTCACTTTCACTGGTCGGCCCGTGATACGGCCGCGGTCGTGCGCCGGGCGGCGCGGCACGGGCTCGTCGAGCGGGCGGGCGCGGTGCTGAGGTTGACGTCTCCGGGGCGAGAGCGGGCGCGAAACGTGGGTGCGTCTTCAGGCGGCCGGAGTGACGGGCCGCCTGGAAGACGCACCCACCACTTACGGCATCGCGTACGGAATCCGGTTCGGGACTGACGGCGGGGGCGCCGTCGACGACACCGGCGGCGGGGCCATGAGCCGTCCGACCGCCCACGGCAGCACGACGAGCCCGCGGTCGGCCGAGACCGTTTGCGTCCCGTTCGCCAAAAACTCGGCCGACACAACTGGCGCCGCGTGCTGGCGGAACACGGTCGGTTCGCGGCCGGGGAGCGCCGCGTCCCACAGCCGAACAGTTCGGTCCGTCGATGCCGACAGAATCATCCGCCCGCCGCGCACGGCCAGCGACCGCACCGGGCCGGCGTGACTGCCGACCACGACGCCAGACTTCTCGGCCCTCACGTCCCACATCCGCACCCGCCCGGCGTCGTCGCCGGTGACGATCGCAATCCCCGACGGGTCGAACGCGAGCGCCGACACCGGGGCCGCGTCGTGCGGGAATCGCCGCACCTCGGCGCCGGTGTACAAGTCCCACAGCACGGCGAACCGGCCGGCGGCGACCAGGGCGGTCTTGCCGTCCGGCGACACCGCGACGGATGCGACGTAGCCGCCCACGTCGCGGCGGCGCAGTTCCTCCCCGCTGCCGGCCTTCCACACCGCGACCACGCCGTCGAACCCGCCGGACACGCCCCACTTGCCGTCCGGCGTGAACGCAACTGCAGACACGAGCCCGTCGTGACCGGTAAAGCGGGCGGCTTCGAGGCCGGTCTGCAAGTCCCAGACGCGGGCGGTGCCGTCGAGCGAGCCCGACATCGCGCGCTTGCCGTCGGCCGATAGCGCCACCGCCCACACGCTGGCGCTGTGGCCGACGAACCGCTTCACGTCGCGGCGGCCTTCCACGTCGTAGAGGCGGACGCTGCGGTCGCCGGAGGCGATGACGGCGCGCCGGCCGTCGGCGCTGAACGCCGCCTGGTTCGCCGTCTCGCCGCGGGACTCGAGCGGGTCCGTTTCGCCGGTGTTGTCCGGCAGCGTCGGGCCGTTCAGCGTGCCCTGATACAGCGTCCCGAGTTGCAAGTCCCGGACGTGGTCGCCGAACGCCTGCACCCAGATTTGCCGGCTCACCGTGACGCCCGCGGCCCGCAGCGCGCCGACGTGTTTCCCCAACGTCTCGGAGGCGTTGATTCGCTGCACGAACTCCTCGGGCCGCAGCCCGACCTCGGCCGCGGCGGTCGTCAGGTCCATGTCCGCCTCGTATCGCCCGGTGATCGTGCTGACCGGCTCGAACCGCGTCACCTTCGAGCCGGTCTTGGCCAGCGCCAGGGCGTAGCGCTTCATGTCGTCGTTCATCACGTCCAGCGACCGCTCCTTCGGCGGGTATAGGGCGCGGATGAGATCGGCGTCCTGCCGGCGGAACGCTGCGGGGTTCTTGCCGACGTGGTCGCGCACCTGGTCCGGCTTCGGCAGGATGCCGGTGACGTGACACGACATGCACGACACGCCGGACTCGACGGCCCGGTCGGGCCGCTTCGGGTCGGAGACGATGGCGACCGGGGCCTTGTCGAGTCGGGCGTTCACCGCGTTGGCGAGGAAGAACCCGTGAAGCCCGTTCGGCAGCGCGAAGATCGCCTCGCCGCCGGCGTGCTGGAACGGCTGTTCGGCGGCGACCGGGCCGAGCGGGTGGGCAAAGACGTTGCGGCGGTCGGCCAGGAGGTTGCCGTTGGCGCGCTCGGTGAGGTTCGCCGGCGGCTCGTCGAAGTCGTAGGTGCGCCAGTACATCCCCTGGGCCGAGTCGTGCCGCTCCAGGACGCGGTTGAACCGCGACACGCCCGACCCGTTAAATCCGACGCGGATCACGCGCTCCTGCTGGATGTTGAGCGTGCTATCGACCCGCAGTTGGCGTTCGAGGTCGGTGAGGTTCGCTGGGAGTTGCAGCACGTCGTAGTAGAGCGGCGCCCGGCTCGCGGTAGCGACGAACCAGTCGGCCCTGATCACGGGAAGGCGGGCGGCCGTGTTCACGCTCACGGCCCGCGCCGCGATCGTGTCGTCGAGTACGCCGTAGGGGTATTCGAGCAGGATGCGGTTCCAAATGGTCGCGTCCCACAGGTACCAGCGGAGGTCGATGCGCAGCACCGTCCGGGCCGGATCGACCGCGACCGGGATGCGGACGGTCGAGTTCCACGACAGGCTGTTGACCAGCTTCGACAGGGCGTTGCGGTACGTCTGCAGCTCGTCGTCCGAGAGGCCGGCGTTGTACAGGTGCGCGAGCGTGAAGTAGCGCTGGAAGCGGCGGGCGCGGCGGTCGTGCGTGTCGAGGTCGGCGAGGACGGCGGCGTGAACCTCGGCCGGCGTGATCGTGGCCCGGTTCGCCAGACTCGCGCTGAGGGCACCGGCTTGAATCCACGCGCGGACGGCGGCGAGGTCGGCGTCCGACGGCCGTGGTTGCTCGTCGGGCGGGGGCATGGTGCCGTCGGCCATCCGCTTGAACAGCCGCGACTCGTCGGGGCTCCCGGGCACGACCTTCTTGCGGCCCACGAGCTTGCCGAGGTCGGCGACGTAGTTCAACCCGCCCTCGACCGCCCCATCCTGGCCGTGGCAGCGGACGCAGCGCCTTCAGCACCGCCCGCGCCTTCTCGGCCAGCGGGTCCTGCCCGGCGGCGGGCGCGGCGAGAAGCGCGACGGCGACGAGCGGCAACGACCTGGCATGCATCCGGCGTCCTCCCGGGGCTCGGCGCGGGCCGCGCAAGCCCCTTATAATCGATACCACAACCCGCCGCCGGTTCCCACCCGTCGCGTGTCACGCGGACGTAACATGACCCACTCCCGCCGCGAGTTCCTGAGCTTCCCCGCCCTCGGGCTCGGGGCCGCCGCGGCGGTTCAGTTACTCGCCCGTGACGGTGTGTTGACCGCGGCGACGCACCACGCGCCGAGGGCGAAGCGGGCGGTTCAGATCACCCTCGTCGGCGGCCTGAGCCACCTCGACTCGTTCGACCCGAAGCCGGCGCTCGCCCGGCACCACGGTCAGGCTTTGAAATCGGACGAGCGGCCGGACGTGTTCTTCAACCAGGTCGGCCTGCTGCGTCAACCCGACTGGGCGTTCCGCCCGCGGGGCCGGAGCGGGCCTCCAGGTTAGCGACCTGTTCCCGCACCTCGCCCGCGGCAGGCCGACGAGATGTGCGTCATCCGGTCGATGACGGCCGACAGCGCGAACCACACGCCGGCGCTGTTCGTGTTGAACAGCGGATTCCAGTTCAACGGCTACCCGTCCCTCGGTGGCTGGCTGAGCTACGGCCTCGGCACGCTCACCGACGAACTGCCGGCGTTCGTCGTCCTGCCGGACGGCCGCGGCGAGGCGAACGGGGCGGCGTCGAACTGGACGAGCGGCTTTCTGCCGGCGCAACACCAGGGCGTCGTCTTCCGCAGCGGCGACGTGCCCGTGAACGACCTGACGCCGGCCCGGCCGATCGACCCCGCCGCCGAGCGGGCCGCGCGGGCGTTCCTCGAGGAGATCAACGGGGCACACCTGGAGCGCGTCGGCGGCGAGTCGGACCTGACGGCGCGGATGCGGAGTTACGAACTCGCGGCGCGCATGCAGCGGGCCGTTCCCGCCGTCGCGGACCTGTCGCGGGAGAGCGAGCGGACGAAGTCCGCCTCGCCTGGACCGCCCCCCGAGACGGCCGACTGCGGGCGGCGCTGCCTGCTGGCCCGACGGCTGCTCGAACGCGGCGTACGGTTCGTGCGCAGGTGTACAGCGGCGGCCCCATCGCGGGGAACCCGCGCACGAGCTGGGACGCCCACGAAAACGTCCGCGAGAACCACGGCGCGGAAGCGGCCCGCATCGACCAGCCGGTCGCGGCGCTCCTCGCCGACCTGCGCCAGCGCGGGATGCTCGACGACACGCTCGTCCTGTTCACCACCGAGTTCGGCCGCACGCCGTTCGCGCAGTCCGCGGCCGGCACCGCCTGCTCAGCGCGACCACAACAAGCGGTGGTCTGGGCTGTTGGTTGCCGGGGGCCGGCGTAAAGGCCGAGAGCGTGTTCGGCGCGACCGACGACATCGGCTGGAAGGTGGCCGAGCACCCGGTGCCGTGGCACGACTTCCACGCCACCGTGCTTCACCTACTCGGCATCGATCACGAGAAGCTCACGTACTACCACAACGGGATCCGGCTGGCATTCCACGAACGTCCACGGCGAGGTCAGCGCGGGTGCTGTTGCAGTTACGCCAGGATCGGGCGGATCGACTTCCCGTGCACATCCGGGTGAGCGGTAGTAGCGGCCCTGGTGGCGGAACGTCAGCCGCTCGTGGTCGATGCCGAGTAGGTGAAACATCGTCGCCTGTAGGTCGTGGACGCTGACCGGGTGCTCGGTCACGTTGTATCCGAACTCATCGGTCGCGCCGTACGTCGTACCAGCCTTCACCCCCGCGCCGGCGAGCCACACGGTGAAGCAGCGCGGGTGGTGGTCGCGGCCGTAGTCGGTCGCCGTCAATTTCCCCTGGCTGTAGTTCGTCCGTCCAAACTCGCCGCCCCACACCACGAGCGTGTCGTTCAGCATGCCGCGGCGCTTCAGGTCTGTCAGCAGGGCGAAGCACGCGCGGTCCACGTCGGCAGCTTGCCTGCGGATGCCGGCCGGGAGGCCGCCGTGGTGGTCCCAGCCGGGGTGGTACAGCTGCACGAAACGCACGTCGCGCTCGGCGAGCCTGCGCGCGAGCAGGCAGTTCGCCGCAAACGTGCCGGGCTTCGACGCCTCGGGGCCGTACAGATCGAGGGTCTCCTTCGTCTCCCGCGACAGGTCGGCCACCTCGGGCACGCTCGTCTGCATGCGAAAGGCCATTTCGTACTGAGCCGTCCGGGCCGTCACCTCGGGGTCGCCCAGGTCCGCGGCTTGAAGCCGGTGGAGCTCCGCGAGGCCGTCGAGCCCCTGCCGACGGGCGTCGGCGCTCACCCCCGCGGGGTTGTCGAGGTACAACACGGGCGCCCCGCCGGCGCGGAACTGCACGCCTTGGTGGACGCTCGGCAGGAACCCGTTCCCCCACAGCCGGGCGTACAACGGCTGGTCGATGCGGTCCTTCGACACCAGCACTACGAACGCCGGCAGGTTGCGGTTGGCGCTGCCGAGCCCGTAGCTGAGCCAACTCCCCATGCTCGGCCGGCCGGCGAGGTGGTGGCCGGTCTGCGTGAACGTGATGGCCGGGTCGTGGTTGATGTGCTCGGTGTGAACCGACTTCACGAAGCACAGGTCGTCCGCGACCCGGGCCGTGAATGGTAGCAGATCACTCAGCGTTGCCCGGCTGTCGCCGTGCTGCTGAAAGCGGAAGAGCGATCCGGCCATCGGCAGCGTCGCCTGGCTGGCGGTCATGCCGGTGACGCGCTGGCCCATCCGCACGGCGGCGGGCAGGTCATCGCCGTTGCGCTCGTTCAGGAGCGGCTTGTGGTCGAACAAGTCGAGTTGGCTCGGGCCGCCGGCCATGAACAGCGAGATGATCCGCTTCGCCTTCGGCGCGTGGTGTGGTTGCGCGAGGACGCCGCCGAACGGGTTCGGCTCCTGTGCGTCGGCGTTGAGCAGGTCGAACAGCGCGGCGGCGCCCACGCCCATGCCGAAACGTGCGAAGAAGGCCCGGCGGTTCACTGCGACATCGACCTTACGGCAAAACACGGGACACCTGCTCGCTGGGTGGTAACGATCGGGCCGTGGCTACCGCCGAGTGACCACTTCGTCGTGACTCATCAGCACGTTAACGAATGCGGCCGCGGCCGCCAGATCTGCCGCCGGCAGGGAGACGTCGGCGCGCTTCTCGCCGACCGCGAGGAGCCGCCGGGCGGCCTCCGGGTCGCGGTCGAACACCGCCCGCTGCTCCGCCAGCATCCGCACGAGCACCGGGCGCTCGGCGTCGGTCGGCCGGCGACCCGTGAGGAGCCGGAAGGCCCACGCGGTTTGTTCCGACGGCGTGCCGCCGCCGTCACGCAGCATCCGCTGGCCGACGAGCCGCGCGGCCTCCACGAACTGCACGTCGTTGAGCAGAACCAGTGCCTGCAGCGGCGTGCTGGTGGCCTGACGCTTCACGGAACAGTTGCTCCGGTCGGCGGCGTCGAGCGTCATCATTGCCGGCGGCGGCACGGTCCGCTTCCAGAATGTGTACAGGCTGCGGCGGTACAGGTCGTCGCCCTTCGCCTGGTCGTACCTCGGCCGGCCCATCGCCAGTTCCTCCCACAGGCCCGCCGGCTGGTACGGCCGCACGCTGGGACCGCCTCGTTTCTCGACCAACAACCCGCTGGTCGCGAGCGCCTGGTCGCGCAGCATTTCGGCCGAGAGGCGCCGCACGGGGCCGCGGGCCAGGAGTTCGTTGTGCGGGTCGCGGGCGATCATCGCGGGCGCGGCCTTCGAACTCTGGCGGTATGCCGCCGAGAGCGCGATCGAGCGGAGCAACTTCTTGTGGTCCCACCCGGAGGCGACGAACTCCCGGGCCAGCCAGTCCAGCAGTTCGGGGTGCGTGGGCCGCGAGCCCTGGGTGCCGAAGTTGTCGGCCGACTCGACCAGACCGCGGCCGAACATCATCTGCCAGGCGCGGTTCACCGTCACGCGTGCCAGCAGCGGGTGGTCCGGGTTCGTGAGCCAGCGGGCGAGGCCGAGGCGGTTCCGTGGGGCGTCCGCGGGGAACGGCGGCAGCACCTTCGGCGTGTCGGCGGTGACGCGCTCGCCACGGGCGTCGTAGGCGCCGCGTTGCAGGAGGAAGGCCGGCTTCGGCTCCGGCAGTTCTTCCATCACCATGATTTCAGGGATCGGCGTCAGGAACGCGGTTAACGCCTTCCGGGCGGCGCGCAGGTCTTCCGCGGGGCGGCGGCCGGGCTCGTGGACGACGGCGGCGAAGTAGTCGCTCAACAGCGCGTCCGGCACCGGCCGCCCGAGCTCGGTCAGCACCTCGGCGGCGGTGAGGGCGCGGTCGTAGACGCGGAACTCGTCCACCGCGCCGCCCTTGAACCCGTTGTCTCGGAAGCGGTAGCCGATCGCCAGCGTCGGTTCGCTGCCGCCGTACGTGATGTCTCGCGTGAGCTTGTCGCGGACCACCTCCATCTCGACCGGCTGTCCGTCGAGATAGACCGTCACCCCGGCGGCACGGCTCGACCCATCGTAGGTCATCGTGACGTGCGACCACGCCCCAACGGGCACGGCGGCCTTCGTCCGCACCTTGAGCGAGTTCCCCGGCCACATGTGGTGGAGCCCGACCGCGACCCGGCCGTTTTCGAGCAGCAGTTCGTAGCCCCGGCTGCCGGCGTCGATCGGGGCCATGCTGTGATGCACGACGACGGCACGCGCGGCGTGGTCGGCCGGCTTCACCCAGAGGCTCAGAGTGAACGGGTCGTCGCGGGTGAAGTGGCCGACGCCTGGGAAGGTGAAGCCGTTTTCGCCGTTGAGCTCGGCCGCCTGCCCGGCCTTGCCGGCGACGAGCTTCGGCCCCTCGTGCGCCGCACCCGGCTTCTTCGCGTCGGCGGCGTTCGGGAGTTGCTTCCCGTTCAACCCGTCGAACGAGTACGACGCGACGAGCCCCGAGACCGTCAGCTTCTCGGGCCGCTTCCACCCCGCGACCGCCGCCTTCACAGCGCCGGCGTTCGCCGCAATCACCCCCTCCTTCTCGCCCACGGTCCGGCGGAGCGCGGCGAGCTTCGTATCCTGTTCGTCCGTGCTCAACAGCAGTGCCGGCACCGGCGTCGCAGCGGTGAAGTAGCTCGTCTGGCCGCTCTCGTCGATGTTCTGGAAGAACGCGAACAGCGAGTAGAAGTCGCGCATCGACACCGGGTCGAACTTGTGGTCGTGACAGCGGCTGCACTCGAACGTCAGGCCCAGGAAGGCGGTGCCGAACGTGTTCACGCGGTCCACGACGTAGGCGACGCGGAACTCTTCCTCGACGACGCCGCCCTCCTCGTTCTGCATGTGGAGGCGGTTGAACGCCGTCGCCAGCCGCTGCTCCTTCGTGGCCCCGGGGAGGAGGTCGCCGGCGAGCTGCCACGTCACGAACTCGTCGAACCGTTGGTTGCGGTTGAACGCGGCGATGACCCAGTCGCGGTACGGCCACACCGCCCGGTAGCGGTCCATCTGGTAGCCGTGGGTGTCGGCGAAGCGGGCCACGTCGAGCCACTCGGCGGCCATCCGCTCGCCGTACCGAGGCGACGAGAGGAGCCGGTCGAGCACCTTCTCGTAGGCGTCCGGCCCCGCGTCCGCGAGGAAGGCGTCGGTCTCGGCCGGGGTCGGCGGCAGGCCGGTCAAGTCGAGCGTGACGCGGCGGAGGAGGCGTTCGCGGTCCGCGGGCGGCGCGGGCTTCAGTCCTTCGTTCTCGAGCCGGGCGCGGACGAACGCGTCGATCGCGTTCCCCCGCG
>JBGAQM010000177.1:0-11840 GCA_044220735.1 Urbifossiella sp. | reverse complement strand
CTCCCAGAAGTTCAGCCCCGAGTTCGTCCCCGGCGACCCCGGCCTCGGCGGCGGGAGCGACGACGTCGGCTCCGGCACCACCACCTGGACCCTCCTCAGCCTCGCCGACACGCCGCCCGACCGCGCCGGCCCGCGCGTGCAACTGTACCTCGGCACCGACGGCCTCAACGTCTGGCTCGTGGCCCTGTGCAGCGTCATGCTCCTGCCGGCGATCCTCGTCAGCTGGTCCGGCGTCACCGAGAAGGCGGGCGGCTACTACGCCTGGCTGTTCGTGTTGCAGGCGGGGGCGGTCGGGGCGTTCCTGTCGTTCGACGTGATCCTCTTCTACGCCTTCTTCGAGCTGACGCTGGTGCCGGCGTTCTTCCTGATCGGCCGGTGGGGCGGCGGCTCGGGCCGCCGCGACGCCGCCCGCAAGTTCTTCCTCTACACCCTCGCCGGCAGCCTCCTCACGCTCGTCGGGGTGATCGGCGTGGTGCTCACCAACCCGATCACCGTCGTCACCCCGACGGAGTCGATCACGACGTACACGTTCGCGCTCCCCGAGCTGATGGCGGGGGTGCAGAAGAACCTGGCCCGGCCGGCCCTCGACGCCCTGAACGGCAAGCCGGAGGCGCTGGCCGCGAAGCACGCCGTGCAGTTCTGGCTGTTCCTCGCGCTGATGGCCGGGTTCGCCGTCAAGACGCCGATCGTACCGTTCCACACCTGGCTGCCGGCGGCGTACAACGAGGCGCCCGTCGGCGTCACGGTGCTGCTGTCGGCCGTGCTGGCGAAGCTCGGCACGTTCGGCATCCTGCGGTTCGTCGTCCCGCTCACCCCCGACGCGGCGGTGGCCTACGGCCTCCCCGCGGTCGGGGTGCTCGCCGCGTTCGGCATCGTGTACGGCGCCCTGTGCGCGTACGGCCAGCGCGACATCAAACTGCTCGTGGCGTACAGCTCGGTGTCGCACCTGGGGTTCCTCGTGCTCGGGCTGTTCGCGCTGAACGCCGAGGGGCTGAGCGGGGCCGTGCTGCACATGGTGAACCACGGGGTGAGCACCGGGGCGCTGTTCGCGGCGCTGGCGTTCCTCGTGGACCGCTACCGCACCACGAGCATGGCGCCGTACGGCGGCCTCACGGGGCGCTTCCCGAAGTTCGCGTTCGTGATGTTCGTGCTGTGCCTGGCGAGCGTCGGGCTGCCGGGGCTGAACAACTTCTGCAGCGAGATGCTGATGCTGTCCGGCCTGTTTAACCTGAGCACGCCGGGCGTGGCCGGGTACGGGTTCGCGGCCGTCGCCGCGGCGGGCATCTTCCTGAGCGCGTGGTACACGCTGACGATGCTGCGGCGGGTGTTCTTCGAGCCGCACCGGGAACCCCCGGCGACGGGCGTCGAGCCGGCGGGCGACCTGAACCGCCGCGAGGTGATCGCGCTCGGCGGCATGTGCGCGCTCTGCCTGGCGCTGGGCCTGTTCCCGCAGTTCCTGCTCGACCCGATGAGGGCCGACGTCCGCGTGCTGACGAGCATCGCCGACTCCGCCCGCGCCCGGGTGACGGGGACGGAACTGAAGTTCGAGGAGCCCCTGGCCTCGCCCCCGCCGCCGGCCGGCGCGCCGAAGGCGATGGACAAGGCGGCGGGCGCGAAGGGCGGCGAGAAGAAGGGCGGCGGCAAGAAGGGCGGGGGCATGGGCGGCCCGCCGACGAAGGGCGGCGAGGAGTAGAGGACAGAAGACAGAGGGCAGAGAACGACACTGATCCGACGACTGCTTTCGGTCCTCTGCCCTCTGTTCCGGCTTCCCCATCAGAGGACGTTCCCCCGTGACCGTGCTGACCGACCCCGGCGTGACGCCCGCCTTCACCGGCGTGTTCCGCGCCGTGCTCCCCGAGATCATTCTCGTCGGCACCGCCTGCCTGGCGTTCCTCGCCGGCCCGTTCGCCGCCCGCCGCTGGCTCTGGTTCGTCGCGTCGATCCTCGGCCTGGTCGGCGCCGGGGTCGTCGCCGGCGTCGTGCCGGTGCCGCTCCCCGACGTGCCGACCGCGGCCGCGATCCTGCCGGACGGCCCCGCCGCGTTCGTGCGCTGGGTGGCCCTCATCGCCGCCGCGGTGTTCGTGTTCGTGTCGTGGGCGGAAGTGAACCACACGAATGCCGCCGAGTACTACGGGTGCCTCCTCGTCGCCGCCGCGGGGGTGTCCCTCACGGGGCGCGCGAACGACCTCATCACCCTGTTCCTGTCGCTCGAACTGATTTCGATCCCGACCTACATCCTCCTCTACCTCCCGGCGCAGGGGCGGACGAGCCAGGAGGCGGCGGTCAAATACTTCCTGCTGAGTGTGATGTCGTCCGCGGTGCTGCTGTTCGGCTTCAGCTACCTGTACGGCCTCACCGGCACCACGAACCTCACCGCGATCGTCGACACCCTCACGAAGGCGCACCAGGGCGGGGTGCCGCACTCGCCGCTGGCGCTCGTGGCGGTCGTGTTGGTGGTCGCGGCGGTCGGCTTCCGCGTGACCGCGGTGCCGTTCCACTTCTACGCCCCGGACGTGTACGAGGGCGCCCCCGCCGGCGTCGTCGCGCAGCTGGCGTTCCTGCCGAAGGTCGCCGGGTTCGTGGCGCTGGCGCGGGTGCTGGGCCTGGTCGGCGCCGACCCGCGGCACCTGCCGTTCGACGCCGCCACCCAGGTGCCGCTGCTGCTGTGGATCATCGCCGTCGTCACCATGACCGTGGGGAACGTGCTGGCGCTGTTGCAGGACAACGTGCGGCGGATGCTCGCCTACTCGGGCGTGGCGCACGGCGGCTACATGCTCATCGGCCTGATCGTGGCGAGTTCGCTGCCGGAGGCGACGGGGACGCCGGCCGTCGGCGGCATCGAAGCGCTGCTGGTGTATTTGGCGGCGTACGGCGCGATGACGGTCGGGGCGTTCGCCGTGGTGCTGTACCTCAGCACGCCCGACCGGCCGGTGGACGCGATTGATGACCTCGCGGGCGCCGGGCAGTCGCACCCGGTGTCGGCGGCGGCGATGGCGGTGTTCCTGCTCAGCCTCATCGGCCTGCCGCTCACCGCCGGCTTCGCCGGCAAGCTCATGCTGTTCGTCGGCGCGTTCACCGCACCCGCCGACACGCCGACGATGCGGAACCTGTACGTGCTGCTGGCGGTGATCGCCGCGGTGAACTCGGCGGTCGCGGCGGTGTACTACCTGCGGGTGTTGGGGGTGATGTACCTCCGCACGCCGCTGCGGCCGGCGCCGAAGCTGCGGGCGGTGCCCACGTTCGTCGCGGTGGCCGCGCTCGCCGGGTTCACGCTGGTGTTCGGCGTGTGGCCGGAGCCGCTGGCGAAGGCGGCGCGGGCCGCGGCGCCGGTGCCGGCCGCGCTGCGGGCCGACGCGGGGCGGTGATCGACATAACCGGTGTGGTCCGAATCTCACACCGGACCGGTAAGAATTCCCACGCTTATCTCACGTTCCCATCTTCACACCCGGCGCGGGTGGTGATACATCACCCCATCAGGGGGCGTGTATCCCCTCACACCCAGACTCACACCCGGGGCACACGATGGCACGGCCGAAGGCGGACGGCGAGGCGGCGGGCGGCGAGACGCAGGCGGACATGGTGCGGGCCGCGCTCGCGGAACTCGGGCCGCGCGCCAAGCCGCAGGCCATTCAGGACTTCATCAAGGAGAAGTTCGGCCGCGAGGTGACGAAGGGAATCATCTCCAACTACAAGTCCACGATGAAGAAGAAGGGGCTCATCCCCGGCCGCCGCGGTCCCGGCCGGCCGCCGCGGGCCGCCGCCGCGGACGGCGGCACGGTGCGGATCGACGACCTGGAGGCCGTGCGCGGTTTGGTCACGCGGATTGGCGCCGAGCAGGTGGTGCGTCTGGTGAAGGTGCTGGGGTGATCCGTGGGGCCGGCTTCCAACCGGCCTTGCTCACGACTGCCGGCTGGAACCCGGCACCACGTCAGCCCAACAACTCCGGCCGCACGCGGCCGGGGCCTGCCGCGGGATACGGCCGGCCGAGCCGATCGTGCAACTCCGTCTCCGGCCCGATCCCAGGACGTGACACAGCGTCGCCACCACGTCCTTCGGCGACACCGGCACCTCGATCACGTCGCCGCCGATCTTGTCCGTCCGCCCGACCACCCGACCGCGGGCGAACCCCGCCCCGGCGAACGCCGCCGAGTACGCCCGCGCCCAGTGGTCGCGGCCGCCGCCGCTCACGTTCTGCACCCGCGGCGTCCGCCCGTGCTCGCTCAGCACCACCACCGCCGTGTCCGCCAGCATCCCCCGCGCCTCCAGGTCGTCCATCAGTGCCGTCAGCGCCGCGTCGAGGCTCGGGCCGAGTTCGTCCTTCAGCCGCGGCGTCTGGTGGACGTGCGTGTCCCACCCGGTGTTCACCAGGCCGTACTCGTCCCAGCACACGGTCACGAACGTGCCGCCGGCTTCGAGGACGCGCCGCGCCGCGAGGCACGACTGGCCGAACAGCGTCATCCCGTAGCGGTCGCGCACCCGGCCCGGCTCGCGCTGCACGTCGAGCGCGTCGCGAAGCTTCCCCGACGTGACCACGGCCCGCGCCAGCGCCCGGTGGCGGTCGAACGCCGCGGTGGGCGCGGAATCCATCGCGCGCCGGCCGGCGTCGAGCTGGTCGAGGAGCGAGCCGCGGCCGTGGAGGCGGTCGAGGGTGAGGGTGTCGTCGCGGGGCCGGCCGGCGTGGGCAGGATGCCGAGGTACGGGTCGGCGACAGCGTGTTGTTGGGGGCGGCCAGGTCGCGGACGACCGAGTGAGCACGCGGCCGTCGTAGGCGGGGCCGAGGCGCCGTAGGGGCGAGGCGACAACAGGAACGGCAGCCAGTAGTTCCGTCGGCGGCAACGTGGGGGCCGGCGTGATCGACGACGCAGCCGACGAACGGCCAGTGCCGCGGGTCGCGGACGTTCCCCTCCAGCGGCAGGTCGGTGGTCGGCACGCCGGTGCCGATGCCGTGGATCGAACTCGGCCAGCGACCTTGGGCGTGTTGGGGTCGCCAGCACCTCGCCGACGCGCACGCCGGGAATCGACGTGGCGATCGGACCGCGGATTTCGGCGGGGGCGTTCGGCTTGGGGTCGAACGTGTCGATCTGGCTCGGGGAGCCCCACAGGTAGAGGAGGACGCAGCGCTTGGCGGAGCCGAACCCGTTGGCGGCCGGCTCGGACGCGGCGTAGTCGTGAGCCCGCGGGGCAGCGCGTAGACGTGGAACAGGTCGCGGCGGGTGATGCCGTAGGGGCCCGAGGACGCGGAGCATGCGGTTTGGGGGCGGCGAGGGCGGTGGGGTGGTGCTGTTAAGCATACGCCGATCGTGGGGCCGGTTTCCAGCCGGCGTCCTCGCCACCCAGGCCGGCTGGAAGCCGGCAGCCTTCCGCACGCCCGCGGTTGATGGGTCGAACGGCACGAACCCGATGCCCTCGGCAGGCGAGCCGGGCCGCAGGCGGAAGTCGCCGCGCGCCGGGTCGGTGAACCGCGGGTCGGCGACGAGCCCGTTCGTGTCGAGTCTGGTCTTCTGCCAGTCGGCGAAGCTCCCGCCCGGGAACGCCGGCGCAGTGCCGCGTCCCAGGTTGTGGTCGGGCGGACGTTCCCTTCGAGCGGCAGACGATGTTTCGTTCCAGGGTGGCCGGCGGCTCGCCGGTATCAGGCCCCTCGCGGGCCAGCGCGAAGATGTTGTTGCGGATCACGTTGTCGCGCCCGAAGTGCTGGTGGAACCCGCCGCTCTTGGTGCGGTACACGAGGTTATTCTCGATGGCAGAGCGCTCCCCTCGTCGGTGTAGCCGGCCGTAGCCGAACGACTCCACGTCGCGGATGACGTTGCCGCGCACCACCGTGCCCGGGGCCGGGCCGAGCAGGTAGATGCCGCCCATGTCCGACAGCACCTTGCGGCCCACGTCGTGGATGAGGTTCCCCTGGACGAGGTTCTTCTCGCTGACACTCGGGCCGTAGCCCACACCCACCCACGGAGATCGACGTGGTGAATGTGGTTGTGGACGATGTACATCTTGTGGGCGTGCTGGCTCAGGATGCCGACGCCGGCGTGCCACACCCGGCCGAGGTCGTGCAGGTGGTTGTCGGTCACGTAGTTGTCACCGGTCCGCGGCTCATCGGCTTGCGGATGCCGCCGGCCGCGAGGTCGGCGAATTCGTTCCGCTCCACCACGTTGCCGCGACAGCCGTCGCCCCAGCTCAGGCTGCCGAGGTTGACGAACTTTACCGGACGACGCACCCGCCGCGCCGCGGAAGCGGACCGAGCCGGGAACGTGCTGCGCGCCTGGAGGTCGCCGGCCGCGGTCGGGCCGGGGTCGAACGCCGTGTCGGCGAAGGTGATCCCCTCGAACTCGACCCACTCCACGTAACTGGTCTTCTCCGGCTCGCCGCGCACGTCCACGACCTGAGCCAGCCGCGGCACCACGACCGGGCCGGGCGCCTCGCCGGGCAGCGGCTTGTAGCGCAGTACGCCGGCGGCGCGGTCGTGGACGAACTCGCCGGGCGCGGGCTCACCCGGGGCGTTCAGCAGGTAGAAGCCGAAGCGGCGGATGCTCTTGCGGTCGAGCATCACGGTACGGGTGGACGCGTCGACCGCCTTGATGCGGTAGTGCCCGGCGACCCAGAAGTGGAGCACCACGACCTCGGCGTCCGTGAGTCCGGGCGTGGCGGCCGCGTACTCGAACTTGTCGGCGGGGGTGCGGTAGTTGGCCTTCGGGTCGGCGAGCCGGCGATGGGGAACGCGGCCACCGCGCGAGCCGTAGCTTCCCGCCGACGGAGACGTGGCGGATGAGGGTCTTCGCGTCCGGAACGGAGATCACCCACAGGCCGCCTTCGACCTTCGGGGTGATCGCGCGGCCGCCGCTCAGGATCGGCGTCTCGTTCGGCGCCGCGGCGAAGGAAATGAACCCCGGAGTCGGCGGGGGTGAGGGCGAGTGGCTCGGCGAGTTCGTAGCGGCCGCCGCCGATGGCCTGCGTACCAGCGAGGGCGCCGGGCGTGGCGAAGCCGGGCCGTGCCACGTGAAAGTCGGCGGCGGCGGCGGACGGGGCGAGCGCGACGAGGAAAGCAGTGAGGTGGCGCATGCTGGTATCGTATCCCGGCTCGGGGCTTCCCCGCTTGCGGCTAAGCGTTGGGCACTGCCGCAAGCGGCAACGGAACCCAGCCGCGCTTTTCGCTTGCCCGCCGCCCGGCGGGTGGCACATTCAGAGCTCCCACCGCCGGAGGCTCTCCGTGCCCCGCACCTTCCGCGTCGGCGTCATCGGCCACACCGGCCGCGGCGACTACGGACACGCCGTCGATGTCGCCTGCCGCCGGGCGCCGAACGTCGAGATCGTCGCCGTCGCCGACCCCGTCGAGGCCGGCCGGCAGCGGGCGCAGGAGCGCACCGGCGCCCGCACCGCCTACGCCGCGTACCGCGACATGCTGGCGAAGGAGAAGCCGGACGTCGTCGCCATCTGCCCGCGACACCTCGACCAGCACCACGAGATGCTCATGGCCGCGGCCGAGGCCGGGTGTCACGTCTACATGGAGAAGCCGTTCTGCCGCACGCCCGCCGAGGCCGACGCCGTCGTGCGCGCGTTCGAGATGCGCCACCTCAAACTCGGCATCGCTCACATCAGCCAGTACTCGCCCGTGCTCGCCGCGGTGAACAGGGCGGCCGACGCCGACATCGGCGACCTGCTCGAGATTCGCGGCCGCGGCAAGGAGGACGCCCGCGGCGGCGGCGAAGACCTGTGGGTGCTCGGGTCGCACGTCTTCGGCCTGATGCGCAGCATCGCCGGCGGCAACGCCACCAGCTGCTACGCCACGGTCACGCAGGGCGGCGAGCCGGTGGCGAAGCGGCACGTCCGCGAGGGCGCCGAAGGAATCGGCCCGCTGGCCGGCGACCACGTGCAGGCGCAGTACAGCTTCCCGCGCGGCATCACCGGCTACTTCGCCAGCCGCAAGGGGATGGCCGGGCAGCCGACGCGGTTCGCGGTGCAGGTGTTCGGGTCGAAGGGCGTCATCGAGCTGGAGAGCGGCTACGGCGTGAAGGCGGATTTGCTGCGCGACAGCAGCTGGTCGCCGGGGCGGACGAAGAAGACGTGGGAGGTCATCACGTCGGCGGGGATCGGCCGGCCGGAGCCGCACCGACGGCAACTACGAGGGCGGCCACGTCGCGGCGATCACGGACCTGCTGGACGCGATCGAGAAGGACCGCGACACGAAGTGCGGGTACCGCGACGCGGCGGCGATCGTCGAGATGATCGCGGCCGCGTTCGAGTCGCACCGGCTGGGCCGCCCGCGGAGCTGCCGCTGCAGAGCCGGGCGAACCCGCCCCGGACGCTGCTGACGTGATTCTTCCGCGAAGCTTGCGGCAACGTAACCACCTCGGCGCGAACGCTTGCCACCCCGCTACGCCCGCAAGCGGCGGAAACCAGGGGCCTCCCCATGAGCGGCAAAGCGGCTGGCTGACAAACTCGTCCGTGGCGACCGCGTGTTCGGCACCTTCTTCCAGCACGCCGTCTGCCCCGCCATCGTGGACTTCCTCCCGCCGGGGGCGCTCGACTTCGTCGTCGTCACCGCCGAGCACAACGCGCTGGACATCGCCGACTTCCTGCCGGTGAAGTACGCCCTGAACTCGAAGGGCATCGCCTGCATCGCCCGCACCCACAGCCGCGACCCGGACGACGTCTCGAAGGTGTGCGACTCGTTCGACGGCGTCGTGGTCCCCTACGTGGAGGAGGTGGCGCACGCGAAGGCACTTGCGGCCGCCGCCGTGTACCGGCCGCTGAAGGGCCGCGCTCAGGCGCGTCCTCGACCGCGACGAGTGGCCGAGCCCGGCGACGAAGCAGTACGTCACGACCGTCCGCTGCGCCGACACGGTGTTCATCCCGATGATCGAGTCGCCGGCCGGCATCGAGAACCTCGACGCGATCTGCGCCATCCCCGGGGTCCACGCGGTGTTCGTGGGGCCGAACGACCTGACCA
The DNA here is from genome assembly GCA_044220735.1 of Urbifossiella sp. Classification (GTDB taxonomy): domain Bacteria; phylum Planctomycetota; class Planctomycetia; order Gemmatales; family Gemmataceae; genus Urbifossiella. The sequence goes on along the minus strand of JBGAQM010000177.1, from coordinate 2,896 downwards.
CGGCGATGGGCATTCCGAACGAGTACGACCACCCGGACCTGGTGGCGCAGGTGAAGAAGGTGATCGACGTCGCCGACCGCCGACACGTCGCAGCCGGGTGCTGGTTCGGGCGGACGGACCAGATGCTGCGGACGATCCGCCAGGGGGCGCGGCTGGTGGTCTACTCGAACGACAGCGCCATGATGCGCGACGCGATGGCCGCCGCGTTCGCGGAGTTGCGCCGCGGCTAGCGCGGCCGGTCCTCGGCCCGGAGGAAGGCGCGTAGGTCCGCCAGCCGGTCGGTGTTGATCAGGTCGGCGTCGGCCGCGACGAGTTCGCGCCACGCCTCGCGCGTCTCCGGCGACCCCAGAGCCGCACCCATCCGCCCCCGCGCGCCTGGTCGACGAACGTCTCCAGCTTCGCACGCTCGGCCGCCGGCATCGCCCCGGCCCCGTCCCAGGTGAACTGCGACGCCCAGCTCGCGCTGACCCACGGGACGAGGTCGGCCGGGGCGGTGCCGTCCAGGTCCGCCGGCCGGCCGTCGATCGCGGCGTAGCGGACCGGCGCCGCCGCGATCGCCTCGCGGTCGCAGTTCCCGCTCACGACGACCGTTACGGCCCCGCGCACGGTCTTGCCGCCGCGGGTGACGGTGAGGACGTCGGCGTACCGTTCGAGTACGCGCGCCAGCTCCGCGTACGTCGCCTTCGCGTCGGTCTTGATGTCCACCAGCAGGTAGAACGGCGGGCCGCCCGGGTGGACGGCCCCGTTGCCGGCGCGGACCCGAGCGCGGAGCGGGTCGAGGTACAGCGCCTGAAGCGTCCGCCCGGCCTTCAGGCCGAACGGGGTGTGCGCCACGAGGAGCCCGTCGGCGGTCCGCCACACGTCGGCCTCGACGCTGCGGAACCCGTGGTCGAGGGCATCGCGGAGGGGCCGCGGGTGTTCGTAGTCGTTGTGGGCGTGGGCGCGGGGAAGGGGGGCGGGCCGCGGCTCGGGCGGCTGCGCGAGGAGCACGGCGAGGGCGAGGGCGGCGGTCATCGGCGGGCTCCACGGGTGCGGGTAGTGTACCCGACCGCCGACCGGCGGGGGGCATGCCTCGGGAAGACACGATGGCGTTCGGGGCCGCGTTCGGCGAGAATCGGCAGCGGGACGCCCCGACCGGGTCGTTCCCATCCCCGCCGGGGACGACCATGACACGCCCCTCACGACGGCAGCTACTCCGCGTCGGCGGGCTGTCCGCGCTCGGCCTCGGGCTGCCGACGCTCCTCCAGGCCCGCTCCCCCACGCCCGGGGCGCCCGCCGGCCGCACCCCGGAGCGATCCTGCATCTTCGTCGTGCAGTACGGCGGGTGCAGCCACATCGACAGCTTCGACCCCAAGCCCGACGCCCCCGCCGAGACGCGCGGGCCGTACCGCGCCGTGCCCACCCGCGTCCCCGGCGTGCGGCTCGGCGAGCTGCTGCCGCGGCTCGCCGACCGGGCCGACCGGTACCTGCTGGTGCGGTCGATGACGCACCGCGACCCCGGGCACGACGGCGGCATGCACGTCGCCATGACCGGCCACTCGGCCCCGGCCGCGGACACGCCGTACCTCGGCAGCGTGGTGTCGCGGCTCCGCCCGGCGTCGCGGAACGTGCCGTCGTACGTGTGGCTCCAGAACCTCGCCGGCGACGTGCAGCCGCGCTACCTCGGCGGCGGGTTCCTCGGCCCGGCCCACGGCCCGCTGCGCGTCGGCACCGACCTCGACAACCCGTCGGCCCCCGGGTTCCGCGTCCGCGCCCTCGACCCCGCCGCGGACGTGCCGCACGAGCGGATGCGGACGCGCACCGGCCTGCTGAACCGCCTCGACCCGCGGCCTGCGTCGGCCGGCCCGGAGGCGGCGCTGCGCGGGTTCCAGGAGCGCGCCGCCGACCTCCTCACCGGCCCCGACACGCGGCGGGCGTTCGACCTGAACCTCGAACCCGTGACGCTGCGCGACCGCTACGGCACGCACCCGCTCGGCCAGAACCTGCTGACGGCGCGCCGGCTGGTGGAGGCCGGGGTGCGGCTCGTCAGCGTGACCGCGTGGGCCGGCACGCCGCGGGGCGAGCCGTTCAAGAACGTGCAGACGTGGGACATGCACGGCGAGGGGGCGGGCCTCGGGAGCATGTTCGGGACGGGCTCGTACGGCCTCGGCTGGGCGCTGCCGAACCTCGACCAGGCGGTGTCGGCGCTGCTGGACGACCTGGCGGTGCGCGGTTTGTTGGAGAGCACGCTGGTGGTGGTGGTCGGCGAGTTCGGCCGCAGCCCGCGGGTCGACCGCGCCGGCCGCGACCACTGGCCGGCGTGCTACTCGGCGCTCGTCGCCGGGGGCGGCGTGCGGGGCGGCCGGGTATACGGCGCGTCGGACCGCGCCGGCGGGTACGTGAAGGACAACCCGGTGCCGCCGGAGCGGTTCGCGGCGACGGTGCTGCACGCGCTGGGGGTGCCGCCCGAGACGCGCCTCGGCGCCGACGGCTTCACCCGCCCGGCGAGCACCGGCGAGCCGATCCTCGGCTGGTTCGCCTGACGCGCGCCCCACGCGGGAATACGGCGGAGCGCCTGGGATCATTCCGGCACAGTTCCGAAGCCGTTGGGCGCCTCTCCCCCAGCCGACGCGCGCGCACGATGACGCGGCCGCTCCCCGCTCTCGACACGCTGCGGATCGACCGCCCCTGCGCCGCGTCGTGGGACGCCATGCCGGGCGACGACCGGGCGCGGCAGTGCGCCGCGTGCGGGCACGCCGTCCACGACCTGTCCGCGCTGACCGCGGCCGAGGCGGCCGAGCTGTTTGCCGGCCCCGCCACGCCCTGCGTCCGCTTCAGCCGGCGGGCCGACGGCTCCGTCGTCACCCGCGACGCGGTGGCCGGCCGGTCGTGGCGGGCGCTGACCCGCGTCCTGTTG
>JBGAQM010000176.1:0-12112 GCA_044220735.1 Urbifossiella sp. | reverse complement strand
GCTGCACGGGGAGGAGGCCGGTGTGGCGGATGCGGACGGTGTCGCCGGAGCGGGCGCCGCGGAGGAGCGTCACGAGGTCGGTTGCGGTGCCGGGCGGCAGCGGCTGTTCGGCGGGCGCCTCGGGCCACCACACGAGTTCGCGCGGGCCGGCGGGGCTGGTGGCGGGGTTCGGCGGCGGCCACGCCACGCTCGGCTCGCCGGCGTAGGCGAGGCCCGGCAGCGCGAGCGGCTCGCGGGTGAACTGCGCCCCGAGCACCTTCACGTCGGGGTTGCCGCGGGCGGCGAACAGGTCGGGGTCGGCGCCCGGCGCGGCGACGCGGAGGCGGAAGGCGCGGTGCGGGTCGGGGCCGGCCAGCGGGGCCAGCACGCCGCCGTCGGCCGCGGCCCACGGGCGCTGCTTGAGCAGCACCTTGCCGGGGTCGTCGGCGGGGAGGCCGGCCTTCTTCGCGTCGTCGAACGTGAACGACTTCTCGCCGACGGCGAGCGGGTCGGTCTGGTAGTAGGCGTTGGCCTTCCCGGCGATGCCGGCGAAGCGCGCCTTCCCGCTCTCCTCGCCGACGGACCGCACCACGGTCCCGCGGCGCCCCTCGGCCCCCGGACCCGCGGGCGGCGCGAACACGCAGTAGCCGGCAGTCACGCGCAAGTCGATGGTGTTGTCCGCGACCACCACCGCCCCGCCGCCGTCGGGCATGAACGACGAGCGCAGGAGGTCGACGGAGGTCGGCGCCCCGCGCTCGAGTTCGCGGACGATCACGGCGGCGGTCAGGGGGGCGAAGGCGGAGTCGATCACTTCGACGGCCGTTCCCGATGTCACCCGCAGCCCGTGCCCCCCGGGGCCGACGAGGCAGCGCTCGACCCGTACTTTCGACGGGCCGTCGGCGGTCCCGATGGAGACCGCGGCGCTGCCGGCCTTCCGGGCGCCCGCGTCGGGGTAGAACACGCTGTCTTCGATCTTCACGTCCACGGCGTCCATGAGCAGCAGGCCGACGGAGCCTCCGTCCGGACCGTCGGTGAACTCGAAGCGGAGTTTCTGAACCGCGACCGTGCGGGCGCTGGCCAGCAGGCCGTCGGGGGCGCACGTGACGCGGACGCTCCCGGGCGGCCCACTACCGACCAGCGCCAGACTCGCGCCTCGGAACTCGACCGCGCGGCCGGCGTCGGTCAGGTCGTAATCGCCGGGGGCGAGCTTGACCTTGAGGTCGTCGCCGGCCGGCTTCGTCAGCGCCTCGACCAGTTCGGCGGCGGTCTTCACGCGCACCCAGCCGTCGGCGGCGGGCGGCGGCAGCGGCACCGCGGGGCCGCCCACGACCGGCGGGTCGGCGGCCGGTGGCGCCCCCTTCGTCCCCGGCGGCCCGGCCGGCCCGGGGCGGTTCCCGTTCCCCGTGGTGGCGAGGAGCACGCCGGCGGCGACGACCGCGGCGGCGGCGGCGACCCAGCTCGTGCGCACCCGCGGCCCCGTCGGCAGGCGCTCGGCCGCGACCGCCCGGATCGTCGAGTCCTTCACCGCCGACTCGAGGCCGACGTTCAGCCGCTCCGCGATCGTCTTCAGGTGCGCGATCAGCTCGACCGGCGTCTGGTAGCGGCGGTCGGGGTCCTTTGCCATCATCCCGGCGAGCACCGCGGCCAGGTCGTCCGGCACCGCCGGGTTCAGCTCGCGCGGGTCGAGCGGGTCCACGTGCTGGTGGGCGTGCAGCTTCTTCGCGGCCGTGCCCTCGGGCACCGGCGGCCGGCCGGTCAGGGCGTGGTAGAAGGCGCAGCCGAGGGAGTAGATGTCGCTGCGGACGTCGGCGCGGCGCGGGTCGAGCGCCTGCTCCGGCGAGATGTAGTCGAACGTGCCGAGGGTGACGCCCGACTGCGTGACGCCGCCGTTCACCGACTGCCCCTCGCGGGAGCGTGCCAGCCCCATGTCCACGATCTTGGCCCGGCCGTCGGGCGTGATGATGAGGTTCGACGGCTTGATGTCGCGGTGGACGACGCCGCGCTCGGCGGCGTGGTGGAGCCCGGCCGCGACCTGGATCATGTAGCGGACGCACTCGCCGGCCGGGAGCTTGCCGCGGCGGTCGATCATCTGGCGGAGGGTGATCCCCTCGACGAACTCGAACGCGATGAAGTGGAGCCCCTGGTCCTCGCCGCAGAAGTAGACGCGGGCGACGTTCTCGTGGTCGAGCCGCGCCGCGGCGCGGGCCTCCTGCTTGAACCGGGTGACGGTCTCGGCGTCCTTCGCCGACTCGGGCGGGAGGATCTTCAGGGCGACGACGCGGCCGAGCTCCAGGTCGCGGGCGCGGAGGACGGCCGCCATGCCGCCGGCGCCGACGGCCTCGATGAGCTCGAAGTGGCCGAGCTTGCGGCCGGCGAGGTTGGGGGTGTCGCCGACGACGTAGGGCGGGGGGGGCGGCGGGGAGTTGGCGTTGGCGTTGTTCGTGATGACGGTCGGGGCGTCGTCGTCGTTGGCGCCGGGCGGCGGGGTGCCCGGCCCGGCCGTGAGGTGCGCGGCCACGTCGCGGGCCGGGGACGGGCGGCGGCCGGACGACGACCCGCGGAGGAGGTCGGACAGCGACGGCTCCGCCCGTCGGGCCGCCGACCCGTCCGCGGGGGGCGGGGGGTGTGCGTCGGCGGGGTCGGGGGGCGTCGGCATCCGGTGGCCCACGGGGGCAGGTGCCGGGCCGGTTCCGGCGGGCCTGCGGGTTGCATTCCAGGTGCCGCCGGAGGGTGGCGGCCGCGACGGGCGTCCGGCCCGCGGATCGGTGGCGGGCGTCCGGCCCGCGGGTGGGAACGCGCCTGGGCGCGTGGATTCGATGAGAAAAGTATAGCCCACGTCGGCGGGGGCTGTCAATTTGGGAAAGGTGTCAGGCCAGCCAGTCCTCGACGGCGAGCCCCGGCACCCGGCCGAAGTCGCGGAGGTTGTCGGTGACGACCGTGGCCCCGAGCTCCAGCGCGACGGCGGCGATCTTCAGGTCGGCCCGGCCGACGTTCAGCTTCAGTTTGACGAGTCTGTCGAAGCGGTCGAGCGCGGGCTCGGTCGCGGGGAGGATATGGAACCCGCCGAGCATCATCGTCGTGTCGGCCAGGGCGGCCTCGACCCTCGCCTGCTCGGCCGGGGTACGAGACCGGCGGAGTCGGGCGAGCCAACCGCCGATCAGCTCGTCGACGCTGACCGTGGTCGCCGTGAGCACGTGTTCGGCGTCCGACGCCGCGCGAACCCGGCCCCGGAGCTTGTCGTTCTTGCGGTACAGGTGCGTGAGGGTGGTCGTGTCCAATACGTAGATCGCCATCACCCGCCGTCCGGGACGGCGTTGTGAACACGTCGGGATTCCGCGAGGTCGGCCAGGAAGCCGTCGAGTTCGGAGTTATCGCCGACCCGGGCGGCGGCCGCAAGCGCACGCTCCAGGTCCGACACATGAACCACGCGGAGTTCGCCCAGACGAAGGCGGGTGACGACTTGGTCGCGCACCGCGGCCACCGCGGCGTCGGCAGTCGGGCCGTCGGCGGTCAGGTCGAGCGGCCCGCCGGTGCTGGCGCGGAAACCGCCCGCCACGGGTTGTACGGACACGGCGAAGTCCATTTGCGTGCTCCTCCGGGGCTGGCCCGATTATACCCGCACTCACCCCAGCCGGTCGAGGTCGCGGAGGCGGCGGTCGGCGTCGAACTTCGGGGCCGGCAGCGCGTCCGCGAGCCGCACCGCCTCGTCCTCGCTCAGGTCCGCCTTCGCCGTGCCGTGGCCGCGGAACACCGGCAACCCCTTCTTCAGCGCCACGATCTCCCGGCGGGTGCGCCCCTTCGGGCTGTCCGGCCAGCGGCCGATCCGCTCGTGGAAGTCGAAGAACACCGGCACCACCTCGCGGATGTACTTCCAGTAGCCGGGGTTGTCGGTCTGCACCACGAACAGCCCGCCGGGCACCAGCGCGCGATGCACCGCCGCGAGGAACGTCGGCGTGACGAGCCGGCGATGCACCTGCGCCGGGTCGTAGTACGGCTGCGGGTGGTAGCAGTGGACTTCGGCCACGGAGTGCGGCTCGACGTAGCGCTCGACCAGCTCCAGGCCGCCGAGCACCGCGAATCGCGCGTTCGTCAGCGCCCGCTGGTTGCCGCGCTTGCGGGCGTAGCGGACCACCACGGGGAGGATGTCGGTGCCGAGGTGGTCGTGGTCGGGGCGGGTGAGGGCGGAGCCGATGAGGAAGCGGCCGTTGCCGCAGCCCACGTCGAGGACGACGGGGGCGTCGCGGCCGAACAGTTCGCGCCAGTTCAGCCGGCCCTCGGCGGGCATGGCCTTGAGCGCGGTCTGCGTCCACTTCGTGGGCTCGGCGATGCGGCCGGGGAAGGCGACGCCGAACTCGCGCTCCACGTCGCCGGGCCGCGGTTGCTCGGGGGGGTGCATGCGGATAGGGTACGGGCCGGGTCACGGGGCGACGGCCCGCGGCGCGGGCGCCACCGGCCGCTCGCCCGGCCGCCCGCCCACCGGGGTCGAGGAGAGCACGCGGTTCCGGCCGTCGGTGCCCAAGGTCAGCAACTGCGTCCCGTCCGCGCTCCAACAGGCCTCGCGGCCGCCCTCGATGGTCAGGAGCTCGATCCCGCTCGCCGTGTCCCAGACGCGCACCGTGCCGTCCACCCCCCCGGTGACCAGGCGCGACCCGTCGGGGCTCCAGTCGCAGGAGCGGATGTAGTCCGAATGGCCGCGGAGGTCGAGCAACTCGCGCCCGGTGTCGGCGTCCCACACCCGGACGGCCCGGTCGTACCCCGCCACGGCGACCCGGCGGCCGTCCGGGCTCCAGCCGCCGGTGCCCGACGAGCCCTCCGCCTGCGTCGCGAGGACGTGGCGGCGGCGGACCGGGCTCACCTCCCAGATCACCGGCGCCTCGGACGAGGTCACCAGGAGGTGTTTCCCGTCGGGGCTCCACGCGCACTGGGCCCACGCCGGGGCGGGAACCTCCGCCAGCCGTTCTCCGGTCGGGCCGAAGACGAGGATCGGCCCCTTCTCGACTGCGACCGCGAGCGCGGCCCCGTCCGGCCGCCATGCCACGAACCAGGCCGGGCCCTGCTTCCCGAGCGAGATGTCGGCGAGCTTCGCCCCACTCGCCGCGTGCCAGGTGCCGACCGCTTGCCGCCGATTCTCGATGGACGCGAACCGGCTCCCGGTCGGGTCCCAGGCCGAGGAGGAGCGGGTGAGGAAGGCCGCGGCCTTCTCCGACAAGCGCAGCGGAAGTTGCTTCTCTCCGTCGATCTGTAGGGCAAGAGCCTGTCCGGGCGTCGGTATGACCCGCACGAGCGGCTCGGCGGGACTTTGCCAGGCGTCGATCAGGTCCGCCCGGCCGCGGGGGCGCTCGGGCTCGGGCCGGAGGAAGGGCCGCACGAGCACGACAGGCGCCCGGTTCGGGTCGCACACCAGCGTCGTCCCGTTCTCGGCCCAGTCCAGCGTCATGCCGTCAGACGTCGGGGGGCGGAACGTCTCCGCGTTCGGGAGCTGGAAGATCCGATCGGGCGTCCAGCACCGGATGAGCTCGTCGCTCGTCGCGACGGCGAGCCTGCCGGTCTGCCGGTCGATAGCGACACTCGTCACGCTACTCCCCGGAAGCTCCGTCTTGGCCCGCACGTCGCCCGTCTCGACGGCGACGAGCCGAAGACCGCCGTTCCCCGTGCCGAGGACCACTTCGTCCCCGCCGACGCCCCAACAGGCGGCGGTGACGAAGTCCTGTTCCCACCCCCACGCCGCCAACTCCCGCCCGCCCGCGGACTCCCAAACGCGGGCGGTCGGGAATACGCCGTCGCCCCCGTGCGAGCGGCTCAACACGGTCGCGGGATTCGGCCCCCAGGCGAGAGCGGCGATCGGACCGGCGTGTCCCCGGAACGCCGTGACCTCGACCCCGGCCCCCGCGTCCCAGACGCGGGCGGTCGTGTCGGCCGAGCCGCTGAGCAGGAGCGGCTGGTCCGGGTGCCAGGCCAGGTGGGAGACGGTATCGTCGTGGCCGTACAGCACCGCGCGTTCCCGACCCGTCGCCGCGTCCCAGAGGCGGATGCTGTGGTCGAGCCCACCGGTGGCCAGGGTGCGCCCGTCCGGGCTCCACGCCACGCAGACCACGTCGTCCCAGTGGCCGCGCAGGGTCACGACCGCGCCCGTGTCGGGCTCCCAGACCTGGACGGTCGTCGGGGCGGAGGCGTGCGCCAGCCGCTTGCCGTCGGGGCTCCACGCGGGCTTCAGATAGCCCACGGAAAACGAGTGGTCGGGGGTGAGCCTGGCGACCTCGGCGGCGGACCCGCTCCGCCACACCGCCAGGTGCGTCCGGTCGCCCCGCGTGACCACGGCCGCGTACCGGGTGAGGTCCGGCGCGACGGCGACGACGGTCGCGTCCAGGGGGTCGAGCCGGACCGTGTCGCGGTAGGCGTGCCGGTTCAGGTAGTGCCACTCCCACCCGCGGAGGTGCGCGGGGCAGGCGTCGAGCCGGGCCTGGGAGCGCTCGTAGTGGTGGTTCAGCTGCTCCTGGTAGGCGAGCTGGACGAGGTTGGCGTAGCCGAGCAACTCGGCGCGGCGCTGGGCGTCGCGGAGTTCCCCGTTCGCCACCCGGAGTTCGGCGCCGGCCTGTTCGGCCTTCGCCCGCTCGGCGTCCGCCCGCCCCCGCTCGTCGTCGGCCACGGCGCGGGCGGTTTCCGCGCCGTGCCACAGTGTCACGGCCCCCGCGGCGACCGCCCCCAGCACCACGGCCACCGCCGCCAGGGCGTAGGCGGCGGCCAGCGTGGGCTTCCGCCGCGACCAGCGGATGGCCCGCTCCACCCGGCCGAGCGGGCGGACGCTCAGCGGCTCCCCGCGGCCGTACCGGCCGAGCTCGGCGGCGAGTTCGGCGGCGGTCGGGTAGCGGTCGGCCGGGTTCTTCTCCAGGCACTTGTCGACGATCAGCGCGAGGTCGGGGTGGAGGCCCACGACCTGCGGGCGGAGCGGCGCCGGGCTGTCGGCGAGCACCCGCGACAGGACCGCCTCGGCGGTGTCGGCGTGGAACGGGCGGGCGCCCGCCAGGCACTCGTACAGGATCACGCCGAGCGCCCACACGTCGGCCGGGGGGCCGACGAACCGGGCCCGGAACTCGGCCTGCTCCGGGCTCATGTACTGCGGGGTGCCCATCAGCGCCAGCGACTGCGTCAGCCCGGCGCCGGTGCCGCGGCGGGCCAGGCCGAAGTCGGCCACCTTCGGGGTGTCGCCGCCCTCGCCGCCGAACAGGATGTTCGCCGGCTTCAGGTCGCGGTGGACGATGCCGACGGCGTGGACCGCGGCCACCCCGTCGGCAATCCGCCGGAGCAGGTCGGCGGCGGCGTCCGGGGCGACCCGCGCCCCGCCGCGGAGGCGGTCGGCGAGCGACCCGCCGGCGCAGTACTCGAGCACCATGTACGGCCGGCCGTCGTGGTCGCCGCTCTCGAACACCTGCACCACGTTCGGGTGCCGGACCGCCGCCACCGCCTGGGCTTCCACCTGGAAGCGGACGAGCCCCTGCGGGTCGGGCCGGTCGCCGAGCACCATCTTCACCGCGACGTCGCGGCCGAGCCGCCGGTCGCGGGCGTGATACACCACGCCCATCCCGCCGGCCCCGAGCTGCCCCAGCACGTCGTACCCCGGCAGCGTCATCCCGCCCGCCCGCGCCACCTCGCCCGACGGGTTCGTCGCGAGCGGGTCGGCGGGGGCGAAGTCGGCCGTGGCGTCGGCGCTCCCGGGCGGGGCGCGGTCGCTCGGGTTGGTCGGCGGGAGGTCGTCGGGCACGGGCGAACCTCAGGCGCGGGGGAGAGTCGGGCACCGGCTACGGGGCGGTCGTCACGCCCATCGTCCGCCGGATGAAGCCGAGTTGCAGCCGCAGGAAGTGCGGGCCGCCGATGCCGTGGCGGGCCCGCGGGTAAATCATCAGTTCGAAGTCCTTCCCCGCCTGCTGGAGCGCGTCGGCGAACCGCATCGTGTTCTGCGCGTGGACATTGTCGTCCATCAGCCCGTGGACGAGCAGTAGCCGGCCGTGCAGGTTCTTCGCGGCGCCGACCACCGAGCTCGCCGCGTACCCCTTCGGGTTCTCCTTCGGCGTCAGCATGTAGCGCTCGGTGTAGATCGTGTCGTACAGCCCCCAGTCGGTCACCGGCCCCGACGCGATCCCGGCCGAGAACGTCTTCGAGTGCGTCAACGCGAACGCCGTCATGAAGCCACCGTAGCTGTGCCCGCTGATGCCGACGCGGCCGCGATCCACCCACCCGCCGCGCCCGGCGAGCCAGTCCACGGCGGCTTCCAAATCCTTCAGCTCCTGCACGCCGAGTTGCTTGTACGCGGACCACGCCGCCTTCATCCCCTGGCCGCTGGCCGAGCGCGGGTCCACGCGGAACACGACCACGCCGGTCGCCGCGAGCGACTGGTCCATGATGCGGCCGCCGCCCCAGCCCTCCTTCACCGTCGGGGCGTGCGGGCCGGCGTAGGTGAACAGCCACACCGGGTACTTCTTCGCGGCGTCGAAGTCGGGCGGGTACACCAGCGTGCCGTTCAGCTTGAAGCCGTCCGGCATCGGCACCGTCACCGCCTCGAACTTGCCCCAGCGGTACGCCTCGCGCTCGTACACCGGGTTCGTGTCCACCGTCCGCACGCGCCCCTTCCCGGCCTCGCTCACGTACACCTGCGTCGGGGTGGCGTCGTCGGTGTAGCGGTCGAGGAACAGGTTCCCCTTCGGCGCCAGCGTGACGGTGTGACTCCCGCCCGCTTCCGTCAGGCGGTCCAGCTTCGAGCCGTCGAGCGTGGCGCGGTAGAGGTGCAGCCGCGTCGGGCCGTCGTTCGTGCCGGTGACGTACACGGCGTCGGGGTCGATGCGCTCGACGCCGCGCACCTCCCACTCGCCGGCGGTCACAGCGTTTTTCAGCTTGCCGTCGGCGGTGTAGTGGTAAAGGTGTCGGAAGCCGGTGCGGTCGCTGGCGAACAGGAACGAGCCGTCGGGCAGGAAGCGCGGCGCGCCGGGTTCGTCCACCCAGGCGCCGGTCGTGTCGCGGAACAGTTTGACCGGCGGGCCGGCGGCGTCCTTCCACACGACGAAGTCGAGCCACGTCTGCGTGCGGTTCTGGAGGTACGCGTACACGTCCTTGCCGCCCGGCAGCCAGCCGACGCGGGCCACGAGCGTGTCGGCCGGCGGGTAGCCCGTGAGGTCGAGGAACGTCGGCCGGCCGCCGGCGGCGCTCGCCACGCCGATCGTGACGAGCGGGTTCGGGTCGCCCGGCTTCGGGTACGGGACCGACTCCAGCGCCCCGTTCGGCGTCTGCAGATCGACGAGGTGGTAGCGCTTCACCGGCGTGTCGTCGAAGCGGAGGAACGCGACTTTCTCGCAGTCGGGGCTCCACCAGAAGGCGCGGCCGTTGCGGTTGAAGATCTCCTCGAAGTACACCCAGTCGGCCTTGCCGTTCAAGATGTCGGCCTTGCCGCCGTCGTCGGTCAGTTGCTTCTCGTCCTTCCCGGTGGCGACGAACAGGTTCCCCTTGCGGACGAACGCGACGTGCTTGCCGTCCGGCGACGGCGTGGCGAAGTCGCCGCGGCCGTCCACCTTCGCGGGCGGCCCCTTCTTGGGCGCTTCCGCCTTCCCGGCGGGTTCGGAGCGGCCGGTGCGGGCGTGAACCTTCAGCAGCGTGCCGCCCTTCGATTGCAGGAAGTGCTCGCCGTCGTCGAGCCACTGCATCCCGGTCGCGGGGCTGCCGGCGAAGCCGAACGTGAAGCCCCCGCCGCCGATCAGCAGCTCCTCCGTGACCGTCTTCAGCGCCTTACGGGTTTCGGGCAGCGGCCGCGGCGCGCCGGTGAGCACGGGCGGTAGCGTCGGCACCCGCAGCACGGGCACGTCGGCGCCGGGGCGCAGTTCGGCGTCGAACAGGTTCCACGCGGCGAGGCCGTCTTCCGCCGTGGGTTCGAGCAGGTACGCGGCGAGCGCGCCGAGCGGCTGGGCGGTCTTCACCACGACCGCGCCCGCGGGAACGTTCCGCGCCTCGCCCCGCTTCGTGACGGTCAGCGTGCGCAGCTTGTGCCCCTGGAACGCCTTCGCCGCCTCCTCGACGCGGTCGAGCCGGTACGCCTCCACGTCCAGCAGCACGTCCTCGCGCAGTTCCTCGACGGCGACCCCGTGGCGCCGCAGGGTGGCGACCGCGTCGGCGCACCTCGGCGACACGACGTAGGCCGCCGGCCGGGCCACCGCGTGCGCCGCTTCCGTGCGCGCGACGTGCGAGAGGGCGAAGTCCTTCGGCGAGTCTTTCTCGAAGCCGGGGACGGCGAGCTTGTCGCCGTACGCCGTCGTGATCGTGCGTAGCGGCACGACCGCGGTCGCGGCCGGGGTGCGCGCCGTCACCCGCTTCACGTCGTCCTTCTTCGCGGCGACCGTCTCGAAGACGCCCTTCACGAACGCCCCGCTGACGGTCACGCGGTCGCGGTACGGGGCGTAGCTGTACGACTCGCTCAGGATGCCGACGCGGTTCCGCAGCGCGACGTACTGAATGCCGTAGCGCGGCAGCGCCGGGTACGTCTCCCAGCGGGTGCGGTCGGCGTCGAAGTTGCCGTAGGGGCCGGTGTCGAAGCCGGTGGCCGCCTTCACGCGCCTGCCCGCCTCCGGCAGCAGGGTGGCGTGCGCCCAGCGTGACAGGTCGTTGTCACTGGCCGGGTAGCGGGGGCCGTCGTGGGTGAGCGTCCAGCGGTGTTTGCTGCCGTTGGTCGTGTGGCAGTCCACGACGACGAGCGGGTCCCAGTCGGTCATGAGCTTCACGAGCGCCCGCACCTCGGGGGTTTCGAGCTTCACGAAGTCGCGGTTCAGGTCGAACCCCTGGGCGTTCTCGCGGCTGCCGACGCCGCCCGGCGGGTTCGGCTCGTTCGGCCGGTTCTTCGGGTCGAGCTTCTCGTTCCCGTCGGCGTTCAGCACCGGCACCAGCACCACCACCAGGTCCTTGAGCAGCGGCGCGTCCTTCGCCGTGGCGAGGTCGCGGGCCAGGGCGCAGAGGGCGTCCTTGCCGTCGATCTCGCCGGCGTGGATGTTGGCGAACGCCAGCACGACCAACTTGCCGCTCTTGGCCGCCTCTGCGGGCGAACTGACGGGCGGGTCGGCGAGCACCCACAGCGGCAGCGGCCGGCCCTCGTGGCTGGTGCCGAACGTGCTCGACTTCAGGCGCGGCGACCGCTTCGCCAGCTCCTCGCCGAACGCGATGATGTCGGCGTGGCGGGTGGCGGCGGCGAAGTTGGCGCGCTCGGCGGGGGTGCGCGGCTCCTGGGCCGCGGCGGGGGCGGCGAGCAGCAGCAGCGCGAGTGCGGCGCGGGGCACGGCGGCTCCGGGGTGTGTGAGCGGGAGGGTGCGGGGGATTGTACTTCGCCCGGCCGCTTGCGGCTTAGCGCTGCCCAACGCTAAGCCGCAAGCGGTAAAACCCCGAGGCGGCGCATTCCCGATTCTCCCGCAAGAACCGGGACGCGGCCGCGGCGCGCCGCCGGTACACTTCCCGACACCACCCGGAGCCCGCCCGTGACCGACGACGACCGCTGGGCCGCCCTCGTTCGCCGCGACCCCGCCGCCGACGGCGCCTTCGTCTACTCCGTCCGCACGACCGGCGTCTACTGCCGGCCGAGCTGCCCCGCCCGCCGGCCGAACCGCGCCAACGTCCGCTTCCACGCCACGCCCGCCGACGCCGAGCGCGCCGGTTTCCGCTCCTGCAAGCGCTGCGGCCCCGCCGCCGGCCACCGCGCCGCCGTCGCCGAGGCGTGCCGCCTCATCGCCGCGGCCGACGCCCCCCCCGACCTCGCCGCGCTGGCCGACACCGCCGGCCTCAGCCGGTTCCACTTCCACCGCGTGTTCAAGTCGATCGTCGGTGTCACCCCGAAGGCGTATGCCGCCGCCGAGCGCGGCCGGCGGGCGCGCGAGCAACTCGCGGCCGGCGCCACGGTCACCGCCGCCGCGGCCGGGTTCGGGTCCGCGAGCCGCTTCTACGCCGCGGCGCCGGGCCAGCTCGGGATGGCGCCGGCGGCGTACCGCGCCGGCGGGCGGGGCGAGGCGATCCGCTTCGCGGTCGGCGCCTCGTCGCTCGGCTCGGTGCTGGTCGCGGCGACGGACGTCGGCGTCTGCGCCGTCTTTCTCGGCGACGACCGCGAGGAACTGGT
>JBGAQM010000175.1:0-12153 GCA_044220735.1 Urbifossiella sp. | reverse complement strand
GGTGAACGGCCGGCCGGCGGGGATCACCTCCTGCGGGCCGAGGTTGGCGATGACGGCCTTCGGCAACATTTCGGTCAGCGGCACCGTCTCCGGCTCGCCGGCCGGGCCGCGGGCGTAGAGCGAGTAGTCCATCGTCTGCCAGAAGCCGCGGTACGGGCGCTCGGTGACGACGATGCGGTTGAGCCACTTCACGGCGGCGCAGCCGAACCACCCGCCGACGACCGCCCGCAGCGGCGCCCCGTGGCTCTTGGGCAGCGGTTCGCCGTTCATCGTGCCGGCGAGAATCACCTCGTCCCGGCGGGCCTTCGCCAGCGGCAGGCTGCGGCCGAAATGGATCGGCCCGGGGCTGGCCGGGTCGGCGGTAATCGCCCCGCGGTCGGCGCCGAACAGCACCACGTCCGCGGCCCCGGCCTTCGGGCGGGCGCGGTCGAGGACGGCGCCGAGCGGCGTGCCGGCCCACGCCGCGGTGCCGACGGCCCCGTTCCCCCACTGGAGGCCGCGGGCCTGCGGGACCAGGAACACGCGGCCGTTGCCGGCGCACTCCACGGTCAACGTTCGCTCCGCCTTCGCCAACTCCCACACCTGCGCGAGCGTGAGTTCGAGCCGGTTCTCGACGTGGCCCTCGACGACGAGCTTGAACGCGGCCGGGTCGAGGTCGGGGGTGGCGAAGTGGCTGCGGACGAAGAACTGGTCGTTGGGCGTGACCGCGTGGGCGAACCCGGACGCGGGCATCTCCAGGTTGCGCGGCTCGTGCATGCGCACGATCATGCCGCGGAAGGGGTCCGCGGCCGGTTGGCGGGCGGAGGCGGCACCGGCGAGCGGCAGGAGGGCCGCGGTGCGGAGGGCGTCGCGGCGGGAGGGGGAGAGCATGTTCGGCGAACTCCGGTGCGACCGGGTGGATCCGCTTGCGGCTTCGCGTTGCGAAGCGCGAAGCCGCAAGCGGCAACGGAACTAGAACCCCAACCCGCGCGTGGTCGTGCGGATGCGGACGAGCTTGTCGTTGGCGCAGATGTACAGCGTCGAGCCGTCGTCGCCGAACCCGCAGTTCGCGTTCTTGTCGCCGATCACGATCTTGCCCAGGTACGTGAAGTCCGGGGCGAACACGAACACGCCGTCGGGGCCGGTGGCGAAGATGTTCCCCTTCTGGTCAACCTTCATCCCGTCCGGCAGGCCGGGCTTCTTCGCCACCACCTCGGGGGTCGCGTCGTAGATGACGCGGCCCGGGCCGCTGATGGTGCCGTCGGCGCCGAGCGGGAACGCCATCCAGATCGCCCGCGCGGGGTCGGAGTTGGCGACGTACAGCGTCTTGTTGTCGGGCGACAGCGCGATGCCGTTCGGCCGGCTCATCTCCTTCGTCAGCAGCGTCAGCCCGCCGCCCGCCTTCAGCCGGTACACGCCCTGGAAGGGCAATTCCTTGTTCGGGTCCTCCATCTGCTTCGGCAGGCCGTACGGCGGGTCGGTGAAGTACAGGTCGCCGTTCGGGTGGAACACCAGGTCGTTCGGGCTGTTGAACCGCTTCCCCTCGAACCGGTCCACGACCGTCTGGAACTTGCCGTCAGCGGTGAGGCGAGACACCCGCCGGTCGCCGTGCTGGCAGAGGACGAGGGCGCCGTCCTTGTCGAACGCGAGGCCGTTGGCGCCGGGCTCGTACCCGGTGAACGGCTCCTTCCCGGTGTACCCGCTCGGCTTGAGGAACTCCTTGATGCCGTCGGCCTGCGACCAGCTGACGACGCGGTTGTTGGGGATGTCGGTGAACAGGAGGCGCTTCGCCTTCTTGTCCCAGACCGGCCCCTCGGTCCACTTGAACCCGCCGGCGAGCACCTCGATGACGGCGTTCTTGGGGATGAGTTCGTCGAGCTTCGGGCTCTTGCGCTCGACGGACCCGATGGTGGCCTTCTTCTCGGCCGGCTGCGCCGCGGACGGCGCGGGGGCGAGGGCGACGAGGGCGGCGGCGGCGAGGGCGGCCGGGCCGGCGAACACGCGCAACATGGGACGGGGCTCCGGGGAGGGGGCGGCCGGTCGCGGCCGCTGCGGCACCATCGTATCCGGCCGCGGGCGCGAAGGCGAGCCGGGAGCGTGAGCGACCGGAGTGACACGCGGCGGGATGCGCATGCCACTCCGGTCGCTCCACGCGCCCCGGCTACGCCAACGCCTTCTCGACCACGCGGCCCGCCACGTCGGTGAGTCGCTCGTCGCGGCCGTCGTGCGGGTACGTCAGCCGCTCGTGGTCGAACCCGAGCAGGTGCAGGATCGTGGCGTGGAAGTCGTTCACGCTCACGCGGTCCTCGACGCCGCGCAGGCCGAACTCGTCGGTCTGCCCGACGACGGTGCCGCCCTTCGCGCCGCCGCCGGCGAGCCACATGGTGTAGCCGAGCGGGTTGTGGTCGCGGCCCTTCCCGCCCTGGCTGTTCGGCGTCCGCCCGAACTCGCTGCACCACACCACCAGCGTGTCCTTCAGCAGCCCGCGCCGCTTCAGGTCCGTCAGCAGCGCCCCCACCGGCCGGTCGGCGTGGCCGCACATCGTCTCGTGGTTGCTGTTCAGGTCGTCGTGGGCGTCCCACTGCGTGACGAGCGGGCCGCCGCCGCTGTACACCGTGACGAACCGCACCCCACGTTCGACGAGGCGGCGCGCGAGTAGGAGGCGGGTGCCGAAGTCGGCGGTGGCCTTGTCTTCGGTGCCGTAGAGCGCCTTCGTCTCGGCCGTCTCGCGGCTCAGGTCCACGGCCTCCGGGGCGTGCTGCTGCATGCGGAAGGCGAGTTCGTAGCTGGCGGTGCGAGCGTCGAGGTCGGGGTCGCCGGGCGGGGCGTGCAGCTCGTTGAGCCGGCGCACGAGTTCGAACGACCGGCGGTTCTGTTCGGCCCCCGTGTCCGGCGGCGGGCGGAGGTTGAGGATCGGGCTCGGGCCGCGGCGCAACAGCGTGCCCTGGTACACGGCGGGGATGAAGGCGCTGCCCCAGCACGGCGCCCCGCCCTCGGGCACGCCTTCCGGCTGCGGCATGACGCAGTACGCGGGGAGGTTCTGGTTCTCGGTGCCGAGGCCGTAGGTGACCCAACTGCCGAGGCTCGGGAAGCCCATCAGGGTGCGGCCGCTGTGCAGTTCGTACATCGCCGGGGCGTGGACCGTGGACGTACACCAGCACGCCCGCAGGAAGCAGATGTCGTCGGCGCACGCGGCGGTGCGCGGCATCAGGTCCGACAGCTCGATGCCGGCGCGGCCGTAGCGCTGCCAGCGGCGCGTGCTCGGCAGGATGACCTCGTTGCCGCTGGTGAACTGGCTGCGGAGCCGGCCGACGGACTCGGGCAGGGGTTGGCCGGCGCGGCGCTCGAGTTCGGGCTTGCGGTCGAACAGGTCCATCTGGCTCGGCCCGCCGACGGCGAAGATGAAGATGACGCGCTTCGCCTTCGGCTCGAAGTGCGGCGCCTTCGCGGCGAGCGGCGAGCGCGGTTGCGCCCGCGCCTCGTTCAGGAGCGCGTGAAGTGCGATGCCGCCGAGGCCGCCGCCGGCGGCGTACAGGAAGTCGCGGCGGGAGCGGGCGGCCGGGGTGTGCGGGGTCATGTGTTGAGCCTCCCCGCGGGGCGGCGATGCCGCAAGCGGCCGCGCGGACCGCCCGCCTCGCGGCCGGCCAGTATCCCTTGGCCCGGTGGGCGTTCGCGCCCGCCGGGTCTAAACCAGTATCCGCCGGCCCCCTCCCCGCACAACCCCCGGAGAGCGACCGATGACTCGCCGTTCGACCGCCGCACTCGGAGTCCTCCTCATGGCCGCCGCGCCGACCTTCGGCGACGAAGGGATGTGGCTGTTCAGCAACCCGCCCCGCGCGCAGTTGCAGGCCAAGTACCAGTTCGACCCCACCCCCGAGTGGCTCGACCACCTGCGGCTGTCGTCCGTCCGCTTCAACTCCGGCGGGTCCGGCAGCTTCGTTAGCGCCGACGGACTCGTGATGACGAACCACCACGTCGGGGCCGACGACCTCGCCAAGCTCTCGGACGAGAAGAACAACTACCTCCGCGACGGGTTCCACGCCAAGACCCGCGACGCCGAGATCAAGTGCAAGGGGCTCGAACTCAACGTCCTCCTCGCCATCAAGGACGTGACCGCCGAGGTGAACGCCGCCGTCAAGGAGGGCCTGGCCCCCGGCGACGCCTTCAAGGCCCGGCAGGCGAAGATCGCCGAGATCGAGAAGGCCAACGCCGACGAGAAGGCCAACGTCCGCGCCGACGTGGTGAGCCTGTACGCCGGCGGGCAGTACCACCTGTACACGTTCCGGAAGTACACCGACATCCGCCTCGTGTTCGCCCCCGAGAAGGGGATCGCGTTCTTCGGCGGCGACCCGGACAACTTCGAGTACCCGCGGTACGACCTCGACGTGTGCTTCTTCCGCGTCTACGAGAACGGCGCCCCGCTGAAGACCCAGCACCACCTGAAGTGGAGCGCCGACGGGGCGAAGGCGGACGAGCTGGTGTTCGTGTCCGGCCACCCCGGCCGCACCAACCGGCAGAACACCATCGCCGAGCTGAGCTACCTCCGCGACACCGGCTACCCGTACCTGCTCCAGCGGCTGTACCGGCTCGAAATCCTCCTCCAGGCGTGGGGCGGCCGCAGCGCCGAGAACATGCGCCGCGCCGAGGACGACCTGTTCGGCATCCAGAACAGCCGCAAGGCCCGCATCGGCGGCCTCGCCGGCCTCCTCGACCCCAAGCTGTTCGGCCGCAAGGCGGCCGACGAGCGGCGGCTCCGCGACTTCATCGGCAAGAGCATGAACACGGACGTGAAGGCCGCCGAGACCGCGTTCGCCGCCGTCGAGAAGGCGGAGAAGATTCGCGCCGAGCTGATCCGCGACCTGACGCTGCTGGAGAACGCGGCCGGGTTCAACAGCGCGTCGTTCGGCATCGCCCGCACCCTGGCCCGCGCCGCCGACGAGCTGCCGAAGGCCCCCGCCGACCGGCTCCGCGAGTTCGGCGACGCCCGCCTGCCGTCGCTGAAGTTCCAGCTGTTCTCGGACGAGCCGATCCACGAGGACGTCGAGACGGTGAAGCTGACCGACGGGCTCATCTTCCTGGCCACGAGCCTGGGGCCGGACCACGAGCTGGTCAAGAAGGTGCTGGCCGGGAAGTCGCCGCGCGACCGGGCGTTCGAGGCGGTGAGCGGTACGAAGGTGCGCGACCCCGAGTTCCGCAAGAAGATGTTCGACGGCGGCAAGGCGGCGGTGGACGCGGCGGCCGACCCGATGATCGAGCTGGCGCGGCTGGTGGACCCGGCGGCGCGGGCGGTGCGCCGGCGGTTCGAGACGGAGGTCGAGGAGCCGAAGCGGCAGGCGCACTCGGCGCTGGCGAAGGCCCGGTACGCGATGGACGGCGACAAGGTGTACCCCGACGCGACGTTCACGCTGCGGCTGGCGTACGGCACGGTGAAGGGGTACACGGAGGCCGGCAAGGCGGTGGCCCCGTTCTCGACGATGGACGGCCTGTACGCCCGGAGCAAGGACCAGGGGAACGCGGGTCCGTTCGAGTTGCCGAAGCGGTGGGTCGATCGCAAGGACAAGCTGGACCTGAAGACGCCGTTCAACTTCGTGTGCACCGCGGACATCATCGGCGGGAACAGCGGCAGCCCGGTGGTGAACAAGGCGGGCGAGGTGGTGGGGCTGATCTTCGACGGCAACATCCAGTCGCTGGTGCTGGACTTCATCTACGACGAGACGGAGGCGCGGGCGGTGTCGGTGGACAGCCGGGCGATCGTGGAGGCGCTGAGGAAGGTGTACGACGCCGACGGCCTGGTCGCCGAGCTGACCGGGAAGAAGTGACGGGCGCGCGAAAAACCGCCGGGGTTCTCCCGGCGGCTCTCGGGTCGCGGTCGCCGTTAGCGGCGGCGGCCGTTGCCCCACCCGTTGCCGCGGTAGGTCCGGTAGCTGGTCCCGCCGTAGTACGGGCTGTAGGTCCGGTAGCTGCTCCCGTAGTACGGCTGGCTGCCGAAGGTGCTGAAGTTGCCGTACCCGCTCGTGTACGGGACGCCGTAGCCGCCGAGGCCGGTCTGGTTCAGGAGGTAGCCCTCGGCGGCCTGGATGAGCCCGCCGCTCCCGATCGGGGCGGAGTAGGGCTGCGAGTACCCGCCGTAGTAGGGCTGACTGTAGCCGTAATACGGCTGAGCGTACCCGCTCCGGATCACGATCTGGGCCTGTGACGGCGTCGGGGCCAACGCGAGCGCCGCGACGGCCGCGACGGGGATGATGAGCTTGCGCATCAGGTGTGTCCTCGTGGTGAGGGCGAACCAGCGTGAGTATGGTGATGCAGCTTGCGTGCCGGCCGGTCCGCGGCACGGGTTCGGGATGAGGAGTCGCGGCGATGGTCAGAATCGGGATCGTCGGAATCGGGTTCATGGGCCGCATCCACTACCTCGCGGCGCAGCGCCTCACCGGCGCGAAGGTCGCCGCGGTGTGCAGCCGCGACCCCGCCAAGCTCGCCGGCGACTGGACGCACACGCGCGGCAACTTCGGCCCCGAACCCGGCCGCGTCGGCCTCGCCGGCGTCAAGACCTACGCCGCCTTCGCCGACATGCTCGCCGACCCGGACATCGACCTCATCGACGTGTGCACCGTCACCGACCAGCACACGCCGCTCGCCCTCCAGGCGCTCGCCGCGGGGAAGCACGTCCTCGTCGAGAAGGCCATCGCCCTCTCGCCCGCCGACGCCGACGCCATGGTCGCGGCGGCGAAGAAGGCCGGCAAGCTGCTGATGGTGGCGCACGTGCTGCCGTTCTTCCCCGAGTTCAAGTTCGCGGCCGACGCCATCCGCGGCGGGGAGTACGGGAAGGTGCTCGCGGCGCACTTCACCCGCGTCATCGCCGTGCCCGACTGGTCGACCGACATCGCCGACGCCGCCAAGACCGGCGGCCCGGCCGTGGACCTGCACATCCACGACACACACTTCATCGGCCTCGTCTGCGGCGTGCCGAAGGAGGTGTTCGCCGTCGGCACCGTGAGCCGCGGCGCGGTCACGTACCTCACCACGTCGTACCTGTACGGCCCCGGCGGGCCGGCGGTGACGTGCTCCAGCGGCGCCGTGTGCCAGGGCGGCCGGCCGTTCACGCACGGGTTCGAAATCTACCTGGAGAAGGCGAGCCTCGTCTACGCCGCGGGCGGCCCGCCGCTGACGCTCCTCACCGCCGACGGGAAATCGACGCAGCCCGCGCTGGCCGGCGGCGGCGACCCGCTGGCGGCGTTCGCCGACGAGTTGCAGGCCGCGGCCGACGGCGTCCGCGCGGGGGTCGAGCCCGACTTGCTCAGCGGCAAGCTGGCCCGCGACGCCCTGGTGCTGTGCCACCGCGAGATCGAGTCGGTGAAGACGGGGCGTGCGGTCGCCGTTTGACGGGCGAGCCGGGCGGCGCGATTTTTCGCTTGCGTTTCTCCCCGCCCCGCGGCATACGGGCGCGATCCGTCGAGGGGGGAATCGGATGCGACGCCTGCTGGCGGTCGCGGCGCTCGGCGCCGCGGCCGGAACGGCCACCGCCCAGTCCGGAACCGTGACCGGCGGCGTCACGACCACCCGCACGGGCAACGGCTCGGCCATGCCGGGGCAGGTCGTCGGCAACGGGTTCAACCTGGCCGGGTCGGCGCCGCAGCCGGTCGGCACCCCGCTGCCGCCGGCCGGCTCGCCGCTCCCGCCGGCCGGCACGCCGAACAGCCGGCCCTACGACCCGAACCGGCCGCTCGACGTGTTCCGCGGCACGGGCATCAACCCGACCCAGATGATCGCACCGGTCCCGAACTTCCCGCCGCTCCCGGGGCAGGAAAAGAACCTCATCGACCGCCTCTACGACCGGCTCGACGCGGTGTTCAGCTACAACCCGTTCGCCGCCCGCACGGCGGAGCCGCCGCCGCGGCCGATGAACGTCACGCCCGGCATCTTCCGCCGCAACCGCGAGCGGTTCGACGACCGGATGTGGCGGCGCGACTGAGCCGCTCGCGGCGGTACCCCGCCGGAAGCGGCGGCGGTCACTCCTTCGCCCGCGGCACGAAGTACCGCGACAGGTGCTCGTAGGTCGCGAGCGACCCGTTCTTGTTCCCCTCGTCGTGGCAGCGCAGGCAGCGCGCCTCGATCAGCGCCTGGACCTTCAGGAACTTCCCGTCCGCCTCGGTGAATTCCGGCGTCGCCTTGCCGACCAGCGCCTCGGGCAGCGCGAACTTGTTGTCCGCGTACGCCTTCTGCCGCACGTCCGGGGCCGCCTTCGTCCAGGCAAGGAGGCCGTCGCGCTCGCCCTCGCGCTGCGGCACCAGCTTCTCCGCCTCCGCCGGGCCGTCGTCCTTCTGGGTGCGTTTGAACTCGTCCTCCTTGTCGAAGAACGCCCGCACCATCGCGCCGTCCGCGGGGCGGCCGCCCACCTTTCCGCCCTTCTCCGTCACCCACACGCTCGACTTCCACGACCCGGTCAGCAGCCGCTCCAGCTCCGACGGCCCGGCCGGCGGCACCGGCGCCTTGATCTCCGGGCCGGGCTTCGGCTCGTCGGCCTTCGCGGCCCTCGCCTTCTCGTCGTCGCGCCGCTTCTTGTCGTCGTCGGCCTTCTGCTGGGCCTTCGCCTTCTCCGCCGCGAGGTACGGCTCGACGTGCCTCTTGTACACCGCCCCGCCGCCGCCGGCCGCGACCGCGAACATCAGGAGCAGCACCGCCTTCCCCTTCGCCCCGTACATGCCGAACAGGCCGCCGACGATGTGCGCCGCCAGCCCGACGCCGACCACCCCGCCGGTGAAGATGATCGCCTGCGCGAAGACCGGCCCGTAGGGGTCCAGCCGGGCCAGCCACCAGCACGAGATGTCCGCCACCTGGGCGACGAGCACCAGCGGGCCGACGACCCCGCGGACCAACCCGGGCCAGCCGGTGAACGCGAAGATGAGCCCGGTGCAGGTGAACAGCACGGCGAAGCTGAGGAGGTGGGCGTGCGTGCTCTGGGTGAGCTTCTCCAGGCTCATCAGCCGGCCCGAATCGACGTACCCGCCCCCCTCGGGGATGTCCTCCACCACCGGCAGGTACGCCAGCAGCGCCTCGTAGGTGCCGAGCGGGACTTCGCTCATCTCGCCGTCCGCCTTGTGGCAGCGGACGCAGCGGTCGCGGACGAGGTGCTGGACGAGGACCGTCGTGCCCGGGGCGGCCTTGTCCACGTAGTTCGGGGTGACGGCGAGCTTCGCCAGCTCCTTCGGGAGGGTGAACCGGTTGTCCCGGTAGGCCTGCTCGCGGGTGTTGGGGGCGGCGTGCGCCCACGCCACCAGCGCCCGCCGCTCGCCCTCGCGCTCGGCGTCGAGCTTCGGCTTGCGGGCCGGGTCGGCGGCCTGCTTGTGGTAGTTGGCGCCGTCGTGCTTGAAGAACGCCGGGGCCATGTTGTTCGAGTTGAACCCGCCGTCCTTGTTCCCCATGACCACCAGCTCGAGCCGGCACGGCGCCGGCTCGGCGGCGTTGTCCTTCGTCTTCCACACCTTCCCGGCGAACACGGCGATCACGTTCTCCTTGGTCGGCAGCGTCGTCCCGTCGCGGTCGCCGTGGTGCATGTGCAGCTGCACCATCGCCGACGTGTACCCGACGCCGACGGCCAGCAGAAACGTCGAGAGGACGAGCTTGGCCGGGAGCGGCAGGTGCCGCAGCGTGAACCGCGGGGGGGCCTCCGGGGCGCCCGCGCCGGCGGGGATGTGGTGGGAGGGGTTGGCCATGGGGGACTCCCGTGCGGAGTGACACTCGGGGACAAGAGCCGGGCCCCGCGGCCCGGCCGACCGGCAGGCTCCGTCGTGTTCGCGTCAGGCGGCGGCCAGCGCCGCTTCAACTGCGGAAAGTACCTCGTCGCGGACCTGCGGCAAGGGGCGCTCCACCCGGGCGCCGCTGGCGAGCTTGTGGCCGCCGCCGCCGAACCGCTCGGCCAGCTTCGACACGTCCAGCGCCCGCGCCCGGAAGCTGATCTTCGTCCCGCCGCCCGGCTGCTCGATGAACAGCAGCGCGACCTCGACGTTCTCCACGCTCCGCGGGAAGTTGATGAGGTCCTCGGTGTCGCCCGGCACGGCCCCCGTCGCGGGGTAGTCGGCCAGCATGATCTCGGTCCACGCCACCTTCCCGCCGGCGCGCGTCCTCAGCCGGTCGATGGCCACCCCGGTCAGCTTCAGGCGGGGGAGCGGCGCGGCCTCGTACAGCAACTCGTACAGCCCCGTCGGGTTCGCGCCGAGCGACACCAACTCGGCCGCGAGGGCGAACGTCTCGGTGGTGGCGTTCGGGTGGCGGAACCAGCCGGTGTCGGTGGCGACGGCCATGAACAGGTGGTTCGCCGCCGCCGCCGTCGGCGTCAGGCCGAGCGCCCGGGTGATCTCGTAGGCCAGCCGGCCGGTCGATTCGGCCGTGACGTCCACGAAGCGGAGGCCGCCGAGGTCGTCCTGGGTGCGGTGGTGGTCGACCACGGCCCGGGGCACGTCGCACTTCTTCAGGTAGTCGCCGAAGTCGCCGAGCTGGTTGTACGTGCCGGTGTCCAGCACCACGACGCAGTCGCAGTCGGCGAAGTTCTCCCCGGCCCCGCGGAAGTCCTCGATCACCTCGCGCTTCGGGTCGAGGAAGCTGTACCGCGGCGGCAGCTTGCTGGCGATGGCCACCCGCGGCCGCTTGCCGACCCGCACGAGCGCGTCGCGGAGGGCCAACTGCGCCCCGAGCCCGTCGGCGTCCGGCCGGACGTGGGTCATGAGGAGCGGGCGGTCGTGGGCGGCCAGGAAGGCGGTCAGCGGGGACCAGTCCAGCGGCATCGGGGGGTGTGTCCTGTCAGGCGGGTGAGTCCATTCTAACCCACGCCCGCCGGGAGGGAAGGCGGCGCGGGCCGCCGCGGGTTACTTCGCGCCGACCGCGTACAGGTGCGTCTTGGTCCGCAGGACGAGCGTGTCGCCGACCAGCGCCGGCGACGCCATGAAGCCGGCGTCCAGGTCGCTCGTCGCCACCACCTCGTACTCGGCCGCGGCCCGGATCACCGTCGTCTTGCCGGCGTCGTTGCACAGGTAGATGAGCCCGGCGGCGGACACCGGCGAGGCCGAGTAGGTGCCGTTCACCCGCTCGCTCCAGCGCTGCTTCCCGGTCTTCGCGTCCAGGCCCGTCACCACCCCGCTGTCGCTCACCATCACGAGGAGGTCGTTCACCAGCAGCAGGCTCGGCTTGGTCGGCACCCCCTTGTCGGTCTCCCACGCCACCGCGTCCTTGCCGACCGCCCCCGCCACGTCCGACTTCACCGCCATCAGCTGCGACGGGTGGCCGCTCACCAGGAACGTCAGCCCGTGCCCGGCGACCGGCGGGGCGGCCACGTTCATGGTGTTCTTCTTGAGGTGGTGGAACCGCCACAGCTCGGCGCCGCTCTTGGGGTCGTAGGCGATCGTCGCCTCGGCGCTCGGACAGACCACCTGCGCCTTCCCGCCCACCATCAGAACCCGGGGCGTGGCGTAGGCCTTCTTGTTGTCGCCGTTGTCGGTGCCGTAGCGGATGCGGCGGTCCTGCCGCCACACCGTCGCCCCGGTGTTCTTGTCCAGCGCGACCACGTATTGCTGGTCGAACCCGTCGAAGATGAGGAACACCCACCCCTCGTACACGAGCGGGGACGACGCCGGGCCGCGGAAGTGGTCGCACTTCAGGTCCTTCCGCTCCCACAGCACCTTGCCGGTGGCCGCGTCGAGGCACCACGTCCCGTGGCTGCCGAAGTGACAATACACCTTCCCGCCGTCGAGCGCCGGCGTCGGGGAGGCGTAGCTGTTCGCGTCGATGCAGAACGCCGGGTCGGTCTCCTCGGCGAGCTTCACGTCGTGGACGAGCTTGCCGGTGGCGAGGTCGTGGCAGACGGCGAAGAACGTGACGTGCTTGACCGGCCCCTTGTGCGGCCCGCCGGTGGTCGGCGTCTTCACCTTCTCGGTACCGCGGACCTCGTCGGCGGTGGTGACCCACACCTTCCCGTCGGCGACGACCGGCGACGACCAGCCCTTCCCGTGGACGGGCACCTTCCACAGGACGTTCTTCTTCTCGGACCACTCCGTCGGCGGGTTCTTGGCGTCGGAGGTGCCGTCGCCGTTGGGGCCGCGGAAGCCGGGCCAGCGGTCGCCGGCGGCGGCGGGGGAGGCGGCCAGCGCGGCGGCGAGGGCGGCGAGAGCGAGGCGCATGAGCGGC
>JBGAQM010000174.1:0-12193 GCA_044220735.1 Urbifossiella sp. | reverse complement strand
CTTCCGGCCGGCCTGTCGGTCCGGCCGGCCGGAAGCCGGCCCCGCATCAGTCCACGTAGATGAACTCGTTCAGCCCGAACAGGACCTGGGCGTAGTCCGCCAGGGCGTCGCGCTTCGGGTCGCCGCGGCCGGCGCGGTCGCGCTCCCGTTGCGCCAGAAACTCCACCCCCGCGGTGTGCTCGGCGGCGGTCGGCGGCCGTGCGAATGCCAGACGGTACGCCCGCCCGACGGGGTCGCTGTCGCGGGCCAGCCGGTCGGCGAAGTCGGCGGCGCGGGCGCGGACGAACGGGTCGTTCAGCACCGCCAGCGCTTGCGGCACCACGGTCGTGATGTTCCGCTTCCCGCTGCACTGCTGCGCGTCCGGCGCGTCGAACGCCTGGAACAGCGGGTACGGGATGACGCGCTTGTGGAACAGGTACACGCTCCGCCGCCACACCGCGGGGCCGTCGGTCACGTCCTTCGGGTACGGGTTCTTCAGGTTGCGGGCGACCATCGCGTCGGCCGGGATCGGCGGCTTGAACGCCGGCCCGTACATCTCCGGGTTCAGCTTGCCGCTCACTGCCAGCATCCCGTCGCGTAGCGCCTCGGCCTCCAGGCGCTTCGGCCTCACACGCCACAGCAGCCGGTTGTCGGGATCGACCTTCGCCTTCGCCGCGTCGAACGCCGTGGACTGACGGTACGTCTCGCTCGTCACGATGAGGCGGTGGAGGCGTTTCAGTTTCCAGCCGCTGCCGACCAGGTCGGCGGCGAGCCACTCCAGCAGTTCGGGGTGGCTCGGCCGGTCGCCGCGGGCGCCGAAGTCGTTCGGCGTGCGCACCAGCCCCTCGCCGAAGTGCCCCTGCCACACGCGGTTGACGATCACCCGGGCCAGCAGCGGCCCGGCGCCGCGGTCGGCGTCGGTCAGCCAGTCCGCGAGCGCCCGCCGCTGGTAGGTCGTGTCGGTGCGGTCGCCGGCGGCGCGGGCGGCCTTCAGGTAGTCGGCCGGCTCCTTCCCGCGGCTCAGGACGGTGACGAAGCCGAGTTCGACCGGCGTGCTCTTGTCGTGGAAGTCGCCGCGGCCGAACAGCCACGACGGCGCCGGCCTGGCGCCCGCGTCGCGGTAGGCCAGCGCCGCCGGCAGCGCCTTCGGCTCGCGCCGCTTCACCGCCGCCACCTCGGCGGCGAGCGCGTCCCAGCGCGCCCGACCCTCGTCGTCGAGCGCCGCCCGAAGGTCGGCGTCGCCCGTCTTGAGCGCCGCCTTCTGGCCGTCGAGCCACCGCTTCAGATTCGACTCCGTGGCCGCCTTCTCCGCCGCCCACGCCCCACGAACCCGCTGGTTCTCCGCAACTTCGGCGCGGGTCCCGAGCGGCACCTCGGCGCGGTCGCCGGAGTGGAGCGCGGCCGTCAGCCGGTAGTAGTCGCGCGTCGGGATGGGGTCGAACTTGTGGTCGTGGCAACGGGCGCAGCCGAGCGACAGGCCGAGCAGCGCCGAGCCCGTGGTCGAGACCATGTCGTCGAGGTCGATGTAGCGCTGGCGGGTGCGTTCCTCTTCGAGCAGGCGCACCGGCAGTTCGGGGCTCGGGCCGACGGCGAGGAAGCCGGTAGCGGCGACCGCGCGCGGGTCGTCGGGGGCGTACTCGTCGCCGGCGAGTTGGCGGCGGACGAACTCGTCGAACGGCAGGTCGTCGTTGAGCGCCCGGATGACGAAGTCGCGGTAGTGGTACGCCGTCGGCCGGTCGACGTCGCCCTCGTACCCGCCGCTGTCGGCGTACCGCGCCACGTCGAGCCAGTGCCGGCCCCAGCGCTCGCCGTAGTGCGGCGACGCCAGGAGCCGATCGACGAGTGCGGCGTAAGCGGCGTCGCGGTCCGCGGCGGCGACGAAGGCGTCCACGTCCTCGGGCGTCGGCGGCAGGCCGGTGAGGTCGAACGTGACGCGGCGGATCAGCACCCGCGGGTCGGCCGGTGCGGCGGGCGTGAGCCCCTTCGCGGCGAGCGCGGCGCGGACGAAGCGGTCCACCGGGTTGCCGGCCCGGGCGGGCGGCGCGACCTTCGCCAGCGGCCGGTACGCCCAGTGCTTGCGGTCCTCGTTGGTGACCATGAGTTCGGCCTTCGTGGTCGCCCCGGCGGCGGCGCCGGGCCACTTCGCGCCGCCGTCGATCCAGCGGCGCAGCGCCGCGACCTGCGCCGGTGTCAGCGGGGTGTCACCTGGCGGCATCCGCAGCGCGGCGTCCTTCTCCGTCACGCGGCGGATCAACTCGCTGTCGGCCGCCTTCCCGGGGACGACGGCGGGCGAGCCGGAGTCGGCCTTGGCGGTGGCGGCGGCCGCGGAGTCGAGGCGGAGGCCGCCCTTCTGCCGCGTCGGGCCGTGGCACTTCACGCAGCCCGTTGTCAGCACGGCGCGCGCCTCGGCGTCCGGGTCCGGCGGCGCGGCGGGGACGGGCGGCGCGAACGACGCGACGGCGAGGGCGACGACGCCGGCGGTCACGGCGAGTCGGTGGAGGGAAGGCATACGATCGAGGATACGCCGGCGCGCGGGGTGGATCAACCGAGGCCACCGGGATGATCGGGCCTTGCCCCGGACGAACCGGCGGGCGACAATTCAGCCTTCCTTCCGAGGCTCGCCCATGCCGCTGCCCGTCACCTGCCCGGGGTGCTCGTCGCGCCTCACCGCCCCGGACGCCGCCGCGGGCAAGACCGTCCGCTGCCCCAAGTGTCGCGCCCCCATCCCCGTTCCCGCGCCGGCCGCGGCGTTGCCGTTCGAGGTCGTCGCCGACGCGCCCGCCGAGCGGTCCCGGAAGCGCCCCGAGAAACTGCCGCGCGGCAAGAAGGTCGCTGCCGGGCCGAGCCCCAAGCTGCTGATCGGTATCGCAGCCAGCGTGCTCGTACTGGTCGCCGGGGTCGTGGTCGGCGTCGTCGCGCTGTCGGGGGACAAGCCGACCGCCCAGAGCACGGCCAAGGCGGAGCCGCCGGCGCCCCAGCCGCCGCGACCGACCCCGCGCCCCGAACCCGCCCCCGGCCCGAACCCGGAACCCAACCCCAACCCGGCGCCGCCGACGCCCACGACGGACGACGTGTTCGCCCGCGCCTCGGCGTTCCGCCCGACCGGTCCGCTGCCCGAGTTGCCGCCGCTCCCGCCGCGCGACCGCCGGCCGCTCCTCACCCTCGACCCCGGCGGCCACACCGCGTTCGTCAAGAACGTGTTCGTCACCCCGGACAACCTCCGGGTCATCACCGTCGGCGAGGACAAGTCCGTGCGCTTCTGGGAGGTGTCGTCCGGGGCGTGCCTCGGCACCGTGCGCCTCCCCGCGGCCCCCGGCGAGGAGGGCATCCTGTTCGCCGCCGCGCTCGCGCCGTCGGGCAAGACGCTCGCCGTCGGGGGCTTTCCGCTCGGCGCCGGCAAGCTCGGCACGCCCCTGTACCTCCTCGACACCGACACCGGGGTGCTCGTGGGCGTGCGCAAGGCCAAGAACGTGCCCCACGCCCTCGACTTCTCCCCGGACGGCAAGCGCCTCGCCGTCGGGTGCGGCGACGCGTCCGTGCAGGTCATCGACGTGGCCTCCGGGAACGTGCTGTTCGAGGGCAAGCACGCGGACGTCGTGCGCGAGGTCCGCTTCCACCCGACGCGGCCGCTGCTGGCGTCGGTCGGCTCCGAGAAGGCCGTCGCGCTGTGGGCGCTCGACCGGCCCGCGCAGCCGCTCGCCGCGGTGAAGCAGTTGCCCGAGGCCGGGCCGAACTCGGTGGACTGGGCGCCCGACGGCGGCTCGCTGGCCGTCGGCTGTGCCAGCGGCGAGGTGATGGTCTTCGACGCGGCGCTGCGGCCCGTCCGCACCATTGCGACGGCGAAGGAGCGGGGCGGCATCGTGCAGGTGGTGCGGCTGCGCTTCCTGCCGAACGGCAAGGAGGTCGTGTACGGCGGCATCGCGTTCCGCGGCTGGGCCGGCGTCATCAACGTCGAGACCGGCGCCCGCAGCGAGATCGACAAGCACGCCAACACGGTGATGGCCGTGAACCGCTCCCGCGACGGGGCGCTGGCCGTGTCCGCCGGCGGCGACGACAACGAGACGCTGGTTTGGAGCCTCAACAACGGCCGCATCCTCCAGAAGCTCGCCGGCGGCGGGCGGCCGGTGTGGGGCGTCGGCTGGGCGGCCGACGGCCGCTCCCTCGCCTGGGGGAACACCAACCGCTCCGGCGCCGACAACCTCCACGCCGTCGAGCACACCTTCCGCCTCGACGAGTTCCAGCGCGGCGACCCGCCGCAGCCCGCCGACTACCGCCGCGCCGTCCTCGACGACGGCACGCTCGCGCTCGACACGCTCGACTTCTTCCGCTTCGGCGTGCGCGAGAAGGGGCGCGGATTGTTCGAGTACGACGGCCGCAAGGGGGGCGTGGGCCGCATCTACAGTCTCACGCTCGTCCCCGGCGGGAAAATCGTCGTGGGCGGGTCGCAGTCGATGGTGTTGCTCGACGCCCGCACCGGGGCAGAGCTTCGCCGCTTCGTCGGCGACACCGGTCTGACGACGGCGCTGGCCCCGAGCCCGGACGGGCGGTTCTTCCTCAGCGGGTCGTCCGACGAGACGCTGCGGGTGTGGTCGCCTGAGCGCGACGAGCCGCTGATGTCAATCTTCGCCGCCGGCCGCGAGTGGATCGCGTGGACGCCGGAGGGGTACTACGCCTGCTCGGCGTCCGGCGAGCGGCTACTCGCGTGGCAGGTGAACGCCGGCATCGACAAGCTCCCCGCCGTTCACCCGGCCGAGCGGTTTCGCGCGTCGATGTTCCAGCCGGGCGTGCTGCAATACCTGATCCCGGCCGGCGACCTGCGGCTGGCGCTGGCGATGGCCGCGAAGTTCGACAAGGAAGCCGCCGTCACCAACGTCGCCGAGGTTCTGCCGCCGGAGGTGACGCTGACGGCGCCCGCCGAGGGGCTGGTGCGCGTCGCCGACGAATCGCTGACCGTGCGCGCCGCGGCGACGGGCACGGCCCGCCACCCGGTGACCGCGATGCGGCTGCTGGTGAACGGCCGGCCGTACCAGGGGCAGGCGGGCGTGAAGCGCTTCGCCGGCGGCGCCGCCCGCGCCGACGCGAGTTGGGATTTGAAGCTGGAGCCGGGGACGTACTCGTTCGAGGTGCTGGCCGAGTCGGCGGTGAGCCGCGGGCTGTCGCGGCCGGCGGTCGTGATTCGCGCGGGTTCGGCCGCGCCGCCGAACCTGTACGTGCTGGCGACGGGCGTGTCGGCGTACCCCGGGCCGCTGAAGCTGAACTTTGCCGCGTCCGACGCCGACCTGCTGTCCGGGTCGCTGAAGCAGCACTCGAACGGCGTGTTCGGCAAGATCGAGGTGAAGGTGGTGACCGACGCCCAGGCGACCCGCAGTGGGCTGCTGGCGGGGCTCGACTGGCTCGCCCAGCGGATGACGGCGAACGACGTCGCGGTGGTGTCGTTCTCCGGCCACGGCACGCGCGACCGGCTCGGCCGGTTCTACCTCGTGCCGGTGGATGTGGACCTGGACGACGCCGAGCGGACGTGCCTGTCGGGCGACGAGTTCCGCCGCCGCCTGGAGGCGCTGCCGGGAAAGGTGGTGGCGGTGCTGGACGCGTGCCACTCCGGCGCCGCGGCAGGGGGCGCACGCGCCGACGGGCTGGTGCGCGACCTGGTGGCGGAGGACTGCGGGGTGGTAGTGATGTGCTCGTCGCTGGGCCGCGAGTACTCGCTGGAGAGCGCCGCGACGCGGGCCGGGTTCTTCACGCTGGGCCTCACCGAGGGGCTGTCCGGGAAGGCGGACCTGAACGGTGACGGGGTGGTCTTCATCCACGAGCTCGACTTCTACGCGGCACGCCGGGTGGCCGAGTTGAGCGGTGGCCGCCAGCACCCCGTGACCGGCCGGCCGCCGGGCATCCGCCCGTTCCCCGTGGCGCGGCCGTGACGTGGGGCCGGTTTCCAACTGGCCTGTCGTGAACCCGTCGGTCCGCGGCCGATTGGTTCAGGCAAGGCCGGTTGGACCAACTGGCCTGTCGTGAACCCGTCGGTCCGCGGCCGAGTGGTTCAGGCAAGGCCGGTTGGAAACCGGCCCCACGCCGGGCGGCCGATATCATGTCCCCACCAGCCGCGTCTGCCCCACGAGTGACAATGGCCACCGTCGTCGTCAGCCGCGGGGCGTTCGTCCGCTCCACCACCAACGCCCTCGGCGTCGGCAAGCTCAGGCTCGGCGGCGCCAACCCCGTCATCGAGTACTTCGTCGGCCCCGGCTGCGACCCGGTCACGGAGAAGGTCGCGCCGTCCGCCGTCCGCGCCGTCACGCTGGAGAGCGAGACGCGCGTCTACCAGCAGCTTTCCGATGGCGTGTCGTGGCGGGCCGGGCGGGCACTCGCGTCGCACTTCAACGACTACGTCGTGCGGTTCCCGAACTCGCAGAAGCCGGAGCTGGTGCCGGCCGTCGAGCTGTACACGCGGTGCGAACTGCCGCGGCCCGAGCCGCACGTCTTCCTTGCGGCGCGCATCACGGAAACGCCGCACTGGCAGGAGCGCCGCGCCGGGTTCGTGCAGGCCGTCGTCGAGCAACGCCGCGCCTGCGCCGGCCTCACGGGTCTGCTGTCGTCCGTGATCGACCTGGAGCCGCACCAGGTGGAAGTGGTCCGCCGCGTGCTGCAAGACCCGGCCCAGCGCTACCTCCTGGCCGACGAGGTGGGCCTCGGAAAGACGATCGAGGCCGGCGTCATCGTCCGCCAGTACGTGCTCGACCGCCCGACCGACCACCGCATTCTGATCCTGGTGCCGGGTCATCTCGTCCGCCAGTGGGAGGCCGAGCTGGCGAACCGCTTCCGCCTCGGGCCGTTCCTCGGGAAGTCGGTTCGCGTCCTGCCGCACGACGCGGATTTACCGAAAAACGAAGAAGCCGGGCTGGTCGTGGTGGACGAGGCGCACCAGCTCGCTCGGTGGGTGAGCGAGCCGGCCCGCAGTCCGGCGCGGAAGCGGTTCGAGGCCATCCGCACGCTTGTCACCGACCCCCGCACTGGCCTGCTGCTCCTGTCGGCGACGCCGACGCTCCACTCGGACGAGACCGGCTTCCAGGCGCTGCTACACCTGCTCGACCCGGTCGTGTACCCGCTGGGCGATCTGGAGGGCTTCCGCGAACGCCTCGGCACGCACGAACGCGTCGCGCAGCTGTACCACCTGTTCCGCCCCGACGAGGAGGGCGGCTACCTCGAAACCGCGCTCGACCAGCTGCTCGACGCCTTCCCGAAGGACACGCGGCTGAAGGACCTTGGCAAGACGCTGCGGCCCCTGCTCGCCTACGGGAAGGCGGCCGACGACCCGCGCCGCGTCGATGCAGTGCGCGCCGTCCGCTCACACGTCTCCGAGGCGTACCGCCTCCACCGTCGGCTGTTGCGCAACCGCCGCGCCGACGACCGCGTGGCCGGCCTGCTGCCGGGCCGGCTCGGGCTCGTCCGCTGGAGCTACGACGACCCCGAAGCGCCGAAGCTCGTCGCGCTGCTCGACGCGTGGCGGAAGGCGGCCGCGGGCGCGTTGAAGAAGCCGGCCGACTTCGGCCGCGTCTACGCGCTCTTCGCCGAAGCGCTGGCGTGCGACCCCGAGGTGCTTGCCGCTCTCGTCGGCGTGCGACTCGGGGACGAATCGACGCTCCGCCTCACCGACGCAGACCGCCGGCTGCTCACCGCGCCGCACTTCCCCGGCGAGGAGAAGCTCCTCACGAAGCTCCAGGACGCCGCGGGCGACGCCGACCCGACGCCGCGCACCGACGCCGTCGTCGCCGGGCTCGACCGGGCGTTCTCGCTGCCGAAGACGCAGGTGACGCGCGCCGTCGTCTTCGCCAGCCAGCCGGCCGCGGCCGACGCCGTGTTCGACGCCGTCGCCAAGCGGTGGCCCGGCCAGGTGTTGCGGCACGGCGCCCCCGGGTGGCAGCACTTCCTGGGGAGCCAGACGTTCCGGGTGCTGGTCTGCGACGCGGCCGCGGAGGAAGGGTTGAACCTGCACGGCCGCGGCACCGTGCTCGTTCACTACGACCTGCCGTGGTCGCCGAACCGCGTCGAGCAGCGCGTCGGCCGGCTGGATCGTTTCGGCGTCGCCACTCCCGTACGCTCCGTCGTGCCGGTCGCGGCCGGCGACCCGCTCGCGGCCGCGGTCGCCGACTATCTCGAACTCGGCTACCGCGTATTCGAGCGGTCGGTGGCGGCGCTGCAGTACGTCACCGAGGAGGAGTTGGCGGCGTTGCACCCGGCGGCGCTCGCCGAGGGTTCCGCGGCCGTCGCCGCTGCCACCGCCCGACTCGGCGGCGACGAGGGCGTGGTCGAAACGACGTTGCGCGACATTCAGGTGCTCGACGAACTCGACGCCGTGGAGGCCCCGCCGGGGCACGAGACGTTCGCCGAGGTGCTGCGCGAGACCGACGCGACAAAGGCCGCCGACTGGCAGTCGGCGATGCACACCTGGGTGGGCGAGACGTTGCAGTTCGCCCGTCGGGGCGAGGGCGGCGCGGACACCGGCGTGTGGCGCTACCAGTTCCGCCGGCCGATCGGCGAGGGCGGCCCGGCCACGCTCATGCCCACCGGCCGCCTCGTCCGCCACTTCGCCCACATCCTCGACACCGACGACGAGCGCTCGACCCCGACCGCGCCGCTGACCTACCCGCTGACGTTCGACCGCGTCCGCGCCCAGCGCGAGCGCGTGGCGCTGGCGCGCGTCGGCGACCCGTTCACGACGGCGCTGGTCGATTACGTCGGCTGGGACGACCGCGGCGCCGTCGCCGCGATGTGGCGCTACCGGCCGAAGGGCCGTTACGCGAAGCCGGCCGAGGTCGCCTTCCGGTTCGAGTTCGTCGTCGAGTGCCCGACCGACGCTGCGGTCGCCACCCTGCCGAAGGGCTGCTCCGTGCCGGCCGTGCGCCGGCAAGCCGACTGGGTGTTCCCGCCGTTCGTGCTGTCCGTGTGGCTCGATCAGGATTTGGAGGTAATCACGGACGGCGCCGCGAAGGCGACGGTGCTCGCGGAGCCGTACGAGAAGCGGAAGCGGCCGGACGGCGGGCGCGACTTCAACCTGAACGCCGACCGTTGGGCGGCGCTGCTGCCGCACGTCCCGCGGGCGGCGTGGGCCAAGACCGTCGAGAAGGCGCGGAAGGCGGCCGAGCAGGCGGTGCGGAAGTCGGCGCGGTGGAAGGACGAGATCGCCGCGCGGAGTGCGGCCGCGCGGCGGGCCGCGGCCGACCGCGACGCGCAGACGGCGAGCCGGCTGGCGTTCCTGACGGGGCCGCAGAAGAAGGCGGAAAAGGCGCACGCCGCGGCCGAGAAGGCGGTCGCCGACGCGCTCCTGCGTGGGGTGGAGAAGCCGGCGGTGCGGCTGGACGCGGCGGGGGCGGTGTTCCTGGCGAGCTGGAACCCGTTCGAGGGCGACGACGAGTGACCCGCCGTCCAAGAAGTCGCGTCCGCTCCGCCGGGCGGGCGGCTACCCGGTCGTGACCGGCCCGAGCCTGGTGCCCGACGACCCGCCTCACGGGGCCAACGACCGGGACGGTCAGGGGCGGGGCGGATCGACCGCCCCCGCGGCCCCGATGCCGAGGGCGGCGCGGAACTCGGCCAGCGCCCGGAAGAAGTCCTGTCGGGCACCGATCTCGACGACGTCGGCGTCGAACGACGCCTGTTCCCGCAGCGTCACCCGGAGTACGTCGCTGCGGCCGAGGCGCAGCTGCTCGCGCTCGGCCCGGGCGACTAGCCGCGCCAGCTCGACCCGCTGGCGGGCCTGGCGGTGGAACTCGTAGGCCCGGTCCAGGGCCGAGACGGCGTCCTGCACCTCGGCCCGCACCACGTCCTCCGCCTGCCGCAACTGGGCCTCGATCTGGGCGAGCTGCGCCCCGGCCACGATCTCCCGCCCGCGGGCGTCGCGCCGCTGGAGCGGAAGCTGCAGCGCCACCCCGGCGTTGAGCGTCGTGCGGTCGAGCCCGTTCGGGCCGGACAGCGAGCTGGTGCCGTACCCCACGTCCTGCGCCGCGGCGACCACGGCGTTCACGGCCGGCAGCGTCTGGTTCGCCGCCAGCCTCAGGTCCACAGCCGCCTTCTCCCGCTGGAGCCGGAGCCGGTGCGGCTCCGGCCGGTTGGCGAGGGCGGTCTGGAGCGCCTCCTCGAACCCGACCGGGACCGGCCGCACCTCGGGAAACGTCGGCAGCCGGCCCGGCCCGGCGAGGGTGGGACGGCCGGTCGGGTCGCGGAGGAACAGCGACAGCTCGATCGTCGCCTGTTGGAACGCCCGCTGGGCCTGGACCAGCACGCCGTTGCGCAGGGCGATGTTCTGCTGGTTGTCCACCCGCTCGATGTTCGCCGCCGGCCCGGCCTCGACCCGCACCCGCAACTGCTCGTCCCGCTCGACCGCCAGCCGCACCAGCTCCTCGGCCACCTTGAGCCGGTGCCCGGCGCCGACCCACGCCCAGTACGTGCGGGCCGCCGCCCGCTGGAAGTCGAGCCGCTGGCGGTGGATCACCGGCTCGGCGATCTGGGTGTCGAGGCGGGCCTGCTGGACCGCCGCCCGGGGGCGGTCGATGTCGCGGCCCTGGAGCAGCGGGACGCTGACGCCGGCCCGGAACTCGCCGCCGTCGGCCGTCTTCTGCCCGAGGTTGTACGTCGGGAACGAGCCGTAGCCGTTGCGGTAGCCGGCAAACACGCCGAGGCCGGCGACCGGGAGCCCTTGACTGACGGCCACGCCGCCCCGGAAGTTGTCGTAGGTGGTTCCCTGTCCGTCGGCGGTGGCGGCGAGGTTCAGGTCGAACGCCCCCATCGCGGAGAGGAGCCGCCCGCCGGCCGCCGCCCGCTCCTGCTCGACGGCCCGGAGCAGTGGGTAGTTCTGTTCGACGGCCGCGAGCACCTCGTCCAGACCGAGCGGCCCGCCGACACTCGTCGGGGCCCCCGCGATCGGCGGGGCGTCCGTCGGCGGCGCGGGCGGGGCGGACTTCGGCGCGGGCTCGACCGGGCGCGGGGGCGGGAGCGCCGGCTGGGCGGCGAACTTGTCGTCCGGTTCGACGTGGGAGGCGGGAACGACGGCGGGCCGTGCTGCGGGGAACGTCGCCGACGCCGGCCGCACCCCGGCCGGCGCCGCGGGGTACGCCCACGACGGGTCCGGCTCGGTGGTGCGGCAGCCCGCCGCGGCGAGCACGGCAGCGAGGACGACGGTCCGGGTTGGGGTCACTTGGTCTTCACCTTGGGCGGCTTGCCGTCGTCCTTTTCTGGCGGCTTCGGGGCCACCACCGGCGGGAAACCGTTGAACTGCCGCCACAGCTCGTACCCGAGCGTGACCCGGTTCAGGAACACCCACCCGACGGCCTGGTTCCCCTGCCGCAGGTACAGCCCCTCCGGCCACCGGTCGCCGGCGAACAGCTCGTCCGGCTCGACCAGGATGCGGAACCGCCCGTTCCCGTCGTCCGTCGCGTCGATCTGGCGGACCCGGCCGCCGAACGTCCCGACCGCGACCGACGGCCAGCCGGCGAACTGCACGCCGGGCCACCCCTCGAACTGAAGCCGCACGTGCGGCCCCCGCCCGGTCTGCTCCATGTGGGCCGCGATCAGCGGCGCGTCCACCCCGTCCACCAACAGCTCAACGACCCGGTCGGTGGCGTCGGGGACGATCACCGCCAGTTCGTCCCCCTCCTTGACGAACTGCCCGCCGGCCCCGGCGTTCGCGCTGATGCGGAACACCACCCCGTCGGTCGGGGCTCTCACGAACCGCGCCTTGAACCGCTCGACGCGGGTGTCGAGCTCCTGCAACTCCCGCTCGACCGTGAACCGGTTCTGCTCGGCCCGGTGGAGGTCGCGGTGCGCCAGCGCCACGGCCGAGAGGCCCGTCGCGCCGGCCTGGAGGACCAGCGAGTCGGCCGTCAGCACCGCCGCCTCGGCCCGCTTCAGTTCGGCGTCGGCCCGGGTCACGTCGGTCAGCGCCCGGTCGGCCTTGGCCTTCGCGTCGTCCCGGTTCAGCTCCGACTCCAGCCCGCCGAACTGCTTGTCGCGGAACAGCCGGTCGAACATCTCGAACCGGCGCTTCTCGAACGTCGCCGCGAACTCGTTGTTCTTCCGCGCCTGCCGCGACACGTCCACCAGCAGCGCGGCGGCGTCGCGGTTGGCCTTCGCGGCGGCGACGGCCGCGTCCATCGCCTGCTCCTGGGCCTTGACCGACCGCAGTTGCTCGGCCACCTCGTCCGCCGCGGCGTCCTTGCGGCTGAACAGA
>JBGAQM010000173.1:0-12347 GCA_044220735.1 Urbifossiella sp. | reverse complement strand
GCGAAACCCCGGCGCGGTCAGTTGTCGAGGCTGACGATCTGGCCGTCGCTGCGGCCGTTGGTCCAGTGCCAGGCCTGGATGCTGACGCCGTCGCGGACGAACCGGACGCTGCCGTCGCCCATCGCGGCGTTCACCCCGCCGGTGTGCAGGCTGCGGGCGCCGGCCTGCCAGTTCGGCCAGTTGTTCGGGCCGTTGTCGTACGAGCAGCCCATCCGCATCTTCTGGAGCGAGGCCGGGGGGACGACGGCGATGATGTCGTTGCAGTTCTCGATGTCGTCGGACTTCTCGTTCGTGTCGTTCGGGGTGCCGCAGTCGCCGTACCCGAGGGCGCCGGGCAGGCTCGCCCCGCCCACGCCCATCGCCCACGTGCCGCGGCGGTCCTTGTCCGTCACCCCGACCCGCACCTCGTTGACGCACACCGTGTTCGACAGCCCGTCCGACACGTCCGTCAGCCGCAGCCCGCCGTTGATGACGATCATCCCGCCGCGCATGCCGTCGGTGGACCGGCTGTTGACGCTGTCGCAGATCCACCCGCCGCCGGCGTTGGCCGCGTAGTTCCCGCGCGCCCACCCGCCGCCGTTGAGCGCGAACTGCACGTTCGCCCCGTTGTCGCTCGGGCACAGGTACGTCGGGACGGTGACGCCGCGCAGGTTCCGCCAGTTCTGGTTGGTGCCGTTCGAGGTCTTGAACGCCAGGATGTCGGCCTGGTACTGGGCGTACAGCGGCCCCTGCTCCATCTGCGGCAGGATGTGGACCGCCCAGTTCGGGCCGAACCCGGGGGTGCGGTACGAGCTGGTGTTGTTGCTCGTCGACCCGGTGCCGTTCTGCGGGCTCGTCAGGATCGGGTTGATGATCTCGACCGCCGGCGGGAGGAAGCCGTTCTGGTCGTGGTAGCTGTGGCAGGCCAGGGCGATCTGCTTGATGTTGTTCTGGCACTTGGCGCGGGCCGCGGCCTCGCGCACCTTCTGCACGGCCGGCAGCAGCAGGCCGATGAGGATGGCGATGATGGCGATCACCACGAGCAGCTCGATGAGCGTGAACGCGCGGCGGCACGGCGGACGGGGCATGGAGAGACTCCCGCGATGAGAAAGCGCCACCGGGAACGGGGGGGGGTGGCGAAGATCGGACGGGGGGCGAGTATTCCCCCGACCCTCAGTATATGACTGGCCGGTCACGGGACTGTCAACGGGAAATCGTCAGTCGAACAGCCCCGGGCCGTCGGGCCGCGGCGGCGGCGGGCTCGGGCGGCCGAGCACCGTGTACCCCCGCGGCGTCGCCACCCGGCCGCGCGACGACCGCACGATGTACTCCTCCCGCAGCAGGTACGGCTCGATCTCGTCGGAGAGCGTGTCGGCCGCGAGGTTCATCGTCGCGGCGATCGCCTCCACCCCGGCCGGGCCGCCGCCGAACACGTCGACGAGCGTCTTCAGGTAGCGGCGGTCGTTCTTGTCGAGGCCGTCGGCGTCCACCTCGGCCTTGTCGAGCGCCGCGTGCGCCACCTCCTCGGTGATCGCCCCGTCGTGCAGCGCCGCCGAATAATTCCGCGCCCAGTGGAGGCGCGAGTTCGCCACCCGCGGCGTGCCGCGGCTGCGCCGGGCGATCTCGTGCGCGGCCCCCGCGGTGATCGGCGTGTTGAGCTTCGCCGCGTTCACCCGCACGATCGTGGCGAGCTCCTCGACGGAGTAGAACTCGAGGTGCTCGTGCATCTTGAACCGGTCGCGCATCGGGCCGCTGAGCATGCCGCTGCGGGTGGTGGCGCCGATCAGCGTGAACCGCTTCAGCTGCATCGAGATGGTGCGGGCGCTCATCCCCTCGCCGAGCACGATGTCGATGCGGAAGTCTTCCATCGCGGGGTAGATGAACTCCTCGACCACCCGCGGCATGCGGTGGATCTCGTCGATGAACAGGATGCTCCCTTCCTCCAGGTTGGTGAGGAACGGGAGCATGTCGGCCGGCTTCGACAGCGCGGGGCCGCTGGTGAGCTGGATGGACGTGCCGAGCTCGTTCGGCAGCACGGTGGCGAACGTGGTTTTGCCGAGGCCCGGGGGGCCGTCGAAGATGATGTGGCCGAGCGGCTCCTTCAGCTTCTTCGACGCGGCGACGGCGATCTCGAGGCGCTCGGCGACCTTGCGCTGGCCGATGACCTCCTTGAGGAGCTTGGGGCGCAGCGCGGCGTCCACCTTCTTCTGGCCGTCGTCGGCGGGGCCGGGGCCGATCACCTGTTCGCGCGCCATGGGTTGCTCGTGGGGTCGGGGGGGACGCCCGGGGACGGCCGTCCCCGGGCTTCGCCGGAGTGAATCACTTCGCCCGCTTGTACTCGGCGAGGAACTGCTTGGTGCCCTCCTTCGACTCGAACGCCGTCGGCCGGGGGCCGTCGCCCAGCTCGTAGCACACGGTCAGGGTGTCGCCGTCGAGCTTGTAGATGGCCTTCATCGTCTTGCCCTTGTTCGGCCCCTCCGTGCCGGTGACGTCCATCTCCCGCGGGGTCCTGGTCGCGTCCACCTTCGTGGTGCCCTTGTCGGTCTTGCCCTCGATCGTGAGCGTGTACCCGCCGTCCGGGGCGAGCACGAGTTCGAGCGACTTGAACACGGCGGTCAAGTCCTTGCCGGCGACCGTGGCCTTGGTGATGGTCCACTTGCCGGCGGCGGCCTTCACGTCGTCGGCCGGCTGGGCGGACGCGACGGCGAGCGACGCGAGGACGAACGCGGCGGCGGGGGCGAGGCGGGTCATCGGGCACCTTTCGGGGTAATGGGGTTACTTGGCCTTCTCGCGGCGGTACGTCAGGAGCATGTTGCGCGTGGTGCCCGGCGCCTCGAACGCGGCCGGCCGCTTGTCGGCCTTGCCGTCGCCGTCGAGGCACAGGCGGAGGGTGTCGCCCTTGAGCTCGTAGATGCCGGGGAGCGTCTTCCCCTTGAACGGCCCCTCGGCGCTGCGGACGTCGATCCGCTTCGGCGTCTTGGCGGGGTCGAGGGTGAAGGTGCCCTTGTCGGTGTTCGTGGCGAAGTCGATGGTGTAGCGGTCGCCGTCGAGGAGCAGCTTCATGCCGCGGAAGTCGTCGGTGTGGTCGCGGCCTTCGAGGGTGGCGGCTTCGAGAACCCACGTCCCGCGGAGGGCGGCGCGGTCGGCGTCGGCGGGCGCGGCGGCGACCACGAGGGCGGCGAGCGCGGCGGCGAGGGCGGGGCGGAGCATGGGTCAACTCGTTTCAGGGCGGCGGGTCGAGCGGGGCGACGTGGGTCCGTACCCAGTCGGTGAAGTCCGGGCGACTGACAAGCCCGGCGGCGAGTTCCAGAAACAGGTTCTCTTGCTCGTCAACCCCGGCCACGAGTTCGTACCCGTTGAGTACCAGAAATAATTCCATCGCGGCGTGAGCAATCCGCTTGTTCCCGTCGACGAAAGCGTGATTCATCGCCAGCGAGTACCCGAGCGCTGCCGCCTTGTCGGTGAGAGTGGGGTTGAGATCTTGACCGGCGAACGTGGCGCGCGGCTGATAGACGGCGGAATCGACCAGCCCCTCATCCCGAACCCCTGGGGATCCACCGGAGCGGGCGATGACCAGTTCGTGGAGGCGGACCACCTCGTCCGTGGTGAGGTAGATCATCGGGCGAGCCGGCGATACAGCTCGGCGTTCTTGGTCAGGACGTAACTCGCCGCGGCGTCGAATGTTTGTTGTTGGTTGAGGAACTCGGTGGTGATTCGGGCGAGCAGGTCTTCGACCGGTACGCCCAGTTCGCGGGCGGCGGTCGTGAGCCGTTCGGCCTTCTCGTCCGGCAACTGGAATGTCAGCGAACTCATGGTCATTACCCCTTGTTGGCGAAGATCAGGGCCAGCGCCTCCTGCGCGGTCGTGAACCGCTGGCCGCTCTGCAACAGCTGGTCCAGCCGCGCCCGCGCCTCGGCCGGCGCCAGGCCCAGACCCATCAGCGCCTGGTACGTGTCGTCCACCGCATGCCCGTCGAACGCCACCGGTGCCGGGGTCGCGGCCGCGGCCGCCGGCTTGCGACGGCCGCTCGCCTTCTCCACCGCCGCTTCCGGGGGCGGGGCGTCGGCGGGGGTCGCGGCCATCACGAAGGGCGTGATCTTCCGCTTCAGCGTCGTCACGATCTGGTCCGCCGTCGTGGCGCCGATGCCGGGGAGCGTGCTGAGCCACCGCGCGTCCTGGCGGGCGATGGCGTCGGCAATCTCCTTCACCGGCCGGGCCATCGCCTTCAGCGCCTTCTTCGCCCCGATCTTCTCGACCGTGCAGAACAGGTCGAAGAAGTCGTGTTCGACCTCGCTCAGGAAGCCGATGCGCCGCGGCACGAACCGGTTGCCGCCGCTGTTCCCCTCCAGGTACTCCGTGACGTGGAACGTGATCTCGCTGCCCGTGCGCATCTGGATGACGCGCCGCACCGCCTCCGGCACGAGCACCTGGTACTCGAACGGGCCGACCTCCAGCCGCGCCTCGTCGTCCAGCACCCGCACCAGCAGGCCGGTGTCGTTGCCCAACAGCGCTTGCTGGTTCACGCCGGTGACGGTGGCGAACCGGGTGCCGCGGCCGAGGCCGCCGGACGCGAAGTAGTGGCACAGGGCGATGCCCAGCGCGTCGGCCACGTCGTGCGGCTCGGGCGGGCCGGCCAGGTTCAGCTCGCGGGCGACGGCGTGTTGCATCTGCTCCTTCGACGCGCGGCCGTGGCCGGTGATCAGCTTCTTCACACGGCCGGGGGCGTAGCTCATGACCGGGATGCCGCGCTGGGCGCCGGCGAGGAGGAACGCGCCGCGGGCGTGGGCCATGAGGACGGCGGTGCGGGGGTGGTCGTAGTGGGCGTACAGTTGCTCCACCGCCATCACCGCCGGCTTCCATTGATCGAGGACTTCACACACGCCATCGTAAAGCGTCTTGACGCGGACCGCCATGTCCGCAGCCTCGCGGCCCGCGGCCGACCGCACGACGCCGGCCTCGCACACCAGCGGGCCGTCGGGGGTGAGTTCGAGGACGGCGTAGCCGGTGGTTTGCAGCCCGGGGTCGAGCCCGAGGACGCGGCGGGGCGGCGGGGGTGGCGGCGTCGGCGACATGGCATGATACCCCGGCGGCCGTGCTACTGGAAGGGCGAACAGTACCGGAGTGATCGGCTGTTGTCGAGCCCGGCCCGCAGTCGGGACCGGGTGTCGGAGGAACGAGGTGCGGTGCGCGAACGGGTGGCGCGGGTTGCGGCGCGGCGAGCCGAGGGCCGTCAG
The DNA here is from genome assembly GCA_044220735.1 of Urbifossiella sp. Taxonomy (GTDB): domain Bacteria; phylum Planctomycetota; class Planctomycetia; order Gemmatales; family Gemmataceae; genus Urbifossiella. The sequence continues at coordinate 7,134 of JBGAQM010000173.1, read as the reverse complement.
GCCCCGGGTGCGTCCGCACATCAGTCACGTCGGACGTAGTCGTGATGGGTACGCACCCGGGGCCTGACGGCCCTCAGCTCGCCGCGGCGGTCGGCGCGCCGCGTCACCCCACCCGCCACGTCGTGCCCGTGGCGCGATCCTCCAGCGTCACCCCCAGCGCCCCGAGGCGCGCGCGGATCAGGTCCGTCTGGTCGAACAGCGCCTTCTTCAGCGGGTTGTCCTTCGCCGCCCCCTTCGCCTCGGTCCGCAGGTTCGCCCGCAGGTCGATCAGCAGTTGCATCAGCCCGCTCACCAACTCGTCGCCGCCGCCCAGGCTCGCGGTCGGGGCCGTCAGCGTCAGGCCGAGGATGCCGGCCAGGTCGCGGACCAGCGCCGCCCCCTCGCGGAACTCGGCCTTCGCCGGCGCCGGCGCGGCCGACGGGTCGTCCAGCTTCTTCTCGTCGGCCAGGCGGTTCAGCCGGCGCACCAGTTCGAACAGCACGCCGACGGCGCCGCCGGTGTTGAAGTCGTCGTCCATGCACTCCGCGAAGCGGTTCATCGCGTCGGCGTTGGACATCACCAGCGTCGCCGTCCCGGTCGGGCCGGACAGCGCCGGCAGGTCGGCGAACGCCGTCCCCGTCACCCGGCCGACGCGCTCGGCGAACCGCGTGAACGTCTCGAACGCGGCCTTCGCCGACTCGATGCCCGTCGGGATGCCGGCGCCGGGCTCCCAGTCGCCGAGGTCGATCGGCGAGCGGTAGTGCGTTTGCAGGATGAAGAACCGCAGCACGTCGCCGCCCACGATCTTGAGCGCGTCGGCCACGTTCAGCACGTTGCCGATGGAGCCGGCCATCTTGCCGGACTTCATCTTGAGCAGGCCGTTGTGCATCCACACGCGGGCGAACTCCTTCCCCGTCGCGCTCTCGCTCTGGGCCAGTTCGTTCTCGTGGTGCGGGAACTGGAGGTCGAGGCCGCCGCCGTGGATGTCGAGCGTGTCGCCGAGGAGCTTGGTCGCCATCGCCGAGCACTCGATGTGCCAGCCCGGCCGGCCCTTCCCCCACGGGCTGTCGAACTGCACCTCGGCCGGCTCGCCCGGCTTCGCCCCCTTCCACAGCGCGAAGTCGCCCGGGTTCCGCTTGCGGTCGCTCACCTCGATGCGCGAGCCGGCTTCGAGCTGCTCCGGGTCGCGGTTGCACAGCTTGCCGTAGTCGGCGTCCTTCGACACGTCGAAGTACACGTCACCGCCGGCCGGGTAGGCGTAGCCCTTGTCGATGAGTCCGCCGATCATGGCGAGCATGCCGCCGACGTGCTCGGTCGCCTTCGGGAAGTGGTCGATGCCGGTGACGTTCAGCGCCTTGAGGCAGCCGTAGTAGTCGTCCGTCATCTTCGCCGCGAGTGCCGGCACGGTGGTGCCCAGCTCCTTCGCGCGGCCGATGAGCTTGTCGTCCACGTCGGTGATGTTGACGACCCACGTCACCTGGTAGCCGAGGTGGGTGAGGTAGCGCTTGACGGTGTCGAAGATGACCGGCCCGACCATGTGGCCGACGTGGCTCGGCTTGTACACGGTCGGCCCGCAGACGTACATCGACACCGGCTCGCCCGGCCGCTTGTGGAACGGCTCCTTCTTCCGGGTCAGCGTGCTGTACACCTGCAGCGGCATGGCAACCTCAAGGATGAAGGATGAAGGATGAAGGATGAAGGCGATCCCGGTTCGGGATTCATCCTTCATCCTTCATCCTTCATCCTTTGAATCAGCACCGTCGCGTGGCAGCCGATCGCCTCGCCGCGGCCGATGTGGCCGACGTGCTCGCCGGTCTTCGCCTTCACGCTCACGGCGTCCACCCCGACGCCCAGCAGCGCCGCCAGGTTCGCCGCGATCGCCGCCTTCACCGGGCCGAGCTTCGGCTCCTGCGCGAACACGGTCACGTCGAGGTTGCCGACGCGCCAGCCGCCGGCGGCGAGCTTCTCCGTCGCCGCCGCGAGGAAGATTCGACTGTCGGCGTCCTTGTTCCGCGGGTCGGTGTCGGGGAACAGGTCGCCGATGTCGCCGAGCGCCGCGGCGCCGAGCAGCGCGTCGGTGACGGCGTGCAGCACCACGTCGGCGTCGGAGTGGCCGGCGAGGCCGCGGGCGTGCGCGACGCGCACCCCGCCGAGGAGGAGCGGCCGGCCTTCGACGAGGCGGTGCGTGTCGTGGCCGCTGCCGACGCGGACGTTCACCGACGCCTCCGTGCGGGACCGGGTAAGACGGGTGATTTTAGTGACGGGTGGGGAAACGGCACGACGCCGGCCGGGCCGGCGCTAGTACCCCCACGCGAAGAACGGGCTCGGGCTGGACTTCCCCTCCTCATCGAACCAGGTGAGCCCGTCGATCGCCTTCGTCCCGGCGCGCTCCGACTCGTCCAGGTAGTCGGCGAGGCTGAGGACGCGGTTGGCCTCCTCGACGGCGGCGATCGCGTCGCGGAGCTCGTCCCGCAGGGCGCCCGCCTTCGGCTTGAACAGCCCGCCCCACTTCGACTTGAACAGCCGCCCCCGCATCGTCTCGAACACCTGCGCCGCCGACGGGCGGCTCGACAACTCCTGCTGGAGGGGGTCGGCCTTGTCGACGGCGCCGGCGTGGCGGGCCTGCTGGAACAGCGCCACGAACGACGCGAGGGACACGTCGCCGGCGAGCTCGGGGACGAGGAACCGCTCCGGGTCGCGGGCGACGGTCTGCTGGAACACGGCCCGCGCCGCCGCCCGCACCGCGGCGCGGCGCGTGCCGAGCGTCTTGCGGGCCTCGGCGTCCTCGTCGAGGGCGATGAAGCACCGCGTCGTGCCGCACACGGCGACCGCGAGGTGGCGGCTGAGCAGGAGCACGCCGCGGCGGTCCTGCTGCTCGCCGACGGCGTTCTGCACCCGGTTCGAGAAGAACACCGCGGCGTCGTTGCACTTCTGGAGCGCGCCCTCGATGCGGCCGTTGTTCTTCTGCCGGACGCCGCTCTCCAGGAGTTCGAGCCCCGACTCCAGCTCGGCGACGTACCGGGCCTCGAGCAGCTGCTCCAGGTTGCGGATGTCCTTCTGGAGTTCGTTGAACCGGCGGCGGAGGTAGTTGAACTGCGCGGCCAGGACGACGGGCGTGACGGCGGACAGCCCGAGCGTGACCATCGAGACGTTCTGGAGCGCCCCGAGCGACGTGGCCGCCAGCACGCCCTCCGCGCCCGCCCGGCCGGCGACGGCCGTCTCGATGTCCACCAGTTCCAGGGCGGCCTGGCCCAGGAACGCCAGCGTCTGGTACCCGTCGGGCGTCCGGCGGCGGATCGACGACCCGGCCCGCTCGACCCCCGGCCCCTGGTCGGAGAGGGCGGCCTCCACGAACTCGCCCGCCTCCGCCGCGACGCCCTTCAGGGTGTCCCGGTTCTTCCACGTCCAGACCGCGAGTTGGGAGACGTCCGAGTACTCGATCTTGAACATGGGGCGAGCCCGTGGGTCCGTGGCGGTCGCTCCCGTTGGGAGTATGGCGCGCGCCCACGGGCCGCAAGGCACCGGCGGAGGGCCGGGGACGGCGCGGCCGGTTCACGCTGGCGAACCGCCGCGCCGCGGCGTAGCGTAACGCTTCCCGCCTCCCTCCCCGGAACCCCCTCCCATGCCCGCCGAGTACCTGTTCCCGACGCGCCGCACCTTCCTCTCCGCCGCGGCCGCCGCCGTCGCCGCGCCGGCGCTGGCGCGTCAGGACGCCCCCGCCCCGGTCGCGTTCGGCGAGGGCTCGGCCCGCTTCACCCTCGACCCCGCGTGGGGCCGCCTCCCCGACGGGATGCGCTACGGCCTCGGCTGCGCCGTCGTCGTGGACTCGCGCGACCGGGTGTTCGTCACGTCGCGGTCGGCGTCGCCGTGCGTGGCGATCTTCGACCGCACCGGCCGGCTGCTCGAAACCTGGGACAAGAACTTCGCCGACGGCATCGGGATGACGCCGCAGCAGGTGGCGGGGACGGCGCACGGCCTGTACTGGAGCAAGGAGGGGAGCAACGAGTACCTGTACTGGACGGAGAACGTGTCGGCCCCGAAGGGCGCCCCGCGGATCGGCGCGCGGGTGTACAAGACCGACCTGGCCGGCAAGGTGCTGTACACGCTCGGCAACGTGGCGAGCGAGTCGGCGACGAGCCAGAAGATCGACTTCACGAACCCGACGGACGTGGCGGTGGCGCCGAACGGCGACGTGTACGTGGTGGACGGGTACGGCAGCCAGCGCGTCTTCCGCTTCGACAAGGAATTCAAGCTGCTGAAGGTGATGGGCGGCCCGGGGAAGGAGCACGGCAAGTTCAGCACGTGTCACGGCGTGTGGGTGAGCACGCTGCGGAAGGACCCGGAGGTGTACATCGCGGACCGGGCCAACGGCCGGATCGAGGTGTATTCGCCGGAGCTGGAGTACAAGCGGACGATCCCGAACTTCCGCGCCCCGTGCTGCTTCTACCAGCACGACGGCCGCATCTACGTCCCCGAGCTGACGCGCCGGGTGACGATCATCGACGCGGACGACAAGGTGGTGTCGCACCTGGGCGACGGGACGGGCGCGGCGAACCCGACGGCCGACGCGAGCAAGTTCTCGGCGCCGCACGCGCTGACGGTGTCGTCGTCGGGCGACGTGTACGTGGTGGAGTGGGTGGCCGACGGCCGGGTGCGGAAGCTGCGCCGCGGTTGAACCGTCGGCGGTAGCGGCCTACGATGACAGAACGAGCCGGTAGCTCAGCCGGTAGAGCAGCGGACTTTTAATCCGCTGGTCGTGGGTTCGATCCCCACCCGGCTCACTCATGCGATCCGATGCGGGCCGGTGCAAATCAGCGCCGGCCCCTTGCATTTCCAGGGCATTCGTCGCGCCGCCGTCATCACCCCCGACAACCCGAAGGTTGCCAGACGGTGCCGATCGGTGCCGTCTGCTGTACCCGGCTGGTACAGCGGGTGGTACAGCAGACGCGCCGTCGTCGTCCGTTCCCGTCATCCGTAGGGAGCCCGCCCCGCTGTCCGGCCGGGACGTGGGTGAGACGAGTTCCGGCAACTTCCCCACCGCGCTGGCCACGTCGTGCAACCGGACGTGCATGTACTTCGCGGTCAGGGTCGGGGTGCTGTGTCCGGCGAGTTCCTGCGCCGTGCGGAGGTCTACGCCGTGCCGGCCGAGCATGGTCAGGAAGCTGTGCCGCAAGCCGTGGAAGTCGGCGTACTCCGGCCCGTCGGCGCCCTGCACCGCGTAGGGGATGCCGGCCGCCTCCAGGTCGAGGCGAAGCATTTCCGCCGCGCGGTAGTCCTTCGCCCACGAACCCGGCCAGACCGGCACGCCGGCCGGCTTCCCGGCCAGGTGGCCGCGGAGGGCGGCGGCCACGTCGGCGGGGAGGGGTTGCACCTTCAACCGGCGCGACTTGTTCAGCCGGGCTGCCAGCGTCACCACCGGCGTGTCCGCGTCGAGATCGAATTCGGCCGGCGTGAGGCCGGCCAGCGCACCAGCGCGGAACCCGGTCGCCGCGGCGAGGGCGTACAGGAAGTACCGGTCCACGCCGCTCAACCCCCGGAATGTGCGGGCGCTCGTGCGGGCCGCGTCGAACAGCCGGCGGAGCTCGTCGGCCGTCAGTTCCCGGCGTGCCCGCCGCACGTCCACCCGGGCGTTGACGAGGCTGAGGCTGTCGAGCGGGTTCGAGCCGATCCGCCGCGCCTTCACGAGCCAGTTGAAGAACCCGCGGACCGCCCGGACGTAGTGGTTGACCGTACCCGGCCCCGACCCGCGGGCGGCGCGGTCCACGAGCTCCTGAACGGTCGCCCGCGGCAGCCGCCGGGCCTTCCCGTTCCCCGCTGCGGGGAGTTGGTGACGGCGGATCGACTTCGCCAGGGCGTCCAGCGACACCCCGAGAATGCTGGCAGCTTCGGAAGGGCGGAACGCTCCCACCCCGTCGGGCAACGCGACCGGCGACCGCCCGCGGCGGATGCCGTTCAGCCATTCGGCGACGCGGGCGGCGTCCACGTCGCGCAGGAACACGGCCCCGGACCCCGTGAGAAGCGTGCGGACGCGGCCGGTGGACAGCGCGACGTGCTTGGGGGTATTCCCCTTCGCTTCGAGGTGGGCGGCGTAGTCGGTCAGGTGGTCGGCGAGCGGGCGCTGGGCGTGCTCCTCGGCCGGGTCGGAGTAACCGGACTTCGCCCGCGCCGACTTCCGCTCCGTCTCGGCGGCCAGTTGCTCGGTCGCCTTCAGGTCGGTGTACCCCTTTACCCGACGGAGGGTGCCGGTCGCGTCGCGGTACTTGAAGTACCACCGCTTCGACGGCGCCAAGTACTTCACCCCGTCCGCCGTCAGCGGGTACAGCACCGGCCGCCCGCGTTCCTTAAACCGGACGTGCGGCCGGCCCTCGTGGGTCACGACCTCGGCCCCCGGCGGGAGCGGGCGGGCGTTCTGGAGCTTGAACGGCTTCGGCATGGCGGGCCTTTGGGGGGCGGGGTCAGGTGGTCGCCGTGGGCCGGGTTGCTTGTGGAGTATACCCAGCCCGCCGACGGGTGGAACCGCGGTAGCGGCGCGATCCCGCGCCGGTCGTTAGTTTGTCTGGGGTCCGGGGTGTTCAGTGAGCGGCCGGCGCCCCTACCCCCGTGCGGAAGGACCCGGCGCGGGGTCGAACAGCCGCGGCAGCTCGAACCGGGCCGTCGGGTCGATCCGGTCCCACCCGGTGTCCCCCTCCACGCACAGGAGGGTGACGCCGGCCGGGATGCGAGCCGCCGGGTTCAGCACCGTCACCCGGCCGGTCGAGCCGTCGCACCCCACCCAGCGGCGCCCGGACAGCTGCGCGCGGACGCCAGTGTGGAGTACCCCCAGCGCCGCGTCGAGCGCGGCGGGCGGGTCGCCGTCGAACGTCAACTCTTGCCCCTCGGCCACGGGGTCGAACGGGGCGAGGGCGTCGAGCAGTTCCCGGGCGGTGGCCGGGGTGGTGGTCGTGGTCGTCACGGCTCACCCCCTCAGCTCGTGCGGCCGGTCGTCGCTGCGGTAGCGGCGCCGAACCCGTCCGACACTCGCCCCGGCCGTGGCCCCACCCAGCGGCGGACCGTCCGGCGTGGGTTCCTCCACGGCGACGCACGACACTTCCGACACTCGCCCCGAATCTCCAGGGATTTCCGCGGTTTCCCCCGTCGCGCCGGGGCGAGTGTCGG
>JBGAQM010000172.1:0-13336 GCA_044220735.1 Urbifossiella sp. | reverse complement strand
GCGGGACCCACCAGGGCGCGTGCGCGAGGAGTTGCAGGAGCGGCGGGAAGTTGATGAGGCACAGCAGGCTGTACACCGCCACCGCCCCGGCCGTCCCCACCGAGAGTTGCAGTGCCGCCTTCGTGCCGCGGGGGCCGAGGACGTGACCGAACACTTCCTGCGACACCCGGCCGCCGTCGAGCGGGAACACCGGCAGCAGGTTCACCACGCCCCACGCGATGTTGATCCAGAGCAGCTGGAAGTACAGGAACGCCGTCAGCACGTTGGCGCCGGCCCACGGCGACGCCGCGTTCGTGCCCCACACCGCGGCCGCGAGGAGGAACCCCGCCCCCGGCCCGGCCAGCGACACGACCACCCGCTGCCACCGGCCGCGGACGTGGTCCCACGGCACCGCCAGCCCGCCGAACGTGTACAGGATCACGTGCGACCCGACGCCGAACGCCCGGTAGGCGACGGCGTGGCCGAGTTCGTGGACGAGGAACGACACGAACGCGACGGCGATCCAGCCGAGGAGGAACTCGGGCCGGTCGGGGTGGAACAGGTCGGCGCCGAAGACGAGGGTGGCGAGCCAGAACCACGGGTGGACGCGGACCGGGAAGCGGAACAGGCGGAAGTTCAGGTCGTACGCGGTACGCTCGGGCTCGGCGAACAGCACGGTGACACCTCGGCCGCGGCGGGGTACGCTGCGATTGTAGGACCGGCCGGTTCGGTTGCCGCTTGCGGCTTGCGTTGGGCGACGCGAAGCCGCAAGCGGCAACCGAACCAGGAGACTGCCCCGTATGGATCAAGCCGCATTCCGCTCGCACTTCCCGGTCACCGGGCACTGGGCGTTCCTCGACCACGCCGCCGTCGCGCCTCTGCCGGACGTGGCGGTTACCGCGCTGCACGAGTACGCTGCAAGTCTCGCGGCCAACGGCATCGCCGCCGTCCGCGACTGGACGCACCGCGTCCGCGCCGTCCGCGAACTGGCCCGTCGCCTCGTCAACGCCCCGAGTGCCGACGACGTGTTCTTTGTCCCGAGCACGACATACGGCATCGGCGTCGTTGCGGAAGGCTTCCCGTGGCGGCCCGGCGACAACGTCGTGCTCCCGGCCGACGAGTACCCGGCGAACCAGTACCCGTGGCTGAATCTCGCTGCCCGCGGCGTCGAGGCCCGGCGCGTGCCGACGCGTGCCGGCCGCGTACTTGTCGATGACTTGCGCGCCGCGATGGACGGCCGCACGCGCGTGCTGGCGGTGTCGGCGGTGCAGTTCGCCACCGGCTTTCGCGCCGACCTCGACGCGCTCGGCGAACTGTGCCGCGAGAAGGGTGTGTTCTTCTTCGTGGACGCGATTCAGGCGCTCGGGGCGTTCCCGATCGACGTGCAGCGGACGCCGATCGACGCGCTCGCGGCCGACGGCCACAAGTGGATGCTCGGCCCCGAGGGCGCCGGGTTCGGGTACGTGCGGCGCGAGTGGGTGGAGCGGCTGCACCCGATCGGCGTGGGGGCGTTCAGCGTGGCGCGGCCGCTGGAGTTCAGCACGATCGACTTCACGCTGAAGTCGCACGCCGGCCGCTGGGAGGGCGGGGCGCTGAACATCCCCGGCATCACCGCGTTCGGCGCCAGCCTCGAACTGTTGCTCGGCGCCGGCATCCCCGCGCTCCAGGCCCGCGTGCTGGAACTGACCGACTACCTATGCGACCGTGCGAGGGCGGCGGCGTGGGAGGTGTATTCGAGTCGGCTGCCGGGGGAGGCGTCGGGGATCGTGTCGCTGACCGTGCCGGGTGTGCCGGCGGAAGCGGTTGTAGCGGCGTGCCGGGCGGCCGGCGTGATCGTGAACGCCCGGGCCGGCCGGGTGCGGGTGAGCCCGCACGGTTACAACAATGAGGGGGAGATCGACCGGTTCGTTGCCGCGGTCCCGCAGGGGTAGCCATGTCGAACCCGCTCAGCCCGCGCGTCGCGGTTTACACCGGCACGTTCGACCCGGTTCACCTCGGGCACCTCGACATCATCGCGCGCGGGAGCAAGCTGTACGACCGGCTCGTCGTCGGCGTCGGCATCAACCCCGAGAAGACGACGCTGTTCACGATCGAGGAGCGGGTGCGGCTGCTGGAGGAGGTGGCGGCGCCGTTCGGGAACGTGGAGGTGCAGGCGTTCACCGGGCTGGCGGTGCAGTTCGTCCGCGGTCTCGGCGCGGGGGTGATGATCCGCGGGCTGCGGACGCTGTCCGACATGGAGTACGAGTTCACGATGTCGCTGATGAACCTGAACCTCGACCCCGGCGTGGAGACGGTGTTCCTGATGGCGAAGGAGGAGTTCAGCCACGTCAGCAGCTCGCTGCTGCGGCAGATCGCGGCGCTCGGCGGCGACCTGTCGAAGTTCCTCCCGGACCCGGTCAAGGGGCCGCTCGTGCGGCGGGCTCGTGGAAATGCAGAACGCAGAACGCAGAGTACAGAATGAAGACCGGGGAACGGTTCGGGTGTCTTCGATTCTGCACTCTGGATTCTGAATTCATCGTTTTTGAAGGTTCTCCCACAGCACCCCGAGCGCCTTCTTGCCGCCCTCCAGAACTTGAGCGCCGACGCGCTTCCACTGGTCGGCCTGCGCCTCGGCGTGGAACGCCCGCAGCACCGCGGCGCCGCGCGCGTCGTCGAGCTGCGCCGCCACCGCCGGTACCAGCCCCTCGGTGATGCCGAAGGCGTCGCCGCCGCGGGCGCACACCGGCACCACGTCGATCACGCGGCCCCCCAGTTGCTCGCGCACCGCGGCCACGCAGTCGCGGATCGTCACTTCCTTCGGGCGGGTGCCGGTGACCCAGTTGTACGGCGGCGCCCACTCGGCCTTCGGGCTCAGCAGGTCGATCTGGTTCACCACCGCGATCACCGGCGGCAGCTTCAATTGCGGCTGCGCCGCAAACCACGCCCGCAGCCGGTCGAGCAAGTCCACGTCGGCGCGGCGGCCGGGGTTCGTCGCGGGCGTCACGAACAGGATGAGGTCCGCCTCGGTGCTCGCCTTCGTCGCCGCGGCGAACTCGGCCTCGTTGGCGCCGTCCTGGCCGTAGCCGGCGGTGTCGAGCACCGTGACGGGGACGTTGCCGTTGAGCGTCAGGTTGTAGCGCACGCCGACGTGCGGCACCGGCAGCGTGTCAACGGTCGCCGCCTGCTGGCCGAGTAGGGCGTTCACGAGGCTCGACTTCCCCGCCTTGACCGGCCCCAGCACCGCAATGGCCGGTGCCGCGTCATGGGTGCGCGCCGGCGGCGTCGCCGCTGGCTGTTCGGAGGCGTCGGGCGGGGCGAGGTCGGCTTGCAGCGGCGGGGCCTGGTGCGCGGCGATAAGTTCGCGGTAGCGCTTCACACCGACCTTGAGCCGGCCGCTGTTCATCTCGACGAGGTAGTGGCCGAGCTGGTGGATGAACGCCGTGTGGACCCACAACAGCACGTTCCCCTGCAGGCGGTCCACGAGGTTGCCGAGACCGTACCGCGTCGCCAGCCAGCGCAACCCGCCTTCGACCGGATTCAGAATCGTGGAGCCGGCCCAGTAGGCGTTCTGACCCATGCGGTACCAGTCGGCCGCCTGCCGGGCGCGCTTGTAGTCGCGGACGCGCAGCATGTGGCTGCCGGGGAGGTACTTTTGCACCAGCTCGTCGAGGTCAGCCGCGGCGAGTTCCACGCAGGCGAGGATTTCCGGGATGGTGAGGTGGTCGATCGGCGTGGCCCCGCCGGGGGCGTAGATTTCCGACACCCCGCGGCCATGTCGAGTGCGATGTCGGTGTAGTGCCGCGGGTCGCCGAGCTGGTCGGCGCTGACGGCGGCGTAACCCTTCGCCTTCGTCTGCACGAGTTCCCAGGCGGCCTTGTCGCGGTCGGTCCAGTAGTTCGGCGGCGGCTTGTCGGTGTCTTCGGCAGGAGGCCGCGGCCGCGGGTCCAGCGGAAGGCGAGGTAGTAAGCGAGGCCGAACGACAGGCACATCGGCCACCACGCCCAGAACCACCACCCGCGGTCCCACAGGTGGTAGCCGCCGACGCCGACGAGGAAAAGCCACGGGGCGAAGAACAGGAGCGCCAGGACGGCGATGCGGGCTTTCGTCATGGCTGCCTGCGGTCGCCGCTCGGGGGTCGGCGCAAGGGGACGCGCGAAGCCGCAAGCGGCAACGGAACCACCCGAGCAAACGCTTGTGGCTTCGGCAAGTCCCCGCGCGAAACCCCGAACCGTCGTCACTTCCCGAACCCGCCCTCGGCGGCGACGTACTGCTCGTGGTACACCCGCCGCAGCGTCTGCGTGTCGGGGACGTGCCCCTCGCACACCGCCTGGTAGTAGTAGCAGAACGCCCGCCCCAGCGCGTACGTGCTCGCCCACGCCACCGCCGCGCCGGCCACCGACCCCACGTAGGGGATCAGCTTCGTCACCTCGCGCACCGCCTGCCGGGCCACCAGCCCGGCCCCCAGCGACGCCGCCACCTCCTTGAACCGCTCCGGCGTCATCGGCTGGCCGTACAGCGCCGACAGGTGCGTCACCATGCGGCTCTGGATGCCGGGGATGATGAGCAGGTCGAGGAACGGCACCGGCACCGCCCCGGCGCTCGCCGCCATCGACGCGTACCCCAGGATCACCGGCACCGCGTGCCGCAGGTGAACGTCCTTCAGCGCGTCGGTCGCTTCCTTCAACCGCAGGAGCGTCTGCCGGTACGCCCCCGGCAGCGCCGCCAGCAGCGCCGCCTTGAGCGCGTCGCCGCCGTAGTTCGGCTCGGGGAAGCCGTCGTCGGGCCGCGTCAGGTCGATCGGCACGCACTGGTCGTAGAGGCCGGCGAAGGCCCGCTTGTGTTCGTCGATCGCCCGCCGCAGCGGCTCGTACTGGTCCCACTCGCCGTAGGGCGGGTGCGGCTGCCGCGGGATCGCCTCGTTGAGGCACGTCACGCACAGGACGACGGGCCGCGACGGGCTCGCCCGGCGGATCGGCTCCAGGGCGGCGCGGACGTTCCCCTGCGCGAAGTCGGTGGCCTTCGCGGTCACGATCACGACGTGGGCGACGGGGTCGAACGCGGCGATGTCCTCGGCGGGGTCGTAGCCGGGCTCGTCCACGCCGCGGGTGTCGAGGAACTCCATCAGCGGGGCGTCGGGCGTGGGGAACTGGAACTTGCGCGAGGTCTTGGTGCAGGGGCGGTAGCCGGAGCCGATGACGGCGTCGTCGGCGCCGGTGAGGAAGCGGGTGATGGAGGTCTTGCCAGACTGGGTCTTGCCGAGCAGCCAGAAGACGGGCGCGGGGGCGCGGGCGCGGAGCTGGGTGAGGGTGGCATCGAGGTCCGGCGGCGGGGAGTTGTCGCCGGTGGCGATGCGGCGGACGACGTCCCAGATGCGGCCCATTCGCCCCTCCCCGCGCACTGGTGCGTGGCGCGATTGTAGCGAACGCTGTGCCGGTCGCTACGACTCGCCGGCTGTGCATTGCCGTAGCTGATCTGGGGAGTGCTGCTTACGAAGCTGTTCCGACGTGAGTCGTCGGCTGCGTTCCGCCGCCTCAGCCTTGAACAGCCGCTCGACGGCCGCGAGGATGTCCTTCATCGGGATCGTCCCCCGCCCCTTGGGGCGGATCGGAACGAAGTGCTTCGGCTTTCGCGGCTTCGTGTTCGCCATCGGCGATCCTACTGGCACGTCGCCATTCTACCACGCCAGCCGGCGTCTCGCGGAACGGCGAGCACAGCCCGGTGATCCCGCTGTACCCCGCGCGGCGGAAGGCGGAGAACCTCGCACCGAACCAGTCGGCCGCCGCCGCTAACATGGCCGAGCGGGCCGCGCTGGAGCAGCAGCTCCAGCCGGGGCGGCCGGGGCGGCCGGGGCGGTGAGGGGGCGGGGCGTCGCGAGCCAAGATTGCGGCCGGGCGGCCGAACGGGTAGAAAGAAAGCACGAACTACCTTCCGCTGAGGTGGGTGAGGAGGGGCTGGGCCGCAGGCTACTTTTCCAGGGCATCCCGCGGCCCGGCCTGACTGCCGCCGCGGCTACAGGAGTTTCGCGTGCCTGACCAACAGACGTGGGGCGAGTGGCTACGCGAGAATAAGCAGCTGATTACGCTCGGCCTTAGTGCCCTGTACGACTGGCTGAAGTCCTCTGGCAAGCAGGGCGACTCTCCCGACAATGATGCGCCCGGCGTCCTCATCATCGGCCCCGGCGGGGTCGGCAAATCGACGCTGGGCAAGATCCTCTCCGGGAAATTCGACTTCCTGTTCGATCTCCCCGGCGAATACGACGAGAGCATCGAGGTCGAAAAGTTCGAGGCGCTGGACGGGCTGGACATCGTGGTGCCGCCGGGGCAGGCACACCGTCGCGAATCGACCTGGGCCGACCATCTTGAGGGATTGTCGGCGGGCAAGTATCGCGGACTCATCCTGATCGGCGCCTACGGCTACCACAACGACGAAATTGGCGTTGATGTCAGCTACACGGATCACCCGCTCTACAAGGGCAACAAAGCCGAGTTCCTTCAAGCGTTCTTGGCGAACCGCCGCAACGAAGAGCTGAAGGTTCTTCGCGAGATCGCGTCACGGGTAACACCGCCGCCCGGCGGCAAGTTCTGGATGCTCACGCTCGTAACCAAGCAGGACCTGTGGTGGGACGACCGCGCTGCGGCTGAGGCGTTCTACCAGCAGGGAGAATACGCCACCTTGGTCGAGTCGATCGTCACCCGGCATGGTAAGCGGCTATTCCGCCCTGAGGTCTCGCTGGCGTCGCTGGTCATCAGTAACTTCGTGACCGGACGGGGTGAGTCGCTCCAGCCGAATACTGCCGGGTACGACCATCGTCTGCACGCGATGTCGCTGCGGAGGCTCTTCGAGAAACTCGATGCGCTCCGCAGGTGGGAGGGTGAAGCCGTATGAGCGAACAAACGGAGACTGAAAAGTTAGCCATTGCGCAACTTTACGAGTCAATAGCTCGCTGGAACGCAGCGGCGTCTGAAAAGTTGGCCTCAGAAGCTAGCAACGACGCTGCCACCGACCCTGACGCCAAAATGCGAGAGCTACTGCCCCTGTTAGCCGAGTACACACAAAAGATACGACAGTACAAGAGTGACACAGGCCTTTTCGGCGGGCCGCTCCGAAGCACCCAATCGCTTGCAGGCTTCTATACGGCCGCAAGGAAGCTGTCGCAGTTCGTTTCTCAACGGCTTAACCGAGTTAAGGATGAGTTTCTGAAGATGGAGCTTGAGCTACGGTTGGCCGAATACGAAGCCATGCTAGGCGTCGCTCGTGGGCCGCTCGGCTGAGAAGAGTTGAGGCGTGCGCACCCGATAGCTGCCGTTAGGGGGCTTGCCTCCCCAACGGCATTCTACCACATCACCCCACCGTCTCCTTCGCCGCTGCGTTGATGCGCTCCTGCAGCTCGGGCGTCACCTTCGCGGTGCCCTTGCACTTGGGGTACTTCGCACAGCTCAAGAAATACCCGCCGCCGAACCGCGACGGCTTCAGCATCATCGGGCCGTCGCACTGCGGGCACTTCTCGTCGATCGCCACCTGCGGCACCGCCGGGCCGGCGCCTTTCTCCGCCTTGGGGGGTGCGGCCGGCAGCTCGATCCCCTTCGCCTTCAGCTGCTCCCGCAGCTCGGCGTTGATCGACTTGGCGTTGCGGCACTTCGGGTAGCCGCTGCACGACAGGAACGGGCCGCGCCACGCCACCTTCACCACCATCGGGCTGCCGCACTTCTCGCACGCGATCCCCGTGTCCGGCGGCACCACCGGGTTCCCCTGGTCGTCCGCGTCCGAGATGAACTTGCACTTCGCGTCCGGGCACTGCACGTACTTCTTCCCCGCCTTGCTCTCCTTCAAGAGCAGCTTCTGCTTCTCGCACTTCGGGCACGTCACCTGCGTCGGCAGCGCCGTCACCACCCGGCTGCCGTCGGGGCGGAGGTTCATCGTCGTCGGGCAGTCGGGGGCGCCATCGCAGGTGAAGAAGACGCCGAACCGGCCCTCCTTCCGCACCATGAACTTGCCGCACGCCGGGCACGGGATGTCCGTCACCTCGGGGCCGAGAATCTCCTTGCCGTCCGGGTCGCGCTTGTACCGGCAGGGGTTCTCCTTGTCCTTCCAGTTCACGCAGCCGATGAAGTAGGTGCCGGTCTTCGGCGTGTAGCGGCGCTCGAGCGCGCCGCCGCACTTCGGGCACACCTCGCCCTCGATGATCTCGCGGACCGGCGCCAGGTCGTTCCCCGCGGCCGTGAGCGCCTCCGAGAACGGCCCCCAGAACTCGTCCAGCACCTCGCGGTACTGACACTTGCCGGTCTCGATCTCGTCCAGCTCCTCCTCGAAGTGGCTCGTGAACTTCAGGTCCATCACCCGCGGGAACGCCGTCACCAGCAGGTCGGTGACGACCTTGGCGATCGGCGTGGCGCTGAACCGGCCCTTCTCCTCGACCACGTACCCGCGCTTCTGGATCACCGAGATGATCGTGTTGTAAGTGCTCGGCCGGCCGATCCCCTCCTTCTCCAGCACCTTCACCAGCGACGCCTGGTTGTACCGCGGCGGCGGCTGCGTGAAGTGCTGCGTCTCGAACAGGTCGAGGCGGTCAAGCGCGTCGCGCTCCTTCACCGAGGGGAGTTCGCTGTCGTCGGTCTTGCTCACCGGCGACAGCACCTTGCGGTAGCCGGGGAACTTCACGACCTGGCCGCGGGCGCGGAACAACCCCGGCCCGGCGACGATGTCGTAGGTGGTGACGGAGACCACGGCCGGGGCGCACTGGCAGGCCACGAAGCGGCGCCAGATCAGTTCGTAGAGGCGGTACTGGTCGCCGGCGAGGCCGAGGTCTTGCGCCCGCTTCGGGGTGATCGTCACGTCGGTGGGGCGGATCGCCTCGTGGGCCTCCTGGGCGCTCTTGCCGCTGGCGTACACGTTCGGCTTCGCCGGCAGGTAGCTCGGCCCGAGGTTCGGGCTGTCGTGGATGAACGTGCGGACCGTGTTCAGCGCGTCGGGCGAGATGCGCGTGCTGTCGGTTCGCATGTACGTGATGAGCGCCGTCTGGCCGAGGCCGGACAGCTCGACGCCCTGGTACAGCGCCTGGGCGGCGCTCATGGTGCGGCTCGTGCTCATCCGCAGCCGCAGGAACGCCTGCTGCTGGAGCGTGCTGGTCGTGAACGGCGCGTGCGGCCGGTCCTGCCGGTCCTTCTGCTCGACGCGCGACACCACGAACGGCGCGTTCCGCAGCGCCGCGACCACGGCGTCGGCCGCGCTCTCGTTGCCGAGCTTCGGGTCGGCGCCGTTCCAGCGCACGAGTTCGGCCATGAAGGCGCCGGCGGGCGGCTTCGGCAGCCCGCCACCGGTCCGCGCCGGTGCCGCGCCCGCCTCGGGTTCCGCGCCGCCCTCGGGCTCGGGCTCCGCGTCTTCGGTGTCCTCGACCGGCTCCTCGGGCTCGTCGGTCGGGGCGGCCTTCGCCTTCTCGTCGCCCGGCTTCTTCTTGGCGAAGATCTTGGACGCCTTCGGGTCCGCACTCCACGCCACGCCGCTCCCTTGCGGCGCCAGCAGCGCGGTCACCTTCCAGAACTCGTCCGTCTTGAACGCCTCGATCTCGCGCTCGCGGTCCACGATCAGCTTCACCGCCACCGACTGCACGCGGCCCGCGCTCAGCCCGCCGGCCACCTTCTTGCCGAGGAGGTTCGACAGCGGGAAGCCGACGACGCGGTCCATCGCCCGACGCGCCTCCTGCGCCTCGACGCGGGCGGTGTTGATCTGGTCCGGCTGGGCCATCGCCTGCTGGATGGCGTTCTTCGTGATCTCGTTGAAGCGGATGCGGAACGTCCGCGCCGGGTCGAGGTTCAGCTCGTCGGCGATGTCGCGGGCGATGGCCTCGCCCTCGCGGTCGGGGTCGCTCGCCAGCAGCACCCGGTTCGCCTTCGACGCCTCGCGCCCCAACTCCGAGAGGATGTCGCCGGACGTGCGGCGGCGGCGGTCGCCGTCGTCCTGCTTCTCGTCCACGGCGTAGCGCAGCTTCCACCCGTCGGCGATGCGGATGCCGGCGACTTCTTCGCCCTTCTGCTTGCGGCTCGACAGGTCGCGGACGTGGCCGTAGCTCGCCAGCACCTTGTACGCGCCGCCGAGGTACTTGTTGATCGTCTTCGCCTTCGCCGGCGACTCCACGATCACCAGGTCGAACGTGCGGCCGCCGGCCGGCGGGCCGTCGCCGGGCACGACCGCCCACGGGCGGCGCGGCGCGTCCTGAACGACCGCGGTCGGCTTGGCCTTCGCCGCCGCCTTCCGCTTGGAAGGGGCCTTCGGGGCGGCCGCGGTCTTGGTCGCCGGCTTCTTGCGTGGCGTTGGCACCAGCACTCCAGAGGACAGAGGACACAGGTCAGAGGTCAGAGGATAGACAATCAGACGCAGAGGCGGACCGGGCCGATTCTTTTCTGCCCTCCGCCCGCTGTCCTCGGTCCTCTGGATCGGGCTGCTCCCGCGGCGTCAGATTCACTACAATCGGAAAGCCGGGGGCGGGAAACGCCCATCACCACTAGTACAGCCCTACGCCGGGTGTCAACCCCCCCGGTGGGTTCGGGCCGTCGGTCCGGCCGCCGCAAGTCGAGGACTGGCAATGGCTTTCAGCCCGTTCAACGTTTTCCGCCGGAACCAGAAGGCGATCTTCGCGGTGGTGACCGTGTTCATCATGTTCACCTTCGTGCTGTCCAGCGGCCTCGGCGGCGGGGCCGACTTCTTCGACTGGTTCCCCAAGCAGTTCGGCAACCGCGGCGACTCGTTCTGCACCATCGACGGCTCCACCGTCAGCGAGCGCGACGTGCGCGAGAAGCGGTTCCAGCGCGTCATGGCCAACCGGTTCATGGTGCTGGCCGCCCAGCAGACGTCGGCCGTGCTCCGCCGCGACGCCCAGGAGAAGTTGATCAACGCCACGCCGACGATCGGCAACCCGGCCCGCGACATGATCGAGAAGCGCGGCAACCAGCTGTGGCCGATCATCTCCCGCATGGCCCACGCCCCGAACGCCAACCCGAACGACCGCCAGCTGGTCATGGTGGTCGAGGCGTGGATGATGATGGAGCAGCACCAGGCCGTCGCCGAGAAGTCCGGCGGCATCTACTTCACGAACGTCGCCAACAAGACCGCCCGCGACGTCATCGACTTCATGGTCTGGGAGCGGAAGGCCGACAAGTTCGGCATCGAGTTCACCGACGACGACGTGAAGAAGCTCGTCCGCCAGGAGTTCTTCGACAGCTTCCGCAACGACGTGGACATCCGCGAGTACATGTCCCGCGAGTACTCCAGCCGGTTCACCCCGAACGCCCTGTACCGGGCGCTGGCCTGCGAGTTCAAGGTGCGGGCGGCGCAGACGGCCGTGCTCGGCCCGGTGTCCGGGACGAGCGAGCGGACGGCCACCGCCGCCCCCATCTTCACCACCCCGTTCGACCTGTTCAGCCACTACCGCGACAAGTCGAGCCCGGCCGAGTACCGCGGCCTCGCCGTCCCCGCGGCCAGCTTCGCCACCCTCGTCACCGAGACCCCGCCCGACCGCGACGTGAAGCGGCTGTACGACGAGCGGAAGGACTACGAGCCGGACCCGTCGAAGGAGGAGTTCGGGTTCAAGGACCCGCGGAAGGTGAAGATCGAGTGGGTCGCGGCGACCGGCGACGAGCCGTACTACAAGAAGGCCGCCGCCGACTGGATTACCCGCACCGAGCAGTACGCCAAGGGCGGCGTCTCGTCCCTGATCGTGCCGACGCCCGGCGTCGGCCCCGCCGCGTGGGCGTCGGCCGCGACCGCCCCGATGTCGCTCACCGACCCGCTCGTCCACGCCATCTACCAGGCGAAGACCGTGCGGGGCCACGGCGGCCAGGTGGGCGTCCTGTGGATGCGCGAGTCGCCGGCCGGCATCCGCCCCGGGTACCTGCTCGAAACCAGCTACGCGCTCTGGGCCAAGCGGGCCGACCGGACCAAGGACGACAACGACAAGAAGCGGCCGGTGTACGCCGCCGGCCCCGAGCTGGCGGCCCTGCTGACCGGCCTCGGCACGGCGTCGGTCAGCGGCAGCCCGCTCCTCCAGCCGGCGGCCTTCCAGGCGCAGGCGGTGGCCCACGAAGCGCGGGCCCGCGGCACGGTCGGCGGCGCGCTCCTCCTCTCGACGGTGCCGGGGCCGGGCCTGCTGCCGCAGCTGGCCGCGGCCGAGGCGGGCTTCCGCCAGGCGCTCCCCGCGCCCCCGTCGATCGAGTCCCAGCGGGCCGAACTGCTCTCCGACCTGTCCAACCTGAAGGCCCGCGACCTGGCGATCACCGACCTGAAGACGCTCCAGGTGGAGCTGGTGAAGCTGGGGAACAACGGCCGCCCGAAGGACAAGGGCGCCGCGGCCCGGGCGTACTCCGCCGACTTCATCAAGGAGCGCGGGCTGAAGACCGGCGCGACCCCGGAGGGCGTGAGCAGCTGGACGGTCCGCGACGACGCCGCCCTCGCCCCGCTCCGCGAGTCGCAGAAGACCCCCGACGCGCACGGCGGCGTGGCGATGCCGTTCGGGCAGCGGTTCTTCACGTCGATCGACCCGAAGCGCGGCGGGCTGGTGCCGGCGACCGGCGAGTTCCTGCCGGAGTTCTACCCGGAGCGGCTCGACCCGGGGGTGCTGGCCACCAAGGAGCCGGTGTACATGGCGTGGCGGACGGAAGACCTGCCCGCCCGCGCCGTCCCGTTCGACGACCCCAAGACGAAGGCGCGGGTGGTGGAGGCGTGGCGGCGGGCGAAGGGGCGCGAGCTGGCCCGCCAGGCGGCCGAGCAGGCCGCCGCCCGCCTCCGCGCCCAGCCCGACCCGGTCCGGGCCGTCATGGAGTTGAGCCAGGTCAAGGGCGACCTGGAGGCCAAGTTCGCCGACCCGAAGGCGAAGGCGGCGGTGAAGGAACTCCGGCTCGACAACGTGGCCCCGATCCAGGTGATTAACGACCTCACCGGGATGGCCCGGCCGTTCACCCTGGCCGGGATGGCCGACCTGCCGTTCCCGACCGCCGACATGGTCAAGCAGCTGATCGACCACCGCACCGACCCGCTGAAGACGGTGCTCGTGCTGCCGGACGCGGCGAAGGACACGTACTACGTGTTCGTGCTGACCGGCCGGCAGGACCGCGGGCTCGAGGAGTTCCGCCAGCACCTGTACGCGAACCGCGGCCCGGTCCACGACATGGTCTTCGCCAGCCACGCCAACGACTCGGTGGCCCGCGCCCGCGAGTCGGTGATGGCCCTGCTCCGCAAGGAGTTCAAGTACGAGGAGACGCCCGCCCAGAAGGAGCGGCTCGACGAGCGCGACAAGAAGGGCGAGGAGTAACGACGCGGCGGGCGGAGCGGACGGTCTTTTCGCACGGGTCTCCGCCGCTTGCGGCTTCGCGTTGGGCAGCGCGAAGCC
>JBGAQM010000171.1:0-12341 GCA_044220735.1 Urbifossiella sp. | reverse complement strand
CAACTCGCAGGCGAAGTGACGGGGCTCGGGGGCGGGTGGCCTTGGGGGAGTGTCCGCTTGCGGCTTCGCGTTGGGCAGCGCGAAGCCGCAAGCGGCGAAGCCCCGAGCCGACAGGTGATACACTCCCCGCATGGGCACCGCCAGCGCCGCCGGGCCGGACGACCTCGCCGCCGCCTGCCGCGTCCTCGCCAGCACCCGCCACGCCCTCGCCCGCGCCGACGCCGCCCGCCGCTTCCTCGACCTCCTCCGCAGCGGCGAATTCGACCCTGCCGGCCTGTTCGTCACCCGCGGGGCCGGCGGCACCGTCCGCGGCGCCGTTCTCGCTCAGACACTGCCCGGCGCGCTGGGCCTCCTGTTTCCGCCGCGCACCACCCCCCGCCGCGCCGCCGACGCCGACCCATTGCTGGCCGCCGCCCTCGACTGGCTCCGCGGCCGCGGCGTGAAGGTGTGCCAGTCGTTCGCCCCCGGCGGCGACCTCGCCGACGAACCCGCCCTCTCCCGCGCCGGCTTCCGACACGTCACCGCCGTCGTCCACCTGCGGCGCGAGCTCGGCGACGAGCCCGAGCCGGGTGGGGAACTGACGTTCGAGCCGGTCGGCGACGCGAACCGGGCCGCGTTCATCGCCGCGCTCCTCGCCAGCCACGACGGCAGCCTGGACTGCCCCGAGCTCACCGGCCCCCGCACCGACGCCGACGTCCTCGAAGGTTTCAGCGCCCCGCTGCCGGCGCGGCCCGGGTGGTGGACGCTGGCCCGACACGCCGGCGAACCCGTCGGCGTCGTGATGCTCGAACCCGGCAGCGAGATCGGCGCCGTCGAGCTTGGCTACCTCGGGCTGGTGCCGGCGACGCGCGGGCGGGGATGGGGCGCGCCGCTGGTTCGGTTCGCGCTCCGCACCGCGGCCGCCGACGCCCGCACGCTGACGCTCAGCGTGGACGCCCGCAACGCCCCGGCGTGCCGGTTGTACGAGCGGCACGGGTTCCGCGAGGCCGACCGCCGCGAGGTGTTCCTGTGGCGCGCCGACTTCGTGGGGCCGGCTTCCAACCAGCCGGGCTGAGCTCGGACGGTTGGAAACCGGCCCCACGACGGACACCCGACTTCAGTCGAACTTCGCGGAATCTCATGAGCTCGCGCCGCGGGGCGCCTTCTCACCCGGGTACGCGGGTGTTCCCGCCTGCGGTGCGGGTCCGGTGGTGCCGCCCGTGCCGCGGGCGCCACCCGCACCCGGCGCGCCGCCGCGTGAGCTCGCGCAAGGGGCGTTGGCGCCCCGGTTCCGGGCGGCATAGTGGAGTGTGTCCCCGGAGCGTCCGTCGGGGGTCACGCCCGCTCGCCGGCGGGGCAGGATGTCCGCCGTGCCGCTGGGGGTTCGTCGTGTCGGCCCGTTCGTCGCAATCCCCCCGCCCCGCCGCCGCTTCACCCGCCCCGGCCGCTCCCGTCGCCCTCGACCGGGCCGTCGCCGACGCCGTCGCCGCGCGCATCGGCGCCGCCCGCTTCACCCTCTGGTTCGCCGGCCACGCCCGGTTCGTCGGCCTCGGCTCCGAGCTCGTCGTCGTCGCCCGCAACGACTCCTGCCGCGACTGGCTCGAACACACGTTCGGCGAGGCCGTCCGCGCCGCCGCCGCGGAAGCCGCCGGGGCGCCGCTGCCGGTGCGCTGGGCCGTGGACGCGGACGCCTTCCAGGAGACAGGAGACAGGAAACAGGAGACAGAGGTCAGGAAGCCGGAGCCGGCGCGACCGAAGGACGAAGGACGAAGGACGAAGGACGAGCAGAAGGAGCAGAAAGACCTGTTCGGTGACCCGGTGGCACCGCAGCGGGCGAAGCCGAAGCGGCCGGACCCCGAGGCCGGCGGGTTCGACCTGGCGCCCCGCGCGGGGCGGCGGTGGAAGAAGCTCGACGACTTCGTCGTCGGCCCGTGCAACCGGGTGGCGCACGCCTCCGCCGCGAGCGTCGTCGAGGACCCCGGCCAGGGGGCGAACCCGCTCGTGCTGCACGGCCCCACCGGCGTGGGCAAGACGCACCTGCTCGAAGGCATCCTCGTGGGGATGCGGCGCGGCGGCGAGAAGCCGTGCTACGTCACCGCCGAGGAGTTCACCACGCGGTTCGTGCAGGCGTCGCGGCTCGGCAAGATGAGCGCGTTCCGCCGGCAGTTCCGCGAGTGCTCGGCGCTGCTGCTCGACAACCTCAACTTCCTCGCCACCAAGCGCGCCACGCAGGAAGAATTCCTGAACACGTTCGACGCCCTGGTGTCGGACGGGCGGCAGGTGGTCGTGACAACCGACTGTCACCCGCGGCTGGCGGACGACCTGATGCCGGAGCTGGCCGACCGGCTGCTCGGCGGGGCCGTGTGGGGGCTGCTGCCGCCCGACCCGGAAACGCGGCTCGGCATCCTTCGCAAGAAGGCGAGCGCCCCCGGGCCGCCGGTGCCGGACGCGGTGCTGAAGTACCTGTCGAGCCACCTTCGCGGGAACGTGCGCGAGCTGGAAGGCGCGGTGAACAGCGTCCGCCACTACGCCAAGGTGACCGGCCGGCCGGCCGACGTGTCGCTGGCCCGCGAGGCGCTCGGGGACTTGTTACGCCACGCCGTCCGCGTCGTGACGGTGCCGGACGTGGACGCGGCGGTGTGTACGTCGCTGCGGCTGGCGACGGGCACGCTGCAGTCGAAGGCGCGGACGTGGGCGGTGACGCACCCGCGGATGGTGGCGGTGTTCTTGTGCCGCAAGCACACGGCGGCCACGTACGGCGAGATCAGCAAGCACTTCGGGGCGAAGACGCACAGCACGGCGGTCGCGGCCGAGAAGAAGGTGCGGGCGTGGCTGGCGGCCGACGCGCGGGTGGCGATCGGCGACCGCGACTGGCCGGCGAAGGAGTTGGTGGACCGCGTCGAGCGCGAATTGCAACGTTGAGGCCAGGAGAGGATTGGCCGCAAAAAGGCACAAAAAGCACAAAAAAGAAGACAGATCAGCCTGGTGGGTTCCGTTCCTGGCTATTCTTCTTGTTTGTGCCTTTTTGCGGCCATCATTCGTCTTCGACCGGCTTCGGCGGCGGTAGCTCCTCGGGCACGCCGCCGGCGAACGCCTGCCGCGTCCGCTTGTCGCGGATCGCCTGATCGGCGCTCGGCCCGCCGCGGCGCCGGCGGTCGCCGTCCGGGTGGACGAACGGCTTGCCCGGAATCGCGGGCTTCTTCGCGGCCTTTCGCTTCTGCTTGTCCGACGCCATGACATGGCCTCCGGGGGTGCCAGCCCGACACCGGCCGCGGCCGGCAGGTTCGCTCACCCGCCAGCGCGCCCGGAACGCCGTCACCACCTCGCGCAACGGGTCGTCGAGCCGGGCCAGGGTCGGCTGCGCGACCGCGGCCGGGACGCCGCCGTAGAACGCCTCCGCCACCGCGCCCGCGATTGCCGCCATCGTGTCCGCGTCGCCGCCGAACGAAATCGCCAGCCGCACCGCGTCCTCGTAGTTGGACGAGTCGAGGAACGCGACCAGCGACTGCGGCACGGAGCCGGCGCACGACACGTCGAACTTGTACGCCGGCCGTAGCAGCTGGACGGTGCCCGACAGGTCGTAGCCGAACAGGCTCTGCACGTCGGTGCGGATCTGGTCCTTCGACTTGCCGGTGCGCGCGAGGTACACCGCCGCCGCGACCGCCTGCGCCCCCTTCACGCCCTCGGGGTGGTTGTGCGTCACCGCCGCCGAGCGCTCGGCCTCGTTCAGCACGTCCGGGAGGGTGTCGAACGCCCAACCGACCGGGGCGACGCGCATGGCCGAGCCGTTGGCCCAGCTGCCGTAGGGGGCCCGCTGCCGCTCCGCCGCCCACTTCACGAACGTGCCGCCGTACCCGGCGGTCGGGTAGCGGTGGTAGTAGTCGTGAAACTCGCTCGTATAGTCGCCGCCGTTTAGGATCACGTCGGCGACGGCGACCGACAGGACGGTGTCGTCGGTGAAGTGGGCCTTCGGCGGGAACAGTGGGAAGTGGGTGGTCTTGGTGCCGGCCTTCTCGTGGACCGACCCGATCACGTCGCCGGCGATTGCGCCGAGCATGGCCCGCCCCCTGAGTGTGGGGGAAGCTTGCCGCCGGCGGCGGGGGGTGCAGTGTCGGTAGGGGATGAAGGTTTTCACCCACCCACACTCACACTCGCCCCTCACGCCGTCCCCAGCTCCGCCAGAATCGTGGCCGCCTTGTTGGCGTCGGCGACGGTGTCGAACGTGGCGTAGCCGACGAACTTGCCGCTGATGACCGACAGCACCAGGCCGTGCAGGTTGATGCCGGCCAGCTCCCAGGCCAGCGTCAGCCGGCCGCTCAGCCCGGCCTTGTCGTCGCCTCCACGCGCATCACGATCGGCTCCGGCACCTCGTGCAGGCCGGCCTTCTTCGCCGCGGCCAGCACGTTCTGCCCCTGGATCGGGGCGACGTACAGGTCGCCCATGCCCCGGCCTTGCTCGCCGACCGCTGGCTGTACACGTACTCCAGGTGTGCGCCGCCCTCGGCCAGGGTCTTCAGCTTGCCCGAAATCCCGCCCGGCTTGTCCTCGACTTCCGCGTGGAAGACGTGGACCCGCTGCATCTTGAAGCTCATCGGAGGCTCTCCTCGGGGACCGGACGCGGCCCCATCACGGGGATGATACCCTGGCGGCGGGGTTGGAAACGGGTACGTTTTCGAATCAGGGGGACGCGAAGCTGCGGGGCCGAAGGGTGGCGGGGTGAAGGGCGAGGAAAACCACGTCGGCGGGGTCCGGCACCCCTTCATCCACCGTCACCTGGCACCCCTTCACGCGGAACGAGAAGCCGAAAGCCCCCCCCCCCCCCCGCCTGTTACCGCTCGTCGGCCTCGCCGCCGCTCGCCTTGCGTCTTCGTCCCGCCCCTGGCCGCGCCGTGCCGCCGCCGCCGCGCGAGGCGCCGCCCGCCGAGCCGCCTCCGACGGCGACGGTCGTGTACCGCAACATCACCCTGTACACCGCCGCGGCCGGCGCCGACGCCCCCATCCCCGACGCCGTGCTGATCGTGAAGGACGGCAAGGTGCTGTTCGCCGGCCCCGCCGCCGACGCGCCCGTTCAGCCCGCCGACCCCGAGGTGCGCGACCTGGGCGGCGCCGTCGTCATACCCGGGCTCGTGGACACGCACTCGCACATCGGCCTGTTCGGCCGCCCCGGCGTCGGCGCCAACTCCGACGGCAACGAGTCGAGCGGCCCGGTGCAGCCCGGCGTCCGCGCCCTCGACTCGATCAACCCCGACGACCCCGGCATCCGCATGGCCGTCGCCGGCGGCGTCACCACCGCCAACATCATGCCCGGCTCCGGCAACGTCATCGGCGGGCAGACGCTCTACGTCAAGCTCCGCGGCCGCACCGTCGAGCAGATGGTGATCCTGGGCCGCCTCCCGACGGCACGGTGATCCTCGGCGGCCTGAAGATGGCGAACGGCGAGGAAGAACGAAGGGCACGGCCGCAACCGCAGCCAGCGCTGCACGCGGATGAAGGTGGCGGCGCTGCAGCGCGAGCAGTTCGTGAAGGCCCGCGAGTACAAGGCGAAGCGCGACGCCGGCGAGAAGGTCGAACCCAACCTCGACCTGGAGCCGATCGTCGAAGTGCTGGAGAAGAAGCGCACCGTCCACTTCCACTGCCACCGCGCCGACGACCTGATGACCGCGGTGCGGATCAGCGAGGAGTTCGGCTTCGAGCTCGTGCTGCAACACGCGACGGAAGGCTACCGCGTCGCCGACATCCTGGCGAAGAAGCGCATCCCGGTGTCGCTGACGCTCATCGACAGCCCCGGCGGCAAGCCCGAGACGATCGGGCTCCTCGAAGAGAACGCGGCGGTGCTGGCGAAGGCCGGCGTCACGGTGACGATCAACACCGACGACAGCATCACCGAGTCGCGGTTCTACCCGCACCGGAGCCATCGCGGTCCGCGGCGGGTTGCCGGAGATGGAGGCGCTGCGGGCGCTCACGTCGAATGCGGCGAAGCTGCTGCACCTCGACCACCGCCTCGGCTCGCTGGAGAAGGGGAAGGACGCCGACTTCGTGGTGCTGTCCGGCCCGCCGTTCTCGACGTACACGCAGGTGCTGGAAACGCACATCGACGGCCGCAAGCGCTTCGACCGCTCGAAGAAGGCCGACTGGGTGTACCAGGCTGGCGGGTTCGCGCTGCCGGACGCGGCGAAGGAGCTGCCGGCGCCGTTCCCCCCGACCGCCGCCCCGAAGTCGGCGCCGAGGGTGAATGTGCTCGAGGGGCGGATGCCGAGTAACCCGAAGAAGCTGTTCGTGCGGGCCGGCCGCATCCACACCGCCGCCGGCCCGCCGATCGAGGGCGGGGCGCTCCTGATCGAGGACGGGAAAATTGCGGCGGTTCTGAAGGACGCACAACAGATTCCCGCCGACGCCGCGGTCCTCTACACCGGGGTGGCGCCCGACCCATCGACTCGTTCACCACGGCCGGCCTGAGCGGCGCGTACAACCTGCCGCAGGACCAAGACCAGGACGAGCCGTCGGACCCGAACCAGAGCGACCTGCGGGCGCTCGACGGGTTCAACGCGAAGGAACCGCTGCTCGACTTCCTGCGGGCGCAGGGCACCACCGTCGTGCATTCCACGCCCGGCCGCGTGAACCCGATCGCCGGCCGCGGCGGCGTGTTCCGCTCCGACGGCATGACGGCCAAAGGAGCGGCAGCGGTGCCGGTCGGCGCCCTCATCGTGAACCTCGGCGAGGAGCCGAAGGGCGCGAAGGGGAAGGGGCCGACGACGCGGATGGCGACGGCCGCGCTCGTGCGCCGGGCCTTCGCCGACGCGAAGGCCTACGCCGCGAAGCGCGCCGCCGACGCCAAGACGCCGCAGAACGCGAAGCACGAGGGGCTGCTGCCGGCGCTCGAACGGCAAGGTGCCGGTGTTCTTCGCGGCGCACCGGGCCGACGACATCGCCACCGCGCGGCGCCTCGCCGACGAGTTCAAGTTGAAGCCCGTGCTGGCGCTCGGCACCGAGGCATACCGCCTGATTCCCGAGCTGAAGAAGGCCGGCATCCCGGTCGTGGTTCACCCGACGATGCAGCGGGCGGCGTCGAGCCTGGAGACGATGCACGCCTACGTCGGAACCGCCGCGATGCTGGCGGACGCGGGCATCCCGATCTCGCTGTGTACCGGCTTCGAGGGGTACGTGCCGAAGGTGCGCGTGTTGCGCTTCGAGGCGGCGATGGCGGCGGCGAACGGTTTGGGCCACGACCGCGCGTTGAAGGCGATCACGGTGGAGCCGGCGAAGCTGCTGGGGATCGCGGACCGCTTCGGCACGATCGAGGTGGGGAAGGCGGCGGACCTGGTGCTGTACGACGGCGACCCGTTCGAGCACGCCACGCACGTGACGCACACGGTGGTCGGCGGCCGGGTGGCGTACAGCCGGGCGGAGTACCTGGCGCTGCCGTTCGAGCGGCGCATCCTGCCGCTGCTCGGCGGCGGCCCCGGGGCGGGGTGCTGCCTGTCGGAATGACTGCGGGACCGTGGGACTGAGGGACCGAGGGACAGGACGCAAGGCGGGTTCCGTATCCTGTCTTTGTCCCTGAGTCCCTGATGTCCCTCAGTCCCAAAGTCCCCGATGACCGCCGACCCCCTCGTTGCCGCCGCCGCCATCGCCCGCAGCCGGGCGTTCGCGCCGTACTCGAAGTTCCAGGTCGGCGCCGCGCTCGAAGCCGCCGACGGCGCCGTCGTGATGGGTTGCAACGTCGAGAGCGCCAGCTACGGCCTCACGATGTGCGCCGAGCGGACGGCGATCTTCAAGGGCGTGTCGGAGGGGCTGCGGCGGTTCGTGAAGGTCGCGGTCGTGACCGACACCAACACCCCCACGCCGCCGTGCGGCGCGTGCCGGCAGCTGCTGTGGGAGTTCGCCCCCGACGCCGTCGTGCTGCTGGCGAACCTCAAGGGCGACGTGGTGCGGTACACGGTGCGCGAGCTGCTCCCGGCGGCGTTCGACGCGGGGCAGCTGGGGGGTTAGCCGCGACGCGAAGCCGCAAGCGTTCGCTCGGGTGGTACCGTCGCCGCTTGCGGCTTCGCACTTCACAACGCGAAGCCGCAAGCGTTCGCTCGGGTGGTACCGTTGCCGCTTTGCGGCTTCGCGCTTCCCAGGGCGAAACCGCAAACGGGCGCGTCATTCACACATACCCAATTCGCGCCAGCAGCTCCGGCGTCAGCACGAACGGCGCCGCCGGCACCGCGCTCAACCGGAAGCGCCGCAGCAGCTCCCGCGGCGTCGCCGGCCGCGGCTCCTCCAGCCACCCGCACGACCACGCCAGCAGGCCCACCAGCGCCTCCGGCGCCACGCCCGCGTCGCGCAGCGCCGCCAGCCGCGTGTCGCCGTGCCGCTTCGCCAGCCGCCGCCCGTCGGGGCCGACCACCAGCGGCAGGTGCGCGAACGCCGGCGCGTCCCATCCCCGCGCCCGGTACAGCAGCAGTTGCCGCGGCGTCGAGGGGACCAGGTCGTCGCCGCGCACGACCTCGGTCACGCCCTGGTCGGCGTCGTCGGTCACGACCGCGAGCTGGTACGCCGGCGTCCCCGCCGCCTTCCACACGACGAAGTCGCCGCCCGCGGCGCGCAAGTCGATCGCGGTGGGCCCGCGGTACAGGTCGTCGAACGCAGGCGAGTCGGTGACGCGGAAGCGCCACGCGAACGGCGTCCCGGCGAGCGCGGGGGCGTCGGCGGGCGTTCGACCCGCGCACGTGCCGGGGTAGGTGGGCGGTTCGTGTTCGGCGTGGGGGGCGCTGGCCGCGGCGGCCACGTCGGCGCGGGTGCAGGTGCAGGGGTAGACGAGGGCGAGCTGCTTCAGCCGGTCGAGCGCCGCCTCGTAGAGCGGCACGCGCCGGGTCTGCACGACGGGTTCGCCGTCCCAGTCGAGGCCGAGCCAGCGCAGGTCATCTTGCGCCTGCGCCGCGGCGCCGGGCTTCACGCGCGGCGAGTCGATGTCCTCGATCCGCAGAACGACGCGCCCGCCGGCGGCGCGGGCGCTGAGCCACGCCGCGAGGTAGGTGCGGGCGTTCCCGACGTGTTGGGCGCCGGTCGGCGACGGCGCCAGTCTTCCGACGACGGTCATGCCGCGATTCTACAGGTCGGTGCGGTACTGCACGCCGTACACGGCCTCACGGGCGCCGAGCGGCGACACCGACCGCACCACCCGCACCAGCACCGCCAGCCCGGCCGCCTCGGGGACCGTGTCGAACGCGAGGTACGCGTACTTCGTGGCGATCGGCGCGCGCGCGGCGATCGCCAGACCGCCGGCGGACACGTCCACGCACGCGCCGCGGACCGCCTCGTCGGCCGTGCCGTCCGAGTGGAGTGGGTGGACCGTCACCGGCATGGTCGTCGCCAGCCGCGGGTGCTTGCGGCGGTCCTCGACGTTCCCGAGCTCGCGGCGGACGTCGGCCACCAGCCGGGGGATCGCGTCGGTGGCGACCTGAACGAACTGGCGGTCCGGCTCGCCGACGAGGGCGCCGACGACGGTCACCTCGCCGACCGACTTCCCGGGCTTCGGCAGCCGCATCTCGACCACGAAGCCCGACTTCTTCTTCGAGAACCACCCGCCGCCGGCGGAGCGGCGGAGGACGACCAGCCCGGGCTCGGGCTGCTCGACCGCCACCGCCCACGCCTGTTGGAGGACGCTGAGCTTCAACGGCACCACCTGCGCCGGCACCGTGGACGGGAACTGGCACACCCACGCCCCGTCGGCCGTGCGCCCGAGGTCGCCGGGAAGCTGCGGCACGTGCGCCCCGCCGGCCGCGGCGCGGACCACCGCGCTCGCGAAGTCGGCGGCCGACACCGCCGCTCCTCGCCGCGCAGCAGCCCGACCGGGATGACCGACTTGATCGGGTTCACGCGGACGCGGCCCGCCGGCTCCGGCTCCGCGACCGGCAGGTCGTCGTCCGCCGCCGAGAACGGGCCGCGCGGCGGCGGCGGCGGCGGCGGCAGTTGTATCCCCGGCCGGCTCGCCCCGGGCGGCACCGGCCGGGTGCCGGCGTTCGACATTCCCGGCGTCACCAGCCGGGCGCCGGCGTTCGACATTCCCGGCGTCACCAGCCGCGGCACCGTCTTCCAGGTGGCGTTCTTGGTCATCTCCCCGGGCCGCGGCGCCTCCCCGGGGAGCGGCGGGCGCGGGTGCCGGCCGGTCAGCTCGCCGGCCGGCGGGGTGGTATCGACGACCCGCGTCATCCGCGGGATCACGCTGCTCCGCCCGGCCGGCGGCGGGGCGGGCGGCTGCGGCGGCTCGTGCTCCGGCAGGTAGTCCGCCTCGCGCAGCGCCTGGACGAAGTCGATGCACGACGGGAAGCGGTCCTCGGGCTTCTTCTGGAGCGCCGTCCACACCGGGCCCTGGTCGCACGCCGGCAGCGCCGCCACGTCCGGCGGGCTGGACACGTGCGCCAGCATCATCTGCTGCGGCGTCCGGGCCGGGTACGGGAACACGCCGGTCAGCAGCTCGCAGTACACCAGCGCCAGGCTGTACTGGTCGGACCGGGTGTGGACCGAGCCGCGGAGCACCTCGGGGGCGACGAACTTCGGCGTCAGCCCGCGGTGCCCGTCGCCGGCCGCGTCGAGCGACGCGACGAGTCCGTAGTCGCCGACCTTCACGTGCCCGGCGGTGACGAACAGGTTGGCCGGCTTCACGTCGAGGTGTTGCAGCCCGTACTGCTCGGTGATCAGGTCCAACGCCTCGGCGGCCTCCGTCAGGTAGGCGACGAGTTCCGTGCGGGGGATGCCGCGGAGCCCGGCGGCGCGGCAGTCGTTGAACCGGTCCTGCAACTGCTGGTCGGCGAGCTCCATGACCATGAC
The DNA here is from genome assembly GCA_044220735.1 of Urbifossiella sp. Lineage (GTDB taxonomy): Bacteria > Planctomycetota > Planctomycetia > Gemmatales > Gemmataceae > Urbifossiella. The sequence goes on along the minus strand of JBGAQM010000171.1, from coordinate 1,551 downwards.
GAGCTCGCTGCCGACGACCTCGACCCGCTCCAGGCTGAGGAGGAACGGGTGGCGGATCTCCTTGATCCGCTCGAAGGCGTCGAGCTCCTGGCGGAACTGGGCCGCCTCGCCGTCGTCGCCGGCGGAGACGAATTTGACGGCCTTCCGGAGCCCACCCGGGGCGATGCACGCCCACACCTCGCCGAACCCGCCGCGGCCGAGGGGGCGCGTGAGGGTGTAGCCGGGGAGCGGTTCGTCGCCGGGTTTACGAGGGGAAACGTCGGCCGCGGTCACAGAGTCACCGCCGTCGGGGTCACGAGGCCGGGGCATGGGCGGGCCGGGGCGCGAGGGGATCGGGTGCCCCAAGCGTAGGTCACGATTCGCACGGGACTCGGAATCTGCGCGCGGCGCAAGAGTTCAGGCCGGACGTGAATCCGGCGGCCCGGGCGGTCAGGACCGCTCGACCACGAACACCGCCAGATGGTCGGCCCGCTCCACGAGCCGCCAGCCGTGGTCACGGGCCGCGGCGTCGGCCGCCGGCTGCACGTCCGGGAACCGCGCGTCGGCGTAGTCGTGAAACCCCACGGCCGCCCCCCGGGCGAGGTGCGGGGCCACGGCGGCGACGTCAGCCACGACGTTGGCGTGGTCGTGCTCGCCGTCGATCAGGCAGGCCGAGAACGGCCCGCCGCTCGTCCCGGCGAGGGCGGCGAACTCGCCCTCGCGGAGCCACACCTTGTGTCGGACGCCGTACCGCTGGAGCCAGGCGTCCGCCTCGGCGGCGCTGGACCGGTCGAGCGACACGAGAGACGCGGCCGACCGGGCGGCGGCCACGGTGCTCCGGCCGTGGGCCCGGCCCAGTTCCAGCACGTGCCGCCCCGCGCACCACCGGCCCCACAGGTCGCACTCGGCCGGCGTGAACCCGCCGGGCACCTCGTGCGGCGGGCCGTCCCGCTCGGCCGGCTGGGCGAACCACTCCAGGAAGTACCGCCACGCGGTCGCCTCCATCGGCAGGTCCCCGGGCTGCCACCGGGCCGGGTCCCAGAACTGGCCGTGGAAGCCGAACTTGCTGTGGATGCGGTGGACGAACAGCGGCCGCCCGCGCGGCCCCGCCTGGACGTACGCCCGGGCGACGTGGGCGAGCGGCCGCGGGGCGTACCGGTGGTGCGGCACGCCGAGGCGGTGGAGGGCCACGCGGACCTGGTCCTGGTCGCCGAGGCCGCCCACGTCGCCGGGGCGGATCGGCAGGTTCCGGCAGTAGTAGTAGTCGCTGTGGTCGTCGAAGTGCTGGGCCAGCTGGAACACGGCCCACGCCCGCCGCTTGCTCAGGACGTAGTGCCCCCCGTTCAGCGCCAGCCCGCCGTCCGGCGGGAGGGCGTAGGAGTCCCACAGGACGTTCGTGTCCCCCTCGGGGATGTCCGGCCAGGTGACGATCCCGTGCGGGTTGTGGGCCGGCTCGAAGCACTCGTCGGGGTCGTACACCGGGTAGCAGTCGGCGTCCAGGAAGAGCACCTCCTCGAACGGGCAGTTGAGGACGGCGAACGACTTCGCCTCCCACCCGCCCATCGTGCGCCG
>JBGAQM010000170.1:0-12418 GCA_044220735.1 Urbifossiella sp. | reverse complement strand
GACGAGTCCACGGAACAGGCCGGGTAACGGCCGGGCGGGCGCTGAGGCCCGGTCGGTGTCCCGGCGGCGGGCGAGGGGCGCATGACGATCACCCGATTGCTTCCCGGGGTGGTGCTGGCCGCGGCAGTTTGCGCGGCCCCGGCCGCGGGCCAGTACGGGTTCCCGGCGTACACCCCACCCACCCGGATGACGGCGCCGGCGGCGCCGGCCAAGTTGCCGCCACCGCCGGGCGTGCCGTCCGTCTTACCCGCGAGCGGACAGGACACAGCCGCGCCGCCGCGAGCGCCCGACCCCGGCCCCGCGGCGTCACTGGGGGCGATGACTGCGGCCCCCGTGGCTGGCGCCGTGCCGCCGGGCGCCTACGCGAGCCCGTGGTACACCGACGGCCCCGGCTGTTGCGGCCCGATGGGGCGAAACGGCCAGGTGGCCTACGAACTGCACACCGAGACCGGCCCGAACCTGGTGTTCGGCAGCGGCGAGTTCACCGACCGCCTCCACACCGGCTGGGTGATCGCCGGCGGCGGCCGGACGCTGTTCTTCAACCCCGACGGCGACGCCGCCTGGACCCTCGACCTGGGCCTGAGCTACACGTACAACCGCGGCTCGTCGGCCGACATGTCGGACGTGTTCATCCGCCAGGCGCCGGCGACGAACCAGGCCACGGGTCAGATCATCCCGCGGGCGGACATCCTGACGACGAGCCGCATCCGGGGGCTGCACCGGACGTCGTTCAACTTCGCATTCGGCCGCGACTGCTTCCTGTGGGGGCCCGGCAACCCGGGCGGCGAGGGCGGCTGGAACGTCCGCACCGGCCTGGAGGTCGGCGGCCGCTGGGGCACGAGCCACGTCGATCTGGTGCCGAACAACGCCGCCGACAGCTACGCTCGCCGGCAGGCGGTGTACAAGGGCGTGTTCCTGAGCGGGCACGTGAACTGCGAGGTGCCGCTCGGCGGGTGGGTGTGGTTCGGCGGCCTGACCGGGCAGTACGGCTACGACTGGACGAATGTGATCCCGCCGCTCAAGGGCGACGTGCAGAACCTGAACATCCTGTTGACGAGCGGCGTCCGGTTCTGACGCCGCGATGCCCGCCCGCCGCGGCGGGCGGGCTTCGCACGTCTCTCACCCGGCGGCGTAGACGTGCTCCGCGGCGGCGACGCCGGCGCCGGTTTGCACCTTTACGCCCGCACCCTTCAGCACCAGTTCCAGCGCCGCGAGCACCTGGAAGACGCAGTTCGGCCGGCTGTTCTGGCCCATGATGCCGATCCGCCAGGCCTTCCCCTTCAGGTCGCCGAGGCCGCCGCCGACCTCGATGCCGAACTCGGCCAGTAGCCGCTTTCGGCCCGCCACGTCGTCCACGCCGTCCGGCAGGCGCACGGCGTTGAGCTGCGGCAGTTGGTGGTTCGGGTCGGCGGTGTACGTCAGCCCGAGCGCCGTCAGCCCGGCCTTGAGCGCCCGGTGGTTGCGGACGTGGCGGGCGAAGCGGGCCTCCAGCCCCTCTTCGAGCACCAGCCGCAGTCCCTCGCGGATCGCGTACACCATCGTGATCGGGGCCGTGTGATGGTAGGCCCGGTCGCCGCCCCAGTAGCCCATGATCGTCGTCAGGTCCAGGTACCAGCTCTGCACCTTCGTCTTGCGCGCCTTCAGCGCCGCTACCGCCCGGTCGCTAAAGCTCACCGGCGCGAGCCCCGGCGGGCAGCTGAGACCCTTCTGCGAGCAGCTGAACGCCGCGTCGATGCCCCACTCGTCGAGTTTCACCGGGATGCACCCGAGCGACGTGACGCAGTCGGCGACGAGCAGCGTGTTCGTCTCGCGGCAGATGCGGCCGATGTCCTCGAGCGGTTGCAGCGCCCCCGTCGACGTTTCGGCGTGGACGAGCGCGAGCACCTTCGGCTTCACGCGCTTGATCGCGTCGCGGATCACGTCCGGTTCGAACACCTGGCCCCACGAGCGCTCCAGCACGGTCACGTCGGCGCCGGTGCGGCCGGCGATGTCCACCATGCGGTTGCCAAAGTAGCCGATCGTGCCGACGACCGCCTTGTCGCCCGGCTCCAACAGGTTGACGAGGCACGTCTCCATGCCCGCGGTTCCGGTCGCGGACACGGGGAACGTCAGGGCGTTCTGCGTCTGGAAGACCTGGCGCAGCATCCCCTGCGTCTCGGACATGATCTCCAGGAACTGCGGGTCGAGGTGGCCGAGGAGCGGCGTCGTCATCACCGACAGGACGCGCGGGTGGGCGTCACTCGGGCCGGGGCCGAGCAGCAGCCGCGGGGACGGGTTCAACTGGCCGGGGATCGTCATGGGGAGGTCGAGGGTCCAGAGGGTCGGGGGCCGTCCGGTCAGTTTACGAACCGCCCGAAGCCCGGGGACAGCCGCCCCCGGGCTTTCACCCGCGGCGCGAGACCACCAGCTGACTCAGTTGCTTGAACTTCGGGTGGCCCGCGTCGCGGAACCACTCGAACGCCACCGCCTCGGCCGTGGTGATGATCGCCCCGGCCCCCTCCATCCGGCGCAGGGCCGTGGCGTGGTCGAGGTCGCCCCAGCCGCACACGGCGTCGGCCGGGACGACGACGTGAAGCCCGGCGGCGAGTAGGTCGAGGACGGTCTGCTGGACGCAGACGTGCGTCTCCGCCCCGACCACGACCACGTTCGGGCGTTGGAGCATTTCCAGCTCTTCGAGGAACGTCCCGGCCCCGCAGCAACTGAACGCCGACTTACTGGTAGCGGGCGTGGGCAGGCGGCGGGCGATCTCGGCGGTGGTAGGGCCGAGCCCCTTCGGGTACTGCTCCGTCGCACTCACGGGGACGTCGAGCAGGCCGGCGGCGTCGATCAGGAAGCCGGCGTTCTTGACCAACTCGGCGGCGCGGGGGAGCTTCGCCAGGAGCTTGTCCTGGATGTCGATCACGACCAGGGACGAGGTCTCGGGCGTGAGGCGGCGCGAGGTCTTGGTCATCGGGTTCCACCCGGGGAAGGTGCGGACAAGGCGGAGCGGAGGGCGTCGAGGTCGGCCGTGCGTGCGGGCGTGGCCGCGGCGCCGCCGAACCGCTCCTCATAATACCGCTCGACCCACGCCGGCGGAACCGACGCGACCGTCGCGGTCCCCGGCCGGGTCGTGAGGGCGGCGGCGACGCGGGCAGCGAACTCCCGCGGCGTTTCGTCCGCGGCGGGCGCGTAGCCGTGCGGCGCCAACACGGCGTACAGCGGGTCGAGCCAGGTGTTCGTCGGCCCGGCGGCGGCGCGGGCACGGCGCACCCGCTGCACGCCCCACGCGAGCCCGCCGAGAACGACCACGCCGGCGAAGGTGCCCGCGGCGACCGGGTTCGTCGCCAGCTCGCCGAGCGCACTCAGACGTTCCTCGGGCGTGGCGTCGAGGAGTTTGTCCCAGACCCACGTCCACGCGGTCGCCTGCGCCGCGGCGGTGCTCGCGGCGGTCTCTGCGCCGCTTGGGCTCGGGTCGAGGCTGAGCCAGTGCCAGACCCGCCCGCCGCCCGCGTCCGGCCGCGACACCAGCGCCGTCGCCCAGGTGTGGGCGTGGTCCTGGCGGACGTTGTAGGTGCCGTCGCCGACCAGCTCGTACCCCTTGAACCCGTGCACCAGCGCGGCCGGGATGCCCTGCGACCGCAGCATCAACACCAGCGCGGAGGCGTACCGCTCGCAGTGCCCGGCCTTCGTGTGTTCCAGAAACTCCTCGACGGGGTCGAGGTCCGGCCGCGGGCGGGTGAGGGTGAGCGTGTACGAGAACTCGGGAGACTCCGAGAGGTGCGCGGCGAAGGCCCGCGCCACGGCCTCGTGGTGCTCCTCGGTCGGGCGCAGCGTGACGGCGCTCACCGCCCCGGCCGAGTCCGGCAACTTCCGCTCGCGGACGAGATGCTGGAGCAGCCGCGTCGAGTAGTTCCGGACGCTCGTGATCGGGTTCGCGGTGAGTGCCTGGTCCACGCCACTTGAGAGGAGGAAGCCGACGCCCAGGTCGGGGTCGGGGAGTGGGACGGTGTGCTGGACGTACCGCAGGGTGCGGCTCTGGTCCGGCCGCCCGGGGTGGCGGAAGAACGAGCCGTCCGCGAGCGGGTGCCACGGCCGCGGCGGGAAGGCGTCGAACACGTCCACGACGGGGATCGACCCGCCGGGGAACCACACCACGGGTTCGGCCAGGAAGTCCGAGCGGAGCGAGCCGGGGATGGTGTAGGTGAGTCGGTACGACGCCGGCCCGTACGCCGGCGGCCGCCACGGCTCGGCCCGCCCGGCCGTCTCGGCGACCAGCGGCATCGCCAGCAGCGCCTCGCGCCGCCACGTCCCCTGGGCGTAGTGCGCCAGCACGCGGCCGCGCCACCGCGTGCTTTCCGGCAGGTCGAGCTTGGGCTGGCCCCCCTGCTCGGCGGCGACCACGAACATCACCGCCGGGGTCGGCGTGAGTTCGCCGGTGCGGGTCAGGTCAACCGCCTGGTCGGGGGAGTAGCCGACTTCGATGCGGCCGGCAGTGAGTTCGAACTTCTCGATCCCCGGCGGCGCGGCCGGGGTCACGCCGAACACCGGCGTGGCGACCAGCACCGCGAGGACGAACCAGCCGGCGGCCGCCGGGAGGCCCGCGCGCCGCCGGTTGGTCGGCGCGGCCCCGCCGCGGGCGAGCGCGAACCGGGCGAGCCCCCACACCGCCGCGGCGGCATAGACGACGAGTGCCGCTACCTCCCACGGCCGCCGGGCGATGGCGGCGGCGAGTACGACGACGGCGAGCCCGATGGCGTGGACGTACCAGTAGATGCCGTCGTCCTTGTCGCGCCGCAGAAGGAACGACACCGACAGAGCCATCAACACCGGGGCGAGCAGGAGGACGAAGAACACGCCCCACCCGACGGCGATGAACTCGCCCACGCGGACTTCGCGGACGACCCGCACGGCCGCCCACCCGGCCCCCGCGAAGGCGGTCGCGAGGCCGACGTTGTTCGCGCCCGACGGGCTCAACACCTCCGCGCGGCCGCCGAGTCGGTAGACGACCGCGAGTGCGACGACGACGGCGGCCGCGAACCCGGCGACCTCGGGGAGGATGGAAAACTCGGCCGCGCCGAGCGCGACGCAGGCGAGGCCCAGCGTGAGGAACGTGCTCAGGCGGAGCGCGGGGTCGGCGGTCATCGCGCCCCCGGGGTTTGGTACCACGCCGGTCGGTCGGCGGGCGACACGGCGGCGAACGGCCGGCCGACCGACCGGCCGAGCGCGGCCGCCAGCGGCGATCCCGGGCGGCTGCTCACCACCACCCGCGCCGATCGCGCCGCGGGGCCGACCGGGTCTGGCGGCGTCGGGCGGTCGGTGCCGGACAGGGACGCCAGCGGGGCCAGCAGGAACCGGGCCGCGGCTTCCGACGGGGTGGACGACCGGCGCACCGGCTCGTCCCCCGCGACGGCCACGGTCACGCGCGTGCCTGCGGCGAGGCACCAGGCTCGCACGACCGAGGCCGCCAGACTCAGCGCCGCTTCGAGCCGGTCGGCGTCGGCAGGGGTCGGGTTCGGCGGTAGCCACGGGTCCACGACGACGAGCAACTCCGGGTCGGGGGCGGCGTCGTACTCGCGGACGTAGGGCGCCCCGCGGCGGGCGCTCGTCTTCCAGTGGATGTCGCGGAGGCCGTCGCCAGGGCGGTAGGCGCGGACGCCGCGCAGGTCGGCCCGGTCCGCGGCCGCGCGCGCCGCCCGCCGCCGTGCGCGTCCCTCTACCCCCGCCTCGCGGCGGACCCAACGTCGGAAGCCGTCGAGGTCGACGGACCCGAGTGCGGGGAGGACGAGGAGTTCGTTCCCCGAGGTGCCGGGAACCTCGAAGCGGATCAGGCCCAGCGGAAAGTCTGACCATACCCGTGGCGCCTCGCCGCCGACCACGGCTCGCGCCGGAAACGTGCGCGTCTCGCCGTGCTCCACTTCACCGCCGGCGGGGATGGCTTCGAACAGCGCGTCGAGTTGGGAACCGCGGACGCCGGCGGTGACCGCGGCCGGGCCGTCGTTGCGGACGCGGAGCGACACGCGGACGGGTTCGCCGGCGTAGACGGGCGGGTGGGCGGCCCGCACGGCGGCGAGGCCGCGGAGTTGGCGACGTGCCAGCCACGTGTTTAGTGCGAACAGCGCCAGCATCACGTAGCCGAGTAGCAGCAGCGGCGGAATCGTCTTGTACCAGCCGATCGCGACCATCAGCGCCGCGACGCCCACCCACCAGCGCCCCTCGCGGGTGACGCGGGCCGACCCGCCCGCCGGCAGTTCGGGGCGCGTCGTCGGCCTCACGTCGGCACCCGGCGCTTGGCGACGATCTCGCGCACGACCGGCCCGGCGTCCGGGCTCCCGCCGGCGGCCCAACCGCGGCCGACGAGCCGGTGCGCCAGCACGGGTTCCGCCAGCCCCTTCACGTCGTCAGGCACGACGTAGTCGCGGCCGTGCGTCACGGCGTTGGCCTGCGCGGCGCGGTAAAGCCCGAGCGCCGCCCGGGTGCTCGCGCCGAGCGCCACGTCGGGGTGCGTGCGGGTGTCGCCGACGAGATCGAGTACGTAGTCCGCCAGCGCGGCATCGACCTTCACCGCGCGGGTGCGCGCCTGCAACGCCGCGAGCGCCTGCACCGACACCACCGGGGCGAGCGATTCGACCGGCTCGCCGGCGCGGTGCTGCGTCAGGATGGCCCGCTCGGCTTCGCGGTCGGGGTAGCCGACCGTGAGCCGCAGCAGGAAGCGGTCGAGTTGGCTCTCGGGGAGCGGGTACGTCCCTTCGAACTCGTGCGGGTTCTGCGTGGCCACGACCAGGAACGGCGGCCCGAGCCGGTGCGTGCGGCCGTCGATGGTGACCTGGCGCTCGCTCATCGCTTCCAGGAGGGCGCTCTGCGTCCGCGGCGTGGCCCGGTTGATCTCGTCGGCCAGCACGACCTCGGCGAACACGGGGCCGGGTTGAAACTCGAACGTGCCGGTCTGCTCGCGCCACACGGACACGCCGGTCAGGTCGCCGGGGAGCAGGTCGGGCGTGAACTGGACGCGGGCGAATTTGCAGTCGAGCGAGCGGGCCAGTGCCTTCGCCAGGAGCGTCTTGCCGACGCCGGGGACGTCTTCGAGGAGGACGTGCCCGTCGGCGAGGAGGGCGACGACGGCGAGGCGGACGGCTTCGGGCTTGCCGAGGAACACCCGGCCGACGTTTTCTCGGAGGGCGGCGAGGGCAGTCGCGGGGTCGTCGGGCATGTCGGGGACCAGAGGACAGAGGACAGAAGCCAGAGGACGGAAGGCAGAGTCCGACTGTCCTCTGGCTTCTGTCCTCTGACCTCTGCGTTAAATCCCGCCGCGGAGGTTCGGGTTTACCGGCCGGTTCGCCATGCGGAACTGCGCCTCGCGGAGGGCGGCTTCCTCCTCCTCGGCGGTGGCGGCGTCGGCGGCGTCCTCTTCGGCCTTCCGGATCGACTTCAGGCTCAGCGCGATCCGGCGGGCGGCCGGGTCCACGCTCAGAACCTCGACCTCGACGCGCTGCTCCGGCTGAACCACGTCCCGCGCCTTGCGGACGCGCTGCGTGGACAGTTCGGAGATGTGGATGAGGCCTTCGATGCCGGGCTCCAGCTCCACGAACGCGCCGTAGTCGGCGGTGCGGGTCACGGTGCCGGTGACGCGGGCGCCGGCCTTGACGCGCTCGGCGAACGCCACCCACGGGCTCTCGGTCAGCGCCCGCAGGCTCAGGCCGATCTTGCGGGTCTCGAAGTCCACCCGCTCTACCAACACTTCGACGCTGTCGCCGACCTTGAACAGCTCCTCCGGCTTCTCCACGCGCTGCCACGACAACTGGCCGGCGGGGATGAGGCCGTCCGCGCCGCCGAGGTCCACGAACACGCCGAACGGCTTCACCGAGCGGACGATGCCGGTCTTCACCTGGTCCTTCTGGATGGTCGCCCAGAACTGCTCGGCCTTCACCTGCCGCTCGCGCTCCATCACCGCCCGCCGCGACACGATCAGGTTCCGCTCGCTCGGGTTCACCTCGGCGACCATCACCTTGATGCGCTGGTTCTCGAACTGGGTGATGTCCTCGACGCGGTACAGGTCGAGCTGGCTGGCGGGGAGGAAGCCCTTGATGCCGTTCACCTCGACGGTCAGGCCGGTCTTGTTCTTGTTCGTGCCGGTCACCTTCGCCTCGACGATCATTCCGTAGGTCACCTGCGACCAGTCGGTGACGACCTGCGTCGAGCCCTCGCGGGTGAGCACGAGGAGGCCGTTCGCCGCGTCGTAGCGCTCGATGTCGAACTCGACCGACTCGCCGACGACGGGGGTGCGGCCCTCGAACTGCTGGATCGGCAGGACGCCCTGGCTACGGCCGCCCGGGACCTCCACGAATACGTCCTTGCCGTGAACGCCGACGACGACGCCCACTTTCCGGGCCCTGGGGGCGCCGGGGGCCTGCGGCTTCTGCTGCGTTTCGGCCTGCGCGACCGTGGCGGACACGTCGAACCCGGCCATCGCCTGGGCGAGTTCGTCCTCGATGAGCTTGTCCAGCTCGCGGTTGTTCGGCTTGGCCCCGTGGAAGTCCTTCGTGTCGAGCTGGGCTGGCTTTCCGCCCGGGTTGAACGGCTTCCCGCCGGCCGTGTTCGGCCCCTGCACGCGGCCCTGCGTGCCTGCCCCCTGCTGCGGCGTCGTGCCGCCCTGGGACGGCCCCTGACCCTGCCCGTCCTCGCGCGGCCGGTTCCCTTGCGGGATGAACGGACGGCTCGGTCCGCCGCGGCGCGGGCCGCCCGGCTGCGGCGGGCCGAACTGTCGCGGCGGGGACGGCGGAGCCGCGGCGGGCGTCGCGGCAGCTTCGGCGGCGGGCGTCGGCGGGCTGGGCGATTCCGGGGCCGGGGAGGGGTCGGTCGGCAGGCTCATCACGGGTCCTCGATCGGGCCGGGGCGATCCCCACCCGTCTGGTGAACCTATCGGACAGCTGGGCGACCGACAACCGAACGGGCCGGCCGCGTGCGGCGATCCTACAATCGCCGGCATGGCCGGCCCGACGGCACGACTGTGGCTCGTGGTGAAGACCCTCCTCGCGGCGGCGATCCTCGTCGCCGTCGGCCTTCAATTCGCCCGCATCCTCCGCCAGCCGGCGCTCAACCCGTACCCGTTCGACCTCCGGGTCGGCTACCTGATCCCGGCCGGCGTACTCTACCTGTTGGCGCACTGTTGCTGGGGCGGGTTCTGGGTGCGGCTGCTGCGGAGCCAGGGGGTCAACGTCTCGCTCGTCCTCGGGCTGCGGGCGTACTTCGTGAGCCAGTACGGGAAGTACGTGCCGGGGAAGGCGTGGGTCGTGTTCATCCGCGTGGCGATGCTGCGCGGCGTGGACGGCGGTAAGCCGCTCGCCGTCGGCGTGACCGCCACTTATGAAACCCTCACGAGCATGGCGGCGGGGGCGCTGCTTGCCGCGGCGCTGCTGCCGCAACTCGGCGTGCTGCCCGAGGAGATTTCGCCGAACGTCGGCTGGGTGTTAGCCCTCGCGCTGCTGCCGCTGGCCTTGGCGGTACTAAACAAGCTGGCCGCCCGCCGCGTCGCGCGGCTCCGCGGGCCGGGGGGGGTGCCGCTGCCGAGCCCGCCGCTCGGTCTGTTGGCGCAGGGGATGGTTCACGGCGTCGTCGGGTGGGCGCTGCTCGGGGCGTGCGTGTCTCTCGGGGTCGCGGCCGTGGCCCCCGGCGACCCCGGCTGGCACCCTCGGGAGAACTACGCGGCCGACGTCGGGGCGATGGCGCTGGCCTACGTCAGCGGGTTTTTCGTACTGGTTGCCCCCGGCGGGCTCGGCGTCCGCGAGTTGCTGCTGCAAGCGTCGCTCGGCCCGCGCTTCGCCGCCGACCTGGGTCCGGAGGTCGCTGCGGGGCTGGCTGTGGTCATCGCCCTGGTCCTGCGGTTGGCTTGGACGCTGTTCGAAGTGCTCGCCGCCGTCGGCCTGTACGTGTTCTGCCGCCCCGCTCCCGCCGAGCCTGCGCATGCCTGACCCATTGCCCGAGCCAGCGCTGCTCACGCTCGTGGTGCCCGTGTTGAACGAGCGCGAGAGCCTCGGACCGCTCCACGCCGAGATCTCGGAAGTGGCCGCGACGCTCGACCGGCCCGTCGAAATCGTGTTCGTGGACGACGGAAGCACCGACGGCTCGTGGGGCGTCATCCTGAAACTCGCCGAGGCCGACCCGCGCGTTCGTGCCATCCGTTTCCGCCGCAACTTCGGCAAGGCCGCGGCGCTCGCCGCGGGGTTCAAGGCCGCGCGCGGCACGGAGGTCGTCACGCTCGACGCCGACTTGCAAGACGACCCGCACGAGATCCCGCGCTTCCTGGCCGCGCTCCACGGCAAGGACGTGGTCAGCGGCTGGAAGCAGGTGCGGCACGACCCGTGGCACAAGGTCTTGCCGAGCCGCGTGTTCAACGCGATGGTGAGCCGTCTGACCGGCGTCCCGCTGCACGACCACAACTGCGGCATGAAGGCCTACCGCCGCGAGGTGTTCAAGGAGGTGCGGTTGTACGGCGAGCTGCACCGTTTCATTCCGGTACTCGCCTTCGCTCGCGGGTTCACCGTCGGTGAGCTGGTGATCCAGCACCGGCCGCGGAAGTTCGGCTACTCGAAGTACGGCTTCCGCCGCTTCGCAAAGGGGTTCCTGGACCTGGTGACGGTGAAGTTCCTGACCGGCTTCGGGCACCGGCCCCAACACTTGCTCGGCAACTTCGGCCTGTTCCCCATCGGCATCGGGTTGTTCGGGATGTTCCTGCTGGCGGTCAATGCCGTGGTTCGCGTCGCCAGCGAATACCAACTGGGGGCGAGTAACGTGACCCAGACGGTTGTCGCCATCATCTCGGTGGGGCTACTGCTATTCGGGGCGCAGTTGGTGATCGCCGGGCTGCTCGCGGAGCTGATCGTGGACCGCGGCCCGGAAGACCTCGACCCGTACTGCGTCGCGGAAACCGCGGGGGCGTCCTGATGCCGGCCGACGCCTCCGACTTGCGCCGCTCAGTGTACCTGCTGCTCGGCGCGGCCGCCGTCGCCGTCGCCGCCGCAAAGGTGGTGGGGGCGGAACTCGTCTACGAGCCGACGCGCTACAAGGCGACCGAGAAGCACACGTATGGCGCGGAGCCGAAGCGCGAGTGGCCGCTCGAGCGGCCCGACCCGTGGCCGATGTTCGGGTCGAACGACAAGTCACGCTGGGCGACGGTCTACGCACTCGTCGAGAACACGACGTACCGCATCGGCAAGCGCACGGTCCCCGACCCGCAGCGTCCCGAAGCCTACATTGACGAGGGGATCATCGCCGAGCCGGCGTTCAAGTCGCTCGACATCGTGATGAACCCGGAGACGAAGGAGTTCTACAGCAGCAAGCCGCCGCTGTTCGCCACCGTGCTCGCCGGTGGGTACTGGGGGCTTAAGAAGGCGTTCGGCTGGCACCTCGTCCGCGACCGCTGGCTCGTCATCCCGACGCTGCTGATCCTGGTGAACGTCGTGCCGTTCGCCGTGTACCTGTGGCTGCTGGCGGGGCTGATCGACGGCGTGGGCAAGAGCGACTTCGGGAAGATCGCCGCGTTCGCCGCCGCGTGCCTGGGGACGTTCCTGACGACGTTCAGCGGCACGCTGAACAACCACAACCCGGCGGCGTTCTGCGTTCTATTCGCGGTGTACCCGCTGCTCCGCGCGGCGCTCGAGAACCGCGACCTGAGGCCCGGCGGGTACGTCGCCGCGGGGCTGTTCGGCGGCCTGGCGGTGACGTTCGAGCTGCCGGCAGCGGCGCTTCTGGCGGGGATCGGGCTGCCGCTGCTGGTGGCTCGCTGGAAGCCGACGCTGCTGATCTTCTTGCCGCTGGCGCTGGTGCCGCTCAGCGCGCTGTTGTTGACGAATTACATCGCGTTCGGCGAGGTGGTGCCGGCGTACGCGAAGTTCGGCGGACCGTGGTACGAGTACGAGGGGAGCCACTGGGCGCGGCTCAAGCTACCGGTCGGTCACCCCAACCGCCAGGGAATTGACTTCGCTGCCGAACCGAAGGACGTGTACGCCTTCCACCTGCTGTTCGGCCACCACGGCTGGTTCAGCCTCACGCCCGTGTGGCTCATCGCCGCGGCCGGGCTCGTAACGACCGGCGCGGGTGCGGCGAAGCAGTTGGACAGGCTCGCACCTGGCGGGAAGGGGGCGGTCTTCACGCCGCCGCTGTTTGCGGCGATGACGCTGGCCGTGTCGGCGGTGGTCATGGCGTTCTACATCACCCGCACGAACAACTACGGCGGCTTCACGAGCGGCCCGCGCTGGTTGTTCTGGCTGACCCCGTTGTGGCTTGTGGCGATCCCCACGACCGCGGATCGCATCGCGGGGAGACTGTGGGGTCGGCTGCTGGTCGCGGTGCTGCTCGGATTCTCGGTGCTGAGTGTGTTCTACCCGGCGTGGAACCCGTGGCGGCCGCCGTGGATCCAGCAGATGTTGGAGTTCCGCGGCGACCT
>JBGAQM010000169.1:0-12516 GCA_044220735.1 Urbifossiella sp. | reverse complement strand
GGGGTAGCTCTGCCGTGGGGGAAGCGCCATCAGATCGGCCGTGTGTCAGATAGCCCGAGACTCGCACCCAGCTACGTCGCTTCGTGCCGAGGGCGTAGAGCCGAGCCGCGGCAGCAATTGATCGGTGAAGCCCCTCCCGGTTCGGAAGCAGCAGCCCCACGAGCCGGTCGGCCCGGGCAAGCGATTCCACGGTCCCGTCTCGCAGCTCGTTGGGAGAGCCCGTCGCCGCACGCGACCGTACGTACCACCTGAAGAACCGGTCCGACGGCTCGGTCGCGGAGCTTTCGGTGTGTGCCTCCGTGTCGAACTCGAACACGAGGCTCATCCCGGGCGGCGGGTCGGGGTCAAAGCTCCTCTCCCTCCGCCGCATCCGACGGGGCAGGCCGTTCACGTCAACAAACCGGTCTGCCACGTCACACGTATCCGGCGCGGTCGCCGTCCCACTGAGCCGTCCGTCAAGAAGAGCCCCGGCGGCAGGTGGCAGCACGAGTGTTCGGTCAGCGAGCCGGTCCGTCCCCCCCTCCTGTACTAGATCCGATACCGTATGCACCGAGACCGTACCGTCCCACGCGAGAACCCACGCGGGGAGGAAGGGTTTCCGTCGGGCGAGAAGTCGCAACTGGTCAGCCACGCGAGCGGTGTCCTCCCGAAGTAGCTCGAAGGCTTCTAGCGGGTAACGCTCGAGGAGGGCACAGCCAGCGGCCGAGAGCCGCTTCCGGTCCGCGGCCTGCCGGGCGGTTCGCTCCTCGGCACTGCCGTAGATCGGCGATAAGGCTGCGACCTCGTCGCGCCACGCGACCGCGGTTTCAGGCCCCCCCCACGTTGCGTACCCGTAAACGTACCGCTCGACTGGCGGCCTCCCCGACAGCCGACCGCCGGGGGTGGTCAGTGCCCAGGCGTCGAAGGTTACCTCCGTGGGCGAGACGAACGTCGGGACGGGCGTCGAGGCCAGGAACACTTCGGTTTCGTCGAGCCGGGCGATGCGAGCCTGGTTCGCGTCGCCGGACAGGGAGCGGAGTAGGCGAAGTGGGCCGGGTAAAGAACGTGCGCCTCGGCGTCCGTCCGATCCCCGAACCGGTTCAGCCGGGCGAACCGTTGCGCCATACGCTCGAACGGGACGAGGTCTGCCACGACGTGGTCGGCAGAGGTGTTCACGCCAACCTCGCCGCCCTCCGTACACACGAGATACACGGTTCGCGCGGTCGGCTCCGACCTCCGCTCCGCTGTTGGCAGAAAGCGGGCGAACACGCCGCTCGTCGCGACTAACGAATCCAGTTCGTAGCCGCGGAGCCGCTCGGTGAGGAGTTCGGCAGGGGCGTGCCTTCGGAGAGCCTTTGTCACGGCCTCCGCCGAGTCGGCGTCTCTGGCAAACACCGCCACCGCCCGGCCGCAGTCCTTCAGTGCCAGAGCCAGCGTGGTTAGCCCCTCGGCCTCACGACGTGCGTCCTCCAGCGGGTGAAGGCGGAGTTTCTTTACGGCTTCCAACCGGCGCCTCACCGCCGGGTCCGCGAGGTCCGTGTCGTCGAGCCGGTGGATGTCGCCGGGGCCTTGCCACGACGGGAGGAGGGAGAGCGAGTGAAGCCGTCTCAGCCCCCCCTCCCGCCGCTGCTCGTCGGCGACTGCTTGGCAGAGTCTCTGAAAGGCGGGCTCGTGGTGGGCGTCGTCGATGACTAGCAGGGCGTCCTGGCCCAGAAGCCCGGCCAGCGTCGCCCGTCTGGCTGCCCCACACCCGAAGCCGGAGAAGAGTAGCCCGCGCCCGACGGTGTCCACGGAACCGACTACCACGGCCGGCGTGGTCGGATCGGAAAGCCAAGCACGGTCGTTCGCACTGGGGCCGCGGGGGGTGTTGAGGTTGAGAAGGGTGTCGGAAGTGGCCGGACACAACGCTCGAAGCCGCGCTGCTACCGCAGCGAGGGCCGGACACGTAATGAGCCGTTCGCGAAACGACTCGAGCTCGGTCGATGCCTGGTCAATGGCCGTCCGGCGGCTAACGGCGTAGACAAGGCGACGGGGTACAACAGACGGGCTCTCGGCCAAAGCGAGTAGCCAGACTGCCGCCACCGCGGTCTTGCCGAGCGCGTGGGGGATGGCACAGGCCGCCGGGAAGTCACCCCTCACAAATCGGGTCGCGTACAGCGAACGCTGCCAGGGGAAGGGCGGGTGGCCGGTCAGCCCGAGGAATGAGGCGTCGAAGTCGAGTGGCATCGGCACTCCGTGCCCGGCGGCCCCGCGCTCCCGGCCGGCCGAATAGCCCGTCCGAAGGGCGCGACACGCCGCAACTCGGTTGACTCGCGGCGTGACTGGGGTATAGCATACGGCCATGCCGAGGGTGCGTACCCTACGACCGATCGTCTGTCTCCTGCTCGTGGTGTCCGTCACCGTAGGCACGGTGTTGGCGCCGGTCCGTGCGTGTGCTTGCACCCTTCGGGCTGTCGCCCCAGTCGCCGCGGCCACCCCCCGCCCCCCGCACCCCGCCGCCCCTGCTGCCCGCCGGAACGGCACAAGTCGTCCTGTTGCTGTCAAGACGCCGACGCCGCCCACGTCGCAGTCGGCCGGGTGTGCGTGTGCTGACTGCCAAGGCGACCGCCCGGCGAAACTGCCCGACACCCCGCCCGCCGGCGGGGCGCGCCGCCCTGGATCACCTCGCCGCGCTGGCCGAAGCCGTCGCCACACCGTCGCCACTGACCGTCCCCGCCGGAACCGACACGCCCGAGCGGCTCCCGCCCGCCGGCCGACACGTCCCGACCGACCTCGTTGTCGTTCTCTCCCGCCTGACCATTTAGCCCCGCCCGGGGGTTCTCGCGCGCCGACCGCGCCCCGCCGTCATCGTCACCACCCCGACCCGACTCCACCCGCCCGGCCCGGCCGGCCGAGGCCCGTATGCACACCCCGACTCCGCCGTTACGGCCCGGCTTGCCCCGGCGCGCCTGGGGCGTCGTCCGCCTGCTGATCCTCGTCCCGATCGCGCGGCTGCGGTTCCTGTTCGTCCTCGGGGCGATCGGCTTCGTCCTCCTCAACTGGGACGACCTCGTCGCCCGGTACGAGAAGTACGCCCGCCCCGCCGATGCGACCGCCGCCGACCCGGACCACGAGTTCTACTGCCCCATGCACCCGACCGTGGTCCGCGACTCGCGTAAGGAGAAGTGCCCGATCTGCTTCATGCCGCTGTCGAAGCGGAAGAAGGGCGAGGAGACGGACGAGCCGCTGCCGGCGGGGACCGTCAGCCGGGTGCAGTTGACGCCGTACCGCGGTGGTGCTCGCCGGCGTCCGCACGGTGCCGGTCGCCTACCACCCGCTCGCCCGCGAGCTCGCCACCGTCGGCACCGTCGAGTTCGACGAGCGGAACCTGAAGGCCGTGTCCGCCCGGGTGAAGGGCCGGATCGACAAGCTGTTCGTCAACCAGACCGGGCAGATGGTCCACAAGGACGACCCGCTCGCCGAGGTGTACAGCCCCGACCTGGTGGTGACCGCCCAGAACCTGCTCGACGCCCGCGGCGGCGAAGAACAAGGTGCTGGAGACCGTGGCGCGGGGCCGGCTGAAGCTCTGGGGCATCGACGACAAGCAGGTGGACGAGATCGCCCGGGCCGGCACGCCGATCACCCACCTGACCGTCCGCTCGCCGATCACCGGGCACGTGCTGCGGAAGGCCGTCCGCGAGGGGCAGTACGTCGAGGAGGGCGGCCCGCTGTTCGACGTGGCCGACCTCTCGACCGTGTGGGTACAGGCCCAGCTCTACGAGGACGACCTGGCGTTCCTCCCGGCCGGCGCGCACCACCCGAAGACCGGGCGGCCGGAGTTCGAGCTCGGCGTGACCGCCTCCACCCGGGCGTTCCCGAACCGGGCGTTCACCGGCAAGCTGTCGTTCCTCTTCCCGCACGTGGACCCGGACACCCGCACGCTGACGGTGCGGTTCGAGCTGCCCAACCCCGGCCACGAGCTGCGGCCCGGGATGACGGCCACGGTCGGGCTCCGGCTCCCGCCCGACCTGCTGGCGAAGACGCCGGCCGGCGACCGGCTCCAGACGCGCGACGGCAAGGTGCTCGCCGTCCCGGAGCCGGCGGTGATCGACACGGGGGCGCTGAAGGTGGTCTACCGCGAGGCGCTGCCGAACACGTTCGAGGGCGTGCGGGTGGAGCTCGGCCCGCGGCTCGCCGACCCCGACGGGGCGACGTACTACCCGGTCCTGTCCGGGGTAGGCGAGGGCGACCGCGTCGTCACCGCCGGGTCGTTCCTCCTCGACGCCGAGACGCGGCTGAACCCGGCGCTCGGCTCCACCTACATCGGCGGCGGGGGCGGCACGGGGAAGGGCGGCGGGGTGGTGCGGCCGACCACGCCGGACGACGAGGGGGCGAAGGTGGCCGCGGCGCTCGGCAAGCTGTCGCCCGCGGACCGGGCGCTGGCCCAGGCTCAGCGGCTCTGCCCGATCCTCAACGACCCGCTCGGGTCGATGGGCGTGCCGGTGAAGTACACCCTCGACGGGACCGCGTTCTTCGTCTGCTGCAAGGGCTGCATCCCGAAGGCCAACGCCGAGCCGGTGAAGACCCTCGGCCGCGTCGCGGAGCTGCGCCGCAAGGCCGGCCCCGTCCCGGCCGCCGCCCCGCCCACGCTCGCGGCGCCGAAGTTGAGCGCGGAGGACATCGAGCTGGTCCGCGCCAACCTCGCCAAGCTGTCGCCCGTGGACCGGGCGGCGGCCGAGGCGCAGAAGCTCTGCCCGATCCAGGGCGAGCCGCTCGGCGCGATGGGGGTGCCGATCACGGTCGATCTGGGGGACGGCCGCACGGTGATGGTGTGCTGCCGCGGGTGCATCGCCCGCGCCCGGGCGAACCCCGCCGAGGCGCTCGGCAAGGCGGCCGAGTCCCGTCGGCTGCCGCCGCTCCTGCCGGGAGGCAAGCCGTGATCGAACGGGTCATTGAGGCGTCGGTCCGCAACCGGTTCGTCGTCCTGGTCGTCGCGGCGGCCCTGGCGGTGTTCGGCGTCTACGCGATGCTGGACACCCCGGTGGACGCCATCCCCGACCTGGGCGAGAACCAGGTGATCGTGTTCACCGACTGGCCCGGGCGGAGCCCGCGCGAGATCGAGGACCAGGTCACGTACCCGCTCTCCCGCAAGCTCCAGGGGCTGGCCGGGATCAAGGCGGTGCGGTCGTCGAGCGAGTTCAACTTCTCGATGGTCACGCTCATATTCGACGACCGGGTGGACTTCTACTTCGCCCGCCAACGGGTGACCGAGCGGCTGGCCGAGGCGGCGACGTTCCTGCCGAAGGGCGTCACCCCGTACATGGCCCCGGACGCGACGGCGCTCGGGCAGGTCTTCTGGTACACCGTCGAGCCCGACCCCAAACACCCGATCGACCCGAACCGGCTGTGGGCGCTGAACAAGTTCTACGTCACCCAGCAGCTCACCGCCGTCGCCGGGGTCGCCGAGGTCGCCACCGTCGGCGGGATGCCGCAGGAGTACCAGGTGGACGTGCGGCCCGAGGACCTCCGGGCCTACGGGGTGACGGTCGGCGAGCTGTTCGACGCGGTGAGCCGGGCCAACCTGCCGGCCGCCGGCGGCGTCGTGCAGAAGAACAACGCCGAGTACATCGTCCGCGGCGTCGGCTGGGTCAAGGACCGCACCGACATCGAGAACGCGGTGGTGAAAGAGGTCGGCGGCGTCCCGCTGTACGTCAAGACGGTGGCCACGGTGCAGCTCGGGCCGGCGTTCCGCCGCGGGGTGTTCGAGAAGGACGGGAGCGAGGTGACCGGCGGGATCGTGCTCATGCGGCACGGCGAGAACCCGCTCCGCGTCACCGAGCGGGTGAAGGCCAAGATCGAGGAGCTCAAGCCGGGGCTCCCGGAGGGCGTGCGGATCGTCCCGGCCTACGACCGCACCCGCCTCGTCCGCGGCGCCATTCACACGCTGACCGAGGTGATGTGGCACGAGATGGCGATCGCCGCCGTCGCCGTCCTCCTCATCCTGTCGCACGTCCGCAGCGCGTTCGTCATCTGCGTCACGCTCCCGCTGTCGGTGCTGTTCTCGTTCGGGGTGATGTGGCTCCTCCGCCGCACCGGCGTGGTGGACATCCAGGCCAACATCATGTCCCTGGCCGGGATCACGATCTCCGTCGGCGTGCTGGTGGACCAGGCCATCGTGATGGTCGAGAACGCCACGCATCACCTGAAGGAGAAGTTCGGCAACCAGAGAGTGTCGGGGGACACCCGCGAGCTGCTGCTGCCGGCCCTACGGACCGTCGGCCGGCCGATCTTCTTCTCCGTCCTCATCATGCTCCTGTCGTTCGTCCCGGTCTTCATGCTCTCGGGCCGGGAGGGGAAGCTGTTCCACCCGCTCGCCTTCACCAAGAGCCTCGCCCTCGTCGGCACGGCGGTGATCTCGGTGACGGTGGTGCCGGCGCTGATCCCGAGTTTCCTCCGCGGCCGCCTGAAGGGGGAGGAGGAGAACTGGATCGTCCGCAGCTTCACCCGCGTCTACCGGCCGATGCTGCTGTTCTCCCTCGACCGCTTCAACCTCGTGATGTGGGCGTTCGCCGCCCTGCTGATCCTCGCGGCCGGGCTGTTCCCGCTCCAGGCGATCATCGGGCTCGGGGCCGACGCCTACTGGTGGCAGCGGAGCTTCCTGGCGACGTTCGCCGTGGTCACGGTGCTGACCGTGATCTTCACCCGCGGGCTGCTGTGGCAGGCGCTCTCGCTCGCCACCCTCACGCTGCTGGCGCTGGGGGCGTGGCACTTCCCGAAGATCGGCGTGTCGTTCATGCCGATGCTCGACGAGGGGACGACGCTCGACATGCCGGTCACGGTGCCGCGGACGAGCGTCACCCAGTCGGCCGACGACCTGAAGGCCCGGGACGCGCTGATCCGCGGGTTCCCCGAGGTCGAGAGCGTGATCGGCAAGGCGGGCCGGGCCGACACGGCGATCGACCCGGCCCCGCTCGACATGGTGGAGACGCTCGTCAACTTCCGCCCGCCTGCGGTGTGGCCGCGGCGGGTGCTGCGGTACGCCGACGCCGAGGTGCAGGCCCGCCGGGCGCTCGCCGCGCTGGAGGCGACGGGGTACGTCGCGGCGGCCGACGCCGAGGAGCGCGACTCACTCGTGAACGACGCCGCCCAGAAGGCGCTGGAGCGGTTCGACGAGGTGATGCGCGAGCTCGCCCTCCGCCGCTTCCGCGAGATCGAGAAGGAGGTCGGCACGACGGCCGACGCCGAACAGGACACGGAACAGGTCGGCGGGCTCCACCTCGGGGGGCAGGTTCGGGAGTACCGGCTGTCCTTCCGCATTGGCAGCGAGCCGGCCCGGCTCCGGGCGTGGCGGGACCGGGTGGCGGCGGTGGACAGCGAACTGTTCGACCGCGGCACCGAGGCGTTCACCTGGTTCGCCCTGGAGGAACTGGTCGCGGCGGCCCGCGGCCGCGGGCTGCTCGACGCCGCCCCGCACGGCGCGGCCGCCGGCCGCTTCGCCGACGAGGCGATGCACGCCCGGCTCGACCGCCCGGGCGACACGGCCGTAACGGCCCCGTTCGGCGAGCTGCGGGCCGAGCTGGAAGCGCCGTTCCGGGCCGAGGTGCTGCTCCGCCGCCGGACCGGCGGACCAAAGGGCGACCTGGTGGACGACGAGTTCGGCCGGGTGCTCCAGGTGCCCGGGTGGAGCAACATCTTCACCCAGCCCATCATCAACCGGATCGAGATGCTCTCGACCGGGGTGCGGACGGACATCGGCATCAAGGTGTTCGGCCCGGACCTGGAGGCGGTCACCAAGGTCTGCGCCCAGATCGAAGCGGCGGTCAAGCCGGTGCGGGGGGCGCGCGACGTGGTGGCCGCCCCGATCATGGGGAAGGGCTACGTGGAGGTGACGATCGACCGGCTGAAGGCGGCCCGGTTCGGGGTGTCGGTCGATGACGTGCAGACCGAGATCGAGACGGCCCTGGGCGGCCGGGTGGTGACGTACACGGTCGAGAACCGCGAGCGGTTCCCGGTCCGGGTGCGGTACGCCCGCGCGGCGCGCGAGGACGAGGACTCGGTCCGCCGCCTGCTGATCCCGGCCGGGATGTCCGCCGCCCCGCGACCGGCCGGGGGGATGACCGGCGACGCGGGATTCAGGACCGAACCGCACGGGGCGGTCGCGGACCACGCGGCGAAGGGGCGGCGGCTGATCCCGCTGACCGCCGTGGCGGACGTGCGGGTGACGGAGGGGCCGGCGGTCATCAAGAGCGAGAACGGCCGGCTGATGAACTACGTCACCCTGAACGTCCGCGGGCGGGACGCCGTCGGGTTCGTGGAGGAGGCCCGGCGTGTCGTCGCCGAGCGGGTGAGGCTCCCCGAGGGCGTCCACGTCGAGTGGGCCGGCGAGTACGAGCACCAGGAGCGGGCCGCGCGGACGCTCCGGTGGGTGTTCCCGGCCGTCCTCGCGGTCATCTTCCTGGTCCTGTACCTGACGTACCACGACCTGACCGACGCGGCCCTGATGATGCTCGCCGTCCCCGAGGCGCTGGCCGGCGGGGCGTTCTTCCTGTTCCTGTTCCCGAAGCTCGTCAACGGCTGGGACTCGCCCCCGCTCGACTTCAGCGTGGCGGTGTGGGTGGGGTTCATCGCCTGCTTCGGGATGGCGACGGAGACCGGCATCATCATGCTGGTCTACCTCCGCGAGGCGATCGACAAGCGCGGCGGGCTGGAGCACTTCAAGTCGCTCGACGAGTTACGGGCGGCCGTGATCGAGGGGGCCGTCCACCGCCTCCGGCCGAAGCTACTGACCGAGGGCGTGGCGATCGTCGCCATCTTCCCGATGGTGTTCGCGTCCGGCGTCGGGGCCGAGGTGCTGGCCCCGATGGCGCTGCCGGTGCTCGGCGGCCTCCTGATCTCGGACGAGGTGGTGGACCTGTTCCTGCCGGTCCGGTTCTTCTGGGCACGGCGGGCGCGGTGGCTGAAGCTCCAGGCCGCCGGGAAGCTGGCCCACCAGCAGACGGGCCACACGGAAACACCCCCGGCCCCGGCGACGACCGCCGCGGTCGGGGTGTAGGCCCCCGCCGGGGCGAGCGGTCGCACGGTGCGGCCGGTGCCGGCGGGGGGTGACAATGGAGGATGACGGATGATCCGCGCGATGATCGGGGCGGCCGCGGCGGCCGCCGTGGTGGTAATGCTCGGCGGGCCGACGACGGCCCAGCCGCCGGCGGGTGAAGTGAAGCTGACCGGCGACCTGGTGTGCGGCCGGTGCAGCCTGAAGGCGACCCCTAAGTGCAGCAACGTCCTCCAGGTGAAGGACGGGGCGAAGACGGTGTCGTACTTCCTGACCGACAAGGGGAACGGCGAGCCGTACCACGAGGGCGTGTGCGGCGGCGACAAGGTCGAGAACGTGACGGTCACCGGCAAGGTGGCCGAGAAGGAAGGGAAGAAGTGGCTCACCCCGACGAAGGTCGAGCTGCCCAAGAAGTGACGGCGCGTGCGAGCCCGGTATCGACCGGGCTCGCGCCCGATTCGTGAGCGTCCGGGCAAGATGTCCTGGATGTAACGGTCCTGACGGTCCGATGAAAGACAGGGAGGTTGCGATGAGCGGCCGGTCGTTCCCGCACGGACTGCGAAGGATGATTGGGCGGGTCGTCGCCCCGGGGGTCGTCGCGCTCGCCGGCTGTGCGGGACTCGCCCGGCCGGAGCAGTATGTGCTCGTTACGGCGCCGCCGCTCCCTGCGACCGTGGTCCCGGCCCGTGCCGCCGCGGAACCCGTGATCCTCCAGGCGTCGGACGCACAACCGGTCCTCCCGTCGCCCCATCCCATCACGACCGACCCGCCCCCGTTCGCCGGAGCCAAGGAGTTGACCGTCGAGGGCGTCGTCGCTCAGGTGCTGGCCCGGAACCCGACCCTCACCCAGATGGCCGCCGCCGCCGAGGCCGCCGCCGCCCGCTACCCGCAGGTCACGTCGCTCGACGACCCGATGCTCGGCGTGTCGGTCGCGCCGGGGGCGTGGGGGTCGAACGAGGTGAACGGCGGCTACCGGCTCGAAGCCTCCCAGAAACTTCCGTTCCCGGGGAAGCGGGCGCTCCGCGGGGCGAGCGCGCTGGCCGAGGCCCGGGCCGCCGGGAACGAGGTCGAGGACACCCGCCTCCAACTCGCCGAGGCGGCGGCCGGGGCGTTCTTCGACCTCTACGCCGTCGAGCGGGCGCTGGAGGTCAACCGCGAGTCGGCCCGCCTCCTCGGCGAGTTCAAGCAGACCGCCGAGTCGCAGTACAAGACCGGCAAGGCGCCGCAGCAGGACATGCTTCAGGCGGACGTGGAACTCGGCAAGCAGCGCGAGCGGCAGGTGGCGCTGGAGCGCGGGCGGGAGGTGGCGGTCGCCCGGATCAACACCCTCATGCACCTGCCCCCCGACTCGCCGCTGCCGCCCCCGCCCGCGGCGGTGCCGCCGCCGCCCGCGGTCCCCGACACGCCCGCCCTCCGCGCCGCGGCGGTCGCCCGCCGGCCGGACCTGACGGCCCTCTCCGACCGGATCGGCGCCGAGCTGGCGGCGGTCGAGCTGGCCCGCAAGGAGTTCGGCCCCGACGTGGAGCTGAGCGCGGCCTACGACACCCTCTGGCAGGAGCGGCCGCTCCGGGCGCAGGCCGGGGTGAAGGTCAACCTCCCCGTCCGCACCGGCCGGCGGTTCGCCGCGATCGCCGAGGCCCAGGCGAAGGTCGCGCAGCGGCAGGCGGAGCTCGCGCGGGCGACCGACCGGGTGAACTTCGAGGTGCACGAGGCGGCCGCCCAACTCCGCGAGAGCGGCCGGGTGGTGCGGCTGTACGAGGCCGACATCCTCCCGGCCGCCGAGCTGAACGTGAAGTCGGCGCGGGCGGCGTACACCGCCGGGCAGGTGCCGTTCCTCACGCTCCTGGAGGCCCAACGGAACGCGGTCGAACTGCGGGACCGGTACTACGAGGCGGTCGCCGCCGCCGGCCGCCGGCGGGCCACACTGGAGCGGGTGATCGGCGGCCCACTCCCGCCCGCCGCCGCGCCGCTCACGGCACCCCGGCCCGAGCCCGGGGCCGGTCGCCCGCCGGCGTAGCGGCTCACGGGTGCCCGCCGGCGAGGAGCATCGCCGCCGCCATCCCCGCCATCAGCACGTCCTCGGCCAGCGTCACGTAGGACATGGGAAGGTTGAACACCGCCCCGAGGCAGGCGCACCGGATCTTCTTCCGCGCCAGCAGGGCACGCACCACTCCGACCGTGCCGACTGCCATCACCGCCAGCGTGACCACACTCGTGACGACGGGTACGACCCCGGCCAGGTACGCCACCCCGAGGAGCAGCTCGACGAACGGGTAGGCGAACCCGTACCACCGCCACCGGGCGGCGACCACGTCGTACCCGGCGTAGGCGTCGGCGAACGCCCGCACGTCGAGCAGCTTGAAGAACGCGAAGGCGAGGAAGAACCCGCCCATGAAGCGGGCCATCGCCCGCGGCCACTCGAACGCCCCCGCCGCGATCTCCAACAGCCCGGTCCCGAGCACCAGGAACCCGAACAGCAGGGCGATCGGGTAGTCGCTCGGGCGCGGCCCGGCGGGAGCGGCGGGCGGGGGGGACCACTCGGCGGTCGCGGTGTCGTTCGCGCTGAGGTTTTTGGATGGGGCGACCTCGCCGAGCACCCGGAACCCCGCCGCGGCGACCAGCCGCCCGACGGCGTCGGCCCCGACCCCGTCGCCCTCGACCGTCAGCACCTTGTCCGGGTTCTTGGTGTCCACCGACCACCGGCGGATGCGGCCCTCGCCGTTCAGGTGCGGGGCCACCGCGGCCACGCAGCTCCCGCAGTTCAGGTTCGTCTTGTACTTCGTCTCGGTCATGGTCACTCCTCCGCGGCCGGGGCGGGCGTTGCCCCGTCGGCCGGGTCGTTCAGGGCTTCGAGGATGGGGCAGCCGGCGGCCGGGCCGTCGCCGTGGCAGGCGGCGGTCAGCCCCGCCAGGGCGGCCCGCATCCGCCGGAGGTCGCGGATCTTCGCGTCGATGTCGGCGACCTTGGCCGTCGCCTGGGCGCGCACGTCGGAGCGGGTCGCCGCGCCGTCGAGCCGCAGGGCGAGCAGGCTTTTGATCTCCTTCAGGGTGAACCCGAGCAGCTTGGCCCGCCGGATGAACCGGAGGACGGCCACGGCCTCGTCGCCGTACTGCCGGTAGCCGGACGCCTTCCGGGCCGGCTCGTCCAGCAGCCCCTGCCGCTCGTAGAACCGGACGGTCTCGACCCCGACCCCGGCCCGCCGGGCGACCTGTCCCACACTCAGCGCCGCCATCTCGTGTCCTCCGCGGGCATCGTACAGCCCGTACCGTACTACGGGGTCAAGAGCGCCCGGCGGCGTATCGCTCGGCGAGGGCAACCCGACTGCCCCGCAGCTACCTGCTACCTCGATCGTCCCAACCGACATGACCACAAGCGTGACCGCGATCGCGTGCGCGGGTCGGAACCCGGACAGGTATCCCGCCCCGAGCAACAGCTCGACGAGAGGGTAGTCGAAGGCGAAGGCCCGCCACCACTCGGCGATCAGGACGTACCCGTCATAGGCTCCCGTG
>JBGAQM010000168.1:0-12552 GCA_044220735.1 Urbifossiella sp. | reverse complement strand
GGGCCGTTACGTCGTTCCCCGCGCGAGCCGCCCGCCATGCCCGACACCGACCCCCTCTGGTACAAGGACGCGGTCATCTACCAGGTCCACGTGCGGGCCTTCCACGACAGCGACGGCGACGGGTACGGCGACTTCCGCGGCCTCGCCCGCAAGCTCGACTACATCGAAGACCTCGGCGTCACCGCCGTCTGGGTCATGCCCTTCTACCCGTCGCCCCTCCGCGACGACGGCTACGACATCGCTGACTACACCAACATCCACCCGCAGTACGGCTCCCTCGACGACTTCAAAGAGTTCCTCGCCGAGGCCAAGAAGCGCGGCATCAAGGTCGTCACCGAGCTGGTCATCAACCACACGTCCGACCAGCACCCGTGGTTCCAGCGCGCCCGCCGTGCGCCCAAAGGGAGCACCGAACGCGACTTCTACGTCTGGGGCGACGACCCCACCCGCTACGCCGACGCCCGCATCATCTTCAAGGACTTCGAGCCGTCGAACTGGACCCTCGACCCGGTCGCCGGGCAGTACTACTGGCACCGCTTCTACCACCACCAGCCGGACCTCAATTTCGACAACCCGGCCGTGTGGGACGCCCTGTTCCCGCTCATGGATTTCTGGCTCGACATGGGCGTGGACGGCATGCGCCTGGACGCCATCCCGTACCTCTACGAGCGCGAAGGCACCAACTGCGAGAACCTGCCCGAAGGGCACGTCTTCTTGAAGGCGCTGCGCCGTCGCATGGACGACAAGTACCCCGGGCGCATGTTCCTGGCCGAAGCGAACCAGTGGCCCGAGGACGTGCTGCCGTACTTCGGCGACGGCGACGAGTGCCACATGGCGTTCCACTTCCCCGTCATGCCGCGGCTGTACATGGCGCTGCACCAGGAGGACCGCTTTCCCGTCATCGACATCCTCGAACAGACGCCGCCGATCCCGGACAACTGCCAGTGGTGTACGTTCCTCCGCAACCACGACGAACTGACGCTGGAGATGGTGACCGACGAGGAGCGCGACTACATGTACCGCGCCTACGCCGAGGACCGCACGGCGCGCATCAACCTCGGCATCCGCCGCCGCCTCGCCCCGCTGCTGAAGAACGACCGCCGCCGCATCGAATTGATGAACGCCCTGCTGTTCAGCCTGCCGGGCACGCCGGTCGTGTACTACGGCGACGAGATCGGCATGGGGGACAACATCTACCTCGGCGACCGGAACGGCGTACGGACCCCGATGCAGTGGAGCGGCGACCGCAACGCCGGGTTCAGCCGCGCCAACCCGCAGCGGTTGTACCTGCCGGTCGTCATCGACCCCGAGTACCACTACGAGGCGATCAACGTCGAGACGCAGCAGAACAACCCGAGTTCGCTGCTGTGGTGGACGAAGCGGTTGATCGCCCTGCGGAAGCGATTTCAGGCGTTCGGCCGCGGCACCCTGCGGTTCCTGCGGCCGGCGAACTCGAAGGTGCTGGCGTTCCTCCGCGAGTACCGCGACGAGCGGCTGCTCGTCGTCGCCAACCTGTCGCGGTTCGTGCAGTTCGCCGAGCTCGACCTGCGCGAGTTCCAGGGCGTCGTCCCCGAGGAGGTCTTCGGCCGCACCCAGTTTCCGCAGATCGGCGAGCTGCCGTACCTGCTGACGCTCGGGCCGCACGCCTTCTTCTGGTTCTCGCTGCCGCCCACGGCCCCGCACGTCGTCGCCGAGGCTCGCCCGGACGCGGTCCCGGAGTTGCCGGCGCTCCCCGGCGACGTGCCGCTGGCGGAGCGATTCGGCCCGGGCCGGCTGGACGACCTGGAAGCCGTCCTCCCGGATTACCTGACGAAGCGGCGGATGGGCGGGCAGTCGGCGGTGACGGCGGTCCACGTGCGGGCCGCCGTGCCGGTCGGGCGCGACGTGCCCGTGTGGTTCCTCCTCCTGACGGCCGAGTACCGCGAGGGCGTGCCGGAACTGTTGGAACTGTCGCTGGCGTTCGTCCCCGACGCGCACCTCGGCGACCTGGCCGCGCCGCCCGCGGAGGTGGGGCTGGCCCGCGTCCGCGGCCCCGAACCGGGGATGCTCGTTGACGCCCTCGCGGTGCCGGCGTGCGCCCGCGGCGTACTCCGCGCCGTCCTCGGCCGGCGCGTCCGCCCGCTCCCGGAGGGCGAGGTGGTGTTCGAGCCGACCGACCCGCCGCTGTCCGCGGCCGACCTGGACGCGGCCGACGCCCTGCCGATCGGCCTCCGCCGCACCGGCCGGCACACCCTGACCGCGCTCTTCGGCGACCAGTACGTCTTCAAGTCGTACCGCCGCGTGGACGACGGCGTGGCCCCGTCGGTGGAACTCGGCAAGATGCTGGCCGGGCGGCCGGGGTTCACGTCGTTCGCCCCGGTGGCCGGCTCCGTCGAGTACCGCCGCCGCGGCAGCCAGCCCGCGACCCTCGGCGTGCTGTACCGCCACGTCCCGCACCAGGGCACGGCGTGGAACTACGCCCTCGACGAACTGAGTCGATACTTCGAGCGGGTGGCGGCGCTGTCGAAGGAAGCGCCGCCGCAGCCACCCACGCACGAACCGCTCATCGGCCCGACGCCCGAACCCGACCCGCGCGACGCGACCGGCTGGGAGGAGCTCGCCCGCGGGTTCGTGGACACGGCCCGCTTCCTCGGCCGCCGGACCGGCGAAATGCACCTGGCGCTGGCCGACCCGACCGGCGGCCCGGCGTTCGCCCCGGAGCCGTTCGGCAAGCTGTACCAGCGGTCGGTCTACCAGACGATGCGGAACACCGCCGGGCGGGTGCTGCGCACGCTCCGCGGCGTTGCCGACCGCGTCCACGGCGCGGCCGACTTGCTGGACCGCGAGGACGAACTGAGCCACCGCTTCCGCGTCGTGCTGACGACCGACCTGGGCGGCTCGCGCATCCGCGTCCACGGCGACTACCACCTCGGTCGGCTCCTCCACACCGGCCGCGACTTCGTCGTCGCCGACTTCGACGGCGAGGTGGCCCGGACGGTGGAGGAGCGGCGGGTGAAGCGGTCGCCGCTGCGCGACGTGGCGTGCATGATCCGCTCGTTCGACTTCGCGTGCCGGTCGGTGCTGCTCGGGCTCGACGGCCGCCGCGGCCGGGCGCAGGGCATGATCCGCCCCGAGGACGTGACGGCCCTGACGCCGTGGGCGGACGCGTGGCAGCGGCGGGTGTCGCGGGAGTTCGTGGCGGCGTACCTGGAGGTGGTCGGCCCGAGTGGGCTCCTGCCGCGGGACGACGCCGGCCGGCGGGCGCTGCTGGAGGCGCTGGTACTGGAGAAGGCGTTGCACGAACTGGACGCGGAGCTGGCGGTCAGCCCGGAGCGAGCCGAAGTGCCGTTGTCCGGGTTGCTGCGGATGCTCGGGACGCCGGGTTGACGCCGCTCGCGGCGTAGCGCCCGGGGCCGCCACGCCTTGAGCGGCGGGACAACTAGCCGACGAACACCCCGCCGAGGAACCCCGGGAAGGCGTCGAACAAGGCGCCGTGTACCGGCTGGCGCTCAGCCCCGACAGCGCGGAGCTGGCCGGTGGGTGTGCCGAGCGGGTGGTGGCCCGGTGGGACGTGTCCGGCCCGGAGCCGCGGGCGCTGCCCCCGCTCGACACCGGTACGACCGCCTACCACCCCACCGAGCCGATCCTGGCGGTCGGCGCCAACGGCTGGGTGCAGATGTGGAACACCCGGCTCGGGGTGCGGGTCCTCCACCAGCCTTGGCACTCGGGGAACATTTACGACGTCGCGTTCAGCCCCGACGGCAAGCTGTTCGCGTCCACCAACCGCGACGGGACGGTCGCCGTGCGGCGCGTCCCGGACTTCACCCTGGTGAAGGAACTCCGGCTCGTCACCGACTCGCGGCGGGTGGTGTTCGCCGACGCGCGGATGCCGGCGACGCTGCCCCACGACGGCGAAAGTCCCCTCCGGGACACGGCCCAGGACTTCCGCCGGGCGGCGTCGTGGAACGTCGGCGTGGGCAACTCCCGGGCGCTCGGCGTGAGTCCGGACGGCCGGCAGGTGGTGTGCGCGGTGCGGAACGCCGACCCGCGGGCGTGGTACGTCCGCGGGCAGGCCGAGGCGCGGCTGTCGGCCGGCGGGGCCACCACGGCGTTCGGGTTCCGCCCCGACGGCGCCCGGTTCGCCGCGGCCCGCGATGACCACGTCATGCGGCCGGTTCGACCACCCGGCGGAGGTGCGGGCAGTCGCGTTCAGCCCGGACGGCCGCCTCGTGGTCACCGGCTGCGGCGACCGCCGGGTTCGGGTGTGGGACGCGGCGACGGGTCAACTGCGCCACCCGCTCCCCGGTCACCGCGCCGGCGTGGCGGCACTGGCCTTCCGTCCGGGGACGACCGAGTTAGTCACGGCCGACGACGGCGGGGAGGTGCGGTTCTGGGACGCGTTCGCGGGGAAGGACCGGACGGTCCACGACACGCGGCCGGTGACGGGTGACCCGGACGAGGCGCGGCCGACGGCGAAGGCCGGGGCGTCGCTCGCGTTCACGCCGGACGGGACCCGGGTGGCGCTCGGGAGCGCGGCCCTCTCGGTGCAGGTGTGGAACGCCGACACCCGGCGGCCGCTACTGGACCTGGACGCCATCCCCGGCGGCGGGCGGCAGTGCGTGGCGTTCACCCCCGTCGGCTCGGGGCCGTCGCCGCTCGCGGCGTCACCGCCCTGTAACGGCTCCCGGTCGCCCCTCGACACCACGCCTCGGATCGGCCACCATGCGGGTGTCGCCCCCGGAGCCGTCCGATGCGCCTCTTACCAACCCTCGCGGCAGCGGTCGTCGCCGCGGTGTTCGCCGTGACCGCCTGCGGCCGGCCCGCGAACGAGCCCGACCTCGAAGACGGCGTCTACCAACTCCGCTTCGACGGCCCCGGCCGCAAGGTCACGCTCACCGACGGCGAACCCGCGGTCCTCGGCAAGCGGCTGTCGCCGTCGATCGGCACGGCGACGGCGCTCAAGTCCTGGACGAACGACAACCGCCGCTTCCACCTGGCCGTGACCGGCCTCGGGCCGCTGCCGCCGGAGGTGACGAAGGAGCAGACGGCGTTGGTCGTCGGCGGCGTGGTGCTGCACCTGAGCCGGCCGGACAAGCTGCCGCCGAACGGGATCGTCGGCGCCGCGGCCAACGTGGACTCGCCCGACGCGGCCCGCACGTTGGCCGAGAAGTACCGCGTCGCCCGCACGCTCCGCAAGCACCCGGGCCACCGCTTCGAGACCCGCTGGACGCCGGACGCGCCCGCCGTCCGCGCCGGTGCGCCGGTGGTCCTGAAGCTGGCGTTGAAGAACACCGGCACGGCGCCGATGCGGTTCGCGTTCGGCGGCAAGCAGCGCGGCCGGCGGGACAACCAGTTCCGCTTCATCGCCCAGGAGGGGCAGGACGGCAAGGGCCTCCCCGACACCGGCGACGCCCACAACTTCGGCGGGCTCATGTCGGTGCGAACGCTCCGGCCCGGCGAGACGTTTCGTGCGGAGGTGGACGTGACGAAGTGGTTCACGTTCCCGCGACCGGGGACGTACCGCGTGACGGGCATTCTGGAACTGCCGATCCTCGACCCGGACGGCGACGGCTTCGGCCCGACGGTGTGGGACGACCTGGCGGTCGGCGAGTGCGACGTGAGGATACAGTGAAATCGTCGCGCCGCTCGCCTGAAGTCCGGTGGGTCTGCCGGCCGGCGTGTAAGCCGGGTTCTGTCCCGCCGCGGCCTTGCGACCGCGGCGGCGACGGCCATTTATCTAGCCCCGCGGTTGCCCGCGGGGTCGAGCGGCCTACCCGGGGATCGTAACGGACCGGGCCGGTCCTGTCCCCTGCTTGGCCTTGCTCCCGGTGGGGTTTGCCGAGCCGGCCGGTCACCCGGCCGCTGGTGCGCTCTTACATTAAGGGCTTTCGCCCCGCACCATTTCAACCTTACCGGGACCAACCGGTCCCGGCGGTATCTTTCTGTTGCACTGTCCCGCCCGCTGGCGGCCCGGGCCGGTACCCGGAGCCGTTACCGGGGGTGGGCGTTACCCACCACCTCGCCCTGTGGAGCCCGGACTTTCCTCCCCGGGGTCGCCCCCGCGGTGGCCGTCCCGCCGGCCGTCAGACCCGTTCTCAACCTACTTGTCGCGGCGGCCGCGGGTAGGGCGCTGGCCGCACCCGGCCCGCCGCCCACAATACCCCGATGACCACCGCCACGCTCGACCGGACATCCGCCGCCCCGCCGGGGTTCGCGGGCGGGGCGGTCACCGTCGGCAACTTCGACGGCGTTCACCTCGGCCACCGCGCTCTGGTCGCCGCCGCCGCCCGGTGGGCGGGGCGGGTCGGCGGCCCGGCCGTCGCCGTCACCTTCGACCCGCCGCCGTACCAGGTGCTCGTGCCCGCCGCGCCGCCGCGGCCGCCGCTCACCACGGTCGCCGACCGGGCCGACCTCTTGCGCGCCGCCGGCGCGGATCGCGTCGTCGTGTACCGGCCCGACCACGAACTGCTGGCGCTGCCGCCGGCGGCGTTCGTGAGCGACGTGCTCTTCGGCCAACTCGGGGCGAAGGCGGTCGTCGAGGGCTACGACTTCCGCTTCGGCCGCGGCCGCGCCGGCGACACGGCGTTGCTGCGCGAGGCGTGCGCGGCCGCGGGCGTCGGCTTCGAGGAGGTGCCGCCGCTCTCCGACGCCGACGGGCCGGTATCAAGCAGTCGGGTGCGGGCGGCGCTACTGGACGGCAACGTGGAAGCCGCCGCGGCACTCCTCGGTCGGTCGTACCGCGTGTCTGGGCCGGTCGTGGGCGGCGCTCGCCGCGGCCGTACGCTCGGCTTCCCCACGGCGAACCTCGGCGACGTGCCGACCGTGCTCCCGGGTACCGGCGTCTACGCGGTCCGTGCGGTAGTGGGCGGCGCGGTCTGGCCCGCGGCGGCGAACGTCGGCCCGAACCCGACGTTCGGCGACGACGCCCGCAAGGTCGAGGTGCATCTCATCGGCTTCGCCGGCGACCTGTACGGGGCGGGACTGATGGTGGAGTTCGTGGCGAAGCTCCGCGACACGCGGCCGTTCGCCGGCGCCGCGGAGCTGGCGGCGCAGCTCGCCCGCGACGTGGCCGCGGCGCGGGCGCGGCTCACGGCGTGACGCCGGCCTCGCGGCGGAATCGGTCGTAGTCGGAGCGGTCGGCGAACACCCGCGGCGAGAACCCGTCGCCGATCGCCTGGAACTGCTCGCGCGCCGTGGCGTACTGGCCGGCGACGCAGGCCATGCGGGCGTACAGGCTGGTCACGAACGTGTTCCCGGGGTCGCGGTCCCGCACCCGGCCGGCGGCCGTCCGCACGAGCGCCCACACCGGCGGGCGGGCGTAGTAGTCGGCGGCGGCGGCGCGGTTGGCCTCGAACCGCGGGCCGGCGATCGGGTGGTTGAACGCCAGGTTCGCCAGCGCCAGTTCCGGGAACTCGGGCGGCCCGGGGTGCAGCGCCAGCGTCCACGCGAACAGCAGGTAGTCGGACCCGTCGCGGGCGCCGACCCACTTCGGGTGCAGGTACTCTTGCTTCCGGCCGCACGCCGACCGGTCGAACGGGTTGGCCGTGATCGCCCGCCGGAACGCGTCCTCCATCTCGGCCCGATCCAAGCCGAGGCCCATGCACACCGAGATCAACGTCGCCGGGGCGCTGAACCCGGCCGGGTCGGCGTCGGCGGCGTCGGCCAGCACCTCGTGGGCCTCCCGGAGCCGCTCCTCGAACACCCGCGCGGCGTCATCCCCGACCGTGTCCGCGAACCCGCCGCCGCGGGCGTCCCAGGCGGCGAGCACCAGCCCGGCCCCGCGAATCGCCCGCCGCTGGTAGTCGCGGCCGCCGGCCCGGCGGACGCGGCGGTCGAGCTCGGCCAGCACGTCCTCCCGCGGCCGGCCGCGGTCCATCTGCTCCATCTGCCAGTTGGAGGCGAGGGAGATCAGTTCCTCGTCCACCGCCAGCTCGCGCGCCGCGGCGGCGGCGCCGAACAGTTCGAGGAACCGGGCCTGCCAATCGACCCCGTCGGCGCGGGCCGGGTGGTCGAGCGGGAGCGTCGCGGCCAATGCCGCCCAGTTGTGCACGGCGTGGATGCGGCGGACGGCGTGGTACCCGCTCGCGTACACCCGTTCCGCCGCGGCGCGGAACCGCTCCGGGTCCGGCTGCCGCCCCTGCCACATCCCGTCCACCTCCACCCAGTACCGGAGGAGGGGGTCATCGCACCCGCCGTCGACGGCCTTGGCGACGGCGGCGCGGGCCTCGTCGGAGAGACGCTGGTCGGGGATGCCGTTGAGCATTTCGGCGACGACGGACTCGGACCGCCGCTCGAACGCGGCGCGGGCCAGGGCGGCCCACGGGGCGTCGCGCCCGGCGGACTTCTCGAACGGGCCGAGCGTCTGCGCCCGAACGGCCGTCAGGTACGCGGCGCGGACGTCGGCGGCCTTCGCGCGGTCGAACGCCATCGGGTACGGCTGCGCGGCGACCTTCGCGGTCCACTCGGCGGTTGCCGCACCGTACGCCTCCTCGGTCCAGGCCTGCGGGGGGGCCAGGGCGGGTGCCACGGCGCCGAGCTGACCCGCGGCCGGCGGGGCCGGCGGCGGAGCCTTCTGTGCGACTCGCGGCCGCTCCGGCAGGCCTGGTGCGAATACGACGACGGCCACGACGACGACCGCGGCCCCGAGAACGGCCTCGACGGCGTAGGAGAGGGCGGGCAGGCGCATGGACCACACCAGACGGCGCGTGACGGGTGCAACGATTGTCGCGCCCGCCGGCAAAGTGTCAACGAGAAACCGGAGCTCAGGCCGGCACCGCCCGTCTGGTGTTCAGGTCCGCCCTCACGCCGCCAGCTGAATGGTGCTGCTGCTTGCTACTGACGTGGTGTCCGGTTCTCCGACGTGGGTAAGTGGTGGAAGATAAGAAAACTGGGGAATTCGCTTGAAGTCCGTCCTCCGGGCTGTGTAGTTAGTCGAATATGCTCACGGCATAATTTCGAGTTTGCGACCGAGGGTGGTGCCCAACCCGCAGTCTTCATGCCGTTTGGGAACCCCCGGGAGACGTAACTACTGCACCCGCGACTCTCACCCTGAGGGACTTATGAGCGGCGACTTCCGGAAGTGGGTGGCCCGCCTGTTCCAGTCGAAGACCGCGGCCCGCGCCGCGGACTGCCGTAAGGTCCGCCGGGCGTCGGTCTTCCGCATCGAATCGCTCGAAGACCGCGTCGTCCCGGCGATCACCGTCCTCGACGCCGCGACCGGCGGTTCGCTCGACGGCGACCTCCTCGCCGACGGCATCGTCAGCGCCGACGGCACCCTCTCCCGCGGGGCGCTCACCAGCGTTGCGGCCGCGACCAACATCAGCGTCACCGCCGCGACCGGCGACATCACCTTCAACGGGTTCGCGGCGACCGTCACGCTGCTCACCGGCGGCGGGTCGTCGGCCACGTTCACGGCCCCCGGGGCGATCACGTTCGCCGACCCCACCGACAATTTCGCCACCAGCGGGGGCGGGCTGGTCTTCACCGCCGGCGCCGCCGCCACGCTCGCGTCGCTCAGCGGCGGCAGCCTCGACGCCCAGGCCGGCGGCACGCTCGCCGTCACCTCGGCGACCACGACCGGGGCGATCGACCTGACGAGCACCGGCGCGAACGTGTCAGCCACCGGCACCCTCCAGACGCCCGGCCAACTCACGCTCGTGGCGGCGACCGGCATCGCGGTGCAGACCTCGGCCGCGACCCTTCAGGCGAGTAACAGCACGAGCGGCGACATTACCGTCACCCAGACGGCGGCCCCCTCGCAGCTGCTGACCATCACGAACACCGCCGGCGGCGTGGTGAACGCCGCCCCGGGTGGCCGCATCACCATCACGAACCTCGGCAGCGGCCTCGCGCTCGACCCGTCGGCCCCGGTACAGACCGCCGGCGGCGGGGACATCACCCTGGCGGCCCAGGACTTCATCATCGACCCGACGGCGACGGTCAACGCCGGCGCCGGCGTCACCACGCTGGCCAACTCGGACGCCGGCCGGCAGATCAACCTCGGCGGGAACGGCGTCACCGTCGGCAAGCTGACGCTCACGCAGGCCGAGCTCGACCGGGTAACCGGCACCGGCGTCCTCCGCATCGGCAGCGCCACCGCCGGCGCGTTCGAGGTCAACGCCCCGATCAACGCCGACGCGCCGGTCGCCCGCGCCGCCCTCACCCTCGTCGCCGGCCCCGGCGGCATCAGCGATACCGGGGCCGGCGCGGTCGTGGCCACGAACCTGCGGCTGACGGGGACCGGGGACGTCGTCCTCACGAACGGGGCCGGGAACAACGTCGCCAACCTCGTCGCCGACGTCGCCGGGACCGCCGACCGGTTCGTCCGCTTCGACAACGGTGTCGAGCCGCTTACCGTGGGCGCCGGCGTCGATGGCGTGACCGGAATCACCGTCGGCGGCACCGACGCGTTCCTCATCCTCAGTGCCGACGACATCGAGGTCGCGAACCCGATCACCGTCACCGCCGGGACCGGCGGCGGGCGGGTGACCATCGTCGCGGACACCGCCGGCCGCCCCATCGACCTCGGCACCGAGACGGGCGGCTCGCTGAGCCTGACGGCCGCCGAACTCGGCCGGATCACGGCCGAGGGGCTCGTCGTCGGGAACATCTTCACCGGCGGGGCGATCACCGTCACCCAGCCGATCGCCCTGACGACGGTGGACGTACTCGACCTGAGCGGCGGGCTCATCACCGACACCGGCGCGGGCTCGATCCAGGTCGATTACCTCGTCGGCCACTCCTACGCCGGCGTCCTCCTCGACGCCGCGGCGAACAACGTCAACCGGCTGTCCGGGCTGATGGTCGGGAGCAACGACACACGGTTCGAGTACCGCGACGCCGACGGGTTCGTGATCGACACCACGAACGACGCGGTCGGGTTCTTCGACGGGGTGCGGGCGGGGAACTTCCTGACCGGCATCCGCATCACCCTGGCCGCCGGCGGGCCGATCACCCAGACGGCCGGGTCGGTGGTGGTGGCCGACGGCCTCCAACTCCTCGGCACCGGCCCGGTCACGCTGACCGACCCGGGCAACGACGCCAACGCGCTCGCCGCCGCCCTGACCGGCGCGGGCAACGCGCTCACGTACGTCGACGCCGACGACCTCGCGATCGGAATCGTGGGCGGCACGTCCGGCGTCACCACGACCGGCGGCGTCGTGGACGTGACCGCCCTCACCGGCGCCCTCACGGTCGGCGCCGCGGCGTCGGTCGGGACGATCTTCACCTCGGCCGACGTGCCCAAGCCGGTCCCCCCGTCCGGGACGGTCGGGACGACGGACTCCACACTGACCGTCGTCGGCGGCCCGGCCGCGATCACCGACGTCAACGTCCTGATCAACCTCACGCACACCTGGGACGGCGACCTCGCGATCAGCTTGATCGGTCCCGGGGGGCAGACGGTGTTGCTGTCGGGGAACCGCGGGGGGAGCGGCGATAACTACTCGAACACGGTGTTCGACGACGAGGCCGCGACGCCGATCTCCGCCGGCGTCCCCGCGTTCACCGGCTCGTTCCGGCCGGAGGCGCCCCTGTCGGCGTTCGACGGCCTGACCGCGAACGGGACGTGGACCCTCCGAATCGTCGACAGTGCCACCGGCGACAGCGGGACGCTCCTGAGCTGGGCCGTGCAGTTCAACCTCGCCGCCGCCTACGGCGTGACCACCGGCGGCGCGGACGTGAACTACACGGCCGACAACATGTCCCTCGTCGGGCCGACGAACGCCGGGGCCGGCACCGCCACCCTGCGGGCGGTCACGGCCGGGACGGCGATCAACCTCGGCGGCGCCGACGGCCCGACGACGCTCGGCCTGACGGACGCCGAACTCGACACCCTCACCGCCGGCGTCGTGATCGTCGGCAACGCAGCCGCCGGCGACATCACCGTGACCTCCGCGGTCAGCCCGGGTGGGACGGGCCAACTCGAGTTGGTGACCGGCGCCGGCGTCCTCGACGGCAGCGCGGGCCTCGACGACATCACCGTCACCCGGCTCGGGATTACGGCCGTGACCGGAATCGGGGTGAGCGGCGGCGACGTGAACCTGGACATCGTCGTAAGCAACTTCGAGGCGACCACCGACACCGGGGGCGTGTTCGTCGCCAACACGGGCGCGGTTCTGACGATCGGCAACGTCAACGGGACGTTGAGCGGCGTGGACGTGACCACGTCCGGGTTCATCAACATCAGCAACAACAACAGCATCACCGTGACCGAGGCGGTGACGGCGGTCGGCGGCGGCGACATCACCCTCACGACCACCAGCAACAACATCACCGTGAACGCCGCGGTGAGTGCCACGGGCGGGGACGGGAACGTCACCATCAACGCCGAGGACGACGTCAACGTGAACGCGGCCGTGTCCGCGGCCGGCGCCGGCGACGTGACCGTCATCGCCGAGCCCACGCTCGGGGGCGCCGGCACCCTCACCGTCGGCGCGACCGGTTCCGTGACCGCCGAGACGGGTGACATCCGACTCGAGGCGATGGACAACGTGAACGTGAACGGACCCGTCGCGGTCGCCGCCGGGACCGGGACGATCCGGGTGATCGCCGAGGCCGTGACCGGCCCTTCGG